>JAPLJJ010000008.1 GCA_026388665.1 Deltaproteobacteria bacterium
AAAGGCTACTCCCTACCCCACACCGTTGAAGCGAGGCGTGGGAGATAAGGCGCGTAACCCGTCCACTGCCATCATAAAAGGGATGTATCCAAAGCAAGCGATGATGCGCCGCGCCAAGAGCTACGATCTGGCGTATTCTCGACAATCTTTTTCTATCATAAGCAGCGGCAAACCGATACAGAAAACGAGGCAGCCCTTCGGCGTCTGGCGGAATATGACTTCCAACTTGCACCCATCCTGTTCGCAGTTCACCAGGGATCACGCGCAGCCGTTCGCCAGTGTCTGGATTTTGAACCCAAAGCAATTCTTCCGGCAGGCGTTGGCAAAACTCGCGGTGCAGCCAGACAAGGTAATCAACGCTTGTCGTCTCAACCTGTAAATCTTTGTGATGATCGATGAGCCGCTGAACTTCTATATGGGCAACGGCTTCGCATTGAAGCGCCCTCTTCTGCGCATCAGTCGAATAGTCGGCATGAGACAGGGCGAGGTCAATATCGCGGGGGTGCGTATCATGTCCCTCTATGAGGTTGGAGTAATAACAGTTCATTGACCGGACAAGATCGCCCATGCCCCGTCGCACAGCCAGAGGCAATTGGCTCGCTAATCCACTGGCCTTCGTTGCCATATCAAAGGCGAGGTCTTCG
Organism: Deltaproteobacteria bacterium; assembly: GCA_026388665.1. Classification (GTDB taxonomy): domain Bacteria; phylum Desulfobacterota; class Desulfomonilia; order Desulfomonilales; family Desulfomonilaceae; genus CAJBEZ01. Next base: position 645 of record JAPLJJ010000008.1, read on the forward strand.
AGACTACTCTCACCATCCGGCGGCAGCATCGGTTCCATCAATGTTATGCTTTCTGTGGCTTTCATACGATATATTCTTTCCCCTATTGCCGCATTTTTAACGTAATTTATTCACTATAAATCAATAAGTTGTTAACGCAAGAAACAAAATTATTGCCGGTTCTATTGCCGGTTCGGCTGAAAGGCGTTTTGATCCCTCTATCTGACGGCCGTGACATCGTGCTTTCTGCTTTTCGGTCAAGCACGAAATATCTTTGCAGCGGTTCACCATCCTCCTCCCCTTTTTCTTTTGCCTATTGTCCTGATATCGGGTTATTTTGTTCTGATGATAGCCCCAGTTTGTGTTTGCGGAAAGGTAGATATCGCCCCCTACTCTATCCGTCCTAAACGCATGATTCGAAAGAAACTCCTGCCGACTTAAATAATCAAAACATTTTTTTGCATATGTCCTTGTTTGACACGCGTGTCCTTTAGAATCAACACAATTGTTAGAAATCGCCCCGTGGTGGATCCAGTAAATTTTGAGCTGGGAATTGCTAAAGACCGGGAGTTAGAAAATTTGACACGATGTTACACAAAGAAATTGATAAAGATCTAACTTCACACGGGGCCCAAACCAAATGCTCTTCCGGAATGAAGACTGCAGACAAAAGATTGTCTATCAAGCGTTGGCAGCGATGTTGAGACTGCGGGATCGATCGGCAAACGGCAGCTCATGGATAATTTCAGGCCGGACGCCGGCCCTATTTTCACAACAGAAAAATCAGGAGAAACTGATCTCATGATCGGGAAGAATAGGTAAAGCCTGGAGGAAAAAACTGGATGGGTGGAAGGCGTCATTGTTGAACAGGCATGGATAAGCGTCACATATGAAGAAGGATACTCGAAGGCTTATGACGCTATAACAGAGGTCATGCACGGGGGCAAAGTGGGGGCAAGGTTTTTCGCTCATCCGAATAAGGCGGATTCAAGGCCAGGCGCTATTTAAGGCTCACCGTCGATTGTTTCTTCAAATGAAGCCAGGCGCTTCCGTCTGGCACGCCGCGAGTAGATTGTGGTGAATGCGATACCTAAGATGACAAAACCGAATTCCACACCTTGATAGTACCACTCGCTGGCCTCGGGGTGGTAGAGCTTTGCAAGATTGACCAGAGTATTAGCCAAAAAAATGAACCCCCAAGCACTCGTGACAGTGTAGCAGCTACGAATGAAAGCTGGAGAGTCCCATAATTCCCTCGGTACGTGTTCACGCGCATAATCTTCAGTGAATGGACGCCCTAAGAAGACTGAAAAAAGCGTAGACACAAAAAGGGTTCCGCTTGCGAGGACTCCTAAATGCTGGACTACCCACATGTCCCTCAGCCAAACCACTGAGACTAAAGCAAATGCAAAGAATAAGACCCCTGCCCACAAGATTGCGCCGCGGTGTAGTTTTGTCAGGCCCATCACTGCCACCAGGACTGTGGCTACACAAATTCCAATTTGGAGCCGTAGCATAGAATGGCCAGATGAAATGATCCAGAATGCGATCCATGGCGAAAAAGCGAGCATCAATTTAATGGTATCCACTGTTACTATCCCCGATCTAACGTGAAAGTCCTAGACATATTACAACCTCGGAACTTGAACCCAGGCATGTCAGCAAGAGCTCTTACTAGAGCGCCATATAACATTATTCGATAGATTTCAAACGAATTTCTATTCAGAGCCGGTAGACGCAATTTCCACATTTAATAAATTAGTTTGATAAATAGGTCTATTTTATTGGCGTTCATTAAAATCGCCATACCAGTTTTCATTTTACGGAAACCGAGTTTTCTGTAAAAGTCTTCTCTCCAACAATTGTATTAAAACTGTAAAATAACAGTTAATTAATTCATTAATTTACAACTTAGTATAATATTATGATATAATATTCTGTAACTAATAAGAAATCCTTTTAAAACTGAATTTACCTCAAATACCACCGTGTTCACCATTTACTGAGGATGCAACTAAAACAATGATTTCAAAGGCTTCTAAAAAGCTATGGGCTGAAGACGTAGGTCTAACAGGACTGCTTGTTGTACTTTTGCTTGAGACCTTTGTGATTTATCCTTTCATTGATTCTGATTTTGGCGGATTTGCCATACATCTGGTTTTTATAGGAGTGCTGATAACCGGTGTGATGGCGGTCAGCCAAACTCCGCACTGGGCCCGAGTCGTAGCTATAATAGCTGCGGTGGGTTTGGGTTCCCATTACTGGGGATACGCATACCCAAGTTCAAGAGCCTTGTTCATGTCCCTCGGCCTCAGAACTGTTCTGTCCGCAACGTTAATAGCGGTAATTTTAATGCATGTCTTCAAGGCAGGACCTATAACCTACCGGCGAATTGCCGGCTCAATTGCCGCTTACATGTTGACAGCCATTTTATTCGGTTACCTCTATCTAATAGTCTGCACATTCAACCCGGAAGCCTTCAACATAGATGTCCCAAAGCTCAGCGGAGATGTACACACGCTTATGGGTAGACTCACATATTTCAGTTATATGACCATGACAAGTGTCGGTTATGGCGACATACTTCCATTGAGTCCATCAGCACGCCAGGTTGGTGTCTTTGGAAATTGAGTACAATCAAAGAAGAAGTAAAACTGAAGAAACGTACGAATAATAGATGGTCTAATGCCCAGGGTCTCTTCAACAAATTTTGCCCCATGCGGGCAAAGAGGCGCATTGTTGACCTAAAGTTTGGAGTATACGCTCTATCCCCGACAAAAATCTTATCTATGCCCGACTTCAATTCGATTTGCGCACTGGCGACAATTACACTTGTGAAGGCTAATCATTAATTAGGCTTGTTTGACCCTGTCCTCGCAATTGCCCAACGGCAGAACAGGAGATTAGACGTATGAAAGTTATATATCGTGTCCTTACCATGGCAAGCCTGCTCGCTCTATTCGCGGCAACCACTTTCGCCCAAACTACTCTCTCGAGAAAGCTTCCCAATGAGATATTTCACGAGGGCTTCCCGACTGCTGAGGCAACAAAGCTTCTTGCGGATGAACTCCTGTTCCAGCGGGCTGTGCAGACCTACCTTTGGGCGCTACCGGCGCTAAGTATGTATGGCATGAAGGAAGGCTCGGAAAAAATCTTTGGCAAAGGCTACAACGTACTGCCGGTGTTTAGGACACGACTTAACGCCAAGACTCTTATCACCACACCGAATTCCGATGTCATTTACGCTATGGGTTACCTCGACCTCAAGGATGGCCCGCTCGTCATCGAGGTTCCGCCAGGTCTGCAGGGTATTTTGGACGATTTCTGGCAGCGTCCAATCTGCTCCGAAGGTAAGATCAACGGCCGTGTTTGGTGCGGCGACGTTGGACTACCAGGGCCTGACCACGGCAAAGGCGGCAAGTACCTCCTATTACCGCCCGACTACGAAGGCACTCCGCCGGATGGATACTACACAATGCGTTCGCGCACCTACGGGGTGTTCGTTTTCTGGCGAGGCTTCTTCAAAAACCCTACAGACCTTGGGCCCCCAGTGGCGCTGATAGAGCGGACGCTGATCTATCCTCCGGGTAAGAAGGACAATGCCGAGCCGATGAAACTTCCTGATGCTTCGAATGTGCCGGCCGACATGCTTTTTCCCAGGGATGGGACGGCCTTCGACATGTTCTCGCGTTTCATCAATCACGAATATGTGGACCCGGCGGACATGTGGATGCGCGGCATGGCAGAGAGTCTTGGCATAGCCAAGGGCAAGGCCTTTGATCCAGACGCCCGGATGAGATCCACACTTGATCGTGCCGCCCGGGTAGCATTTGGGATGAGTCGGGTCGCTGCCTCCGGACCAGGCGGAGCCAAGAAATGGTATCACGATCGTCAGTGGCTGAACGGTTTCCCCGGAGGTAGTCCCGATTTCACTACTCCCACATACGCTCAGTGTGATCTACGTAGCGCCTTTTTTTCTATAGGTTACTCTACAAGCCCCGGCATGGCAGTAAACATAGTAAACGTAGGCGCTAAGTATCTGGCGGCGATGAACGATTCAGGAGGAAATTACCTTTCCGGAGCAAATGCGTACCGACTGAGCTTGCCTAAAGACGTGCCGGCTCATCTGTTCTGGTCTGTGACGGTATACGACGCTCTCACTGCATCGGGTCTGGACAATGGCCAGCCGTTCCCATCGATCAACAGCATGGACAAACCTGTTGCAAATGCCGACGGGTCAACCGACTTCTATTTCGGACCTCAATCCCCAGGCGAAAACAAAAACTGGTTGAAGACCGTTCCCGGTAAAGGTTTTTTCGTAATCCTTCGACTCTATGGCCCGACCGAGCCTTTCTTCAACCAGACTTGGAGGCCGGGGGACATCGAGAAAGTAATGTGACACG
>JAPLJJ010000222.1 GCA_026388665.1 Deltaproteobacteria bacterium
AAATCGATCTTGATCGGGGCGCTCAGTCTAATTCTTGGCGCTAGGGGAAGCCAGGATTTCATAAGAACCGGCGCTGAAGAGACTCGAGTAGAGGCCCTTTTTGAGCTTACGGATAGAAGCCTTATCCCAGAAGATCTTGAACTCGAAATTGAAGATTCGGGTGAATTTATAATCTCCCGCAGAATTCATCAGAACGGGCGATCAAGATGCTTCATCAATGGGCGCCTTACCAATCTCTCCACCCTTGAAACTCTCGGGAAGCGGCTCGTTACCGTGTTCGGTCAGCATGAAAGTCATGTGCTGCTTAACCCTGATGAACATATTGAAATATTAGATCGGTCTTCCAATCTGGAGGCTCAACGAAAAAAGGTCGAGCAACTCCACCATAACGTTCGTAGAGCCTCTGATGAACTTACATCTGCAAAAAAGAAACTTCTGGCGCTTGAAACAGAAGCTTCTGAAAACACATACATGATTGAGGAACTAACCAAGGCAAATCTGAAAATCGGTGAAGAAGAAGAGCTGTTGGAGGAGCGGGATATCCTTAGAAAGGCGTCTCAAATTCGTGAAAAAGCCTACGAAGCATATCAACGCCTGTATTCAAAGTCAGGAAGTGTGATAGCGAATCTATCCGAAGTTAAGAAATGGATCCAAGCCCTTGTTTCTGTTTATCCCAAAATGAATGGGGTCGCTGAGAATTTTGATGGGGCGGTTTATCAACTTGAAGATGTCGCTCTTGAGTTGCGAAACGTTGCGGAGAATACGCACGATGACCCTTCAAGGTTGGAACATATTGAGGAAAGGGTCGCGTACTTGAAGAAACTCAAAAAGAAGTACGGGGCGGATATTGAGAATCTTCTGGGCCGTCTTCAAACCTTGACAAATGAGGCTACCACCGTCTTTGACACTCAATACAATTTGAAAGAATGTGAAAAAAGATTAGAAATCTCTGAGAAAGAATTTCTGATAGAAGCTGAAACGCTCTCGAAAAAAAGGCGTGACGCTGCGAAGCATCTGGAGGTCGCGATGAAAAAAGAGCTTTCAGACCTCGCGATGCGTGACGCTATCTTCTCTGTGAGATTTAAGGAGCTTTCAAAGGAAAGGTGGGGACCCAAGGGACTTGAAAATGTTGAGTTTTTTCTTGCGTCTAATCCTGGGGAAGCCGAGAGGCCTCTTGCCAAAATCGCGTCCGGGGGAGAATTGTCCCGGCTAATGCTGGCTTTGAAGGCGCTCGAAATTGACTCCACGGGTCAAGCTGCCACACTCGTGTTCGATGAAGTTGATGCGGGCATTGGTGGTCACACAGCCGTCGCGGTAGGAGACAGGTTGGCCAGGGTGGCAAAACAGCAGCAGACAATTTGTATCACACACTTACATCAGATCGCTGCCCGCGCTGATCATCATCTTGCTGTGAGGAAATTCGTAAGAGATGGCCGAACTTCTCTGGAAGCCGCTCGTCTTGGTCAGGAAGAGCGGATAGATGAATTGACTCGAATGCTGGGAGCGTCTGAAGACTCGGAGCCGGTTCGCGAACATGTGAGAAGCTTGGTGCGAGAGACTCAAAATGGGACATAATTTGATTAGAAAAGCTTGCCTGCCGGATGTGAAGAAAATCCACTCCCTGATCTCCGAACAGGCCAAAGGCGGGCACCTGTTGCCACGCGCAATAGCGGACCTGTACGCTCAGATTAGAGATTTTTCCGTCGCGGTGAATGACAAAACCGGGGAAATCCTTGGCTGTGGCGCTCTTAGAATCGTATGGGAAGATCTTGCGGAAATTCGATCAGTGGCGGTTCACAGTCGGCTCCAGAGGAAAGGCATAGGTCGTAAGTTAATAGAGGCCCTGGTTCAGGAATCCCGTGAATTGGGCATTAAGAAGGTTTTTGTGTTAACCTATAGGGTTAGTCTTTTCGCGAAATTGGGTTTTGCCATAATGGACAAAAATCTACTCCCCCACAAGATTTGGGCGGATTGCGTAAAATGTCCAAAGTTTCCGGAATGCGATGAAGTCGCTATGGTCAGGCAAGCTGATCATGACGCCGCGTAACTCATTTATGAGGAGTCGATGAAAGAGGGATCTATTTTGAAGGCGTTCAAATTATCAGGAAGAAATTTTCCCCCAAATCGGATGATTCTTCTAGTAGCCTGTTTCATTTTTTGCTGGTCGGCCGGTTGTGGAGTAATAAACCCCGGAAAATGGAAGGGGATAGAATCAACTTCCTCTGACGAACAGTATTACCTTGTTAAAGATGTTTTTCTTTCGCCCGGTTCGGCCTACGCCGCTAAGGACAGCTTTGACCATAATGTTAATGAATCCGTGAACATTTTCTTCACACCAAGAAACGAGACAAATCAATACACCGCTGAAACCATCTGGTATGACCCTTCAGATCAGGAGTTTAGAAAGATTCGAAATACATATGACACTAAGACCGAAAGTAAACAAGGGATAAACCGGGACAGCAAAGGGACAACGAGGGTGCAATCAATGCCCACCCGACAGCTTTTCAACCATAAACCCGGCCTCTGGAAGATTGAACTATTTCTTGATGGCAAGTTAGCCCGACGCCTTACATTTACAGTCCGGTAGATTGTTGAGTGCACAGCGCTGAGGAGTTATCGGGGTTAAGTCTTCAGTAGTGTCGGCGTCCCTGCCGACGATTTGCTTGTGCCAATCGAGACCCCTGATATATCATAATTAATTGGTCGGAGGCCGCCCCTCTATGAAATTTCGACCATTAACAACTTATCGAGGAGGTTTGCCTCACTGGAGACTCGATGGAGTAGTTTATTTTGTCACATGGCGTTTATCCAAATCGCAGTTCGACTTGTCACCCCCGGAGAAGTCCGCCGTCCTTGAAACCATAATGTACTCTGAAAATCGGGATTTCTTACTCTACGCTTACGTTATCATGAATGATCATGTCCACGTTCTAGTTCAACCCAATGAAAATAAATCTCTGGAGAAGATCATTCATTCCTGGAAATCATATTCCGCAAGACGGCTACAGGCAGATTTCAGGCGACTGAACAGAGTATGGCAACGCGAATATTTTGATCGAATAGTTCGTAACGATGAGGAGTTTACAGAAAAGTCTGGATACATATTGAACAACCCACTACGAAGGTGGCCTGAAATCGAACGCTATGACTGGGTCGGATGGGGACAACACTAGTGTCGGCGTCCCTACCGACGCAAGCGTCGGATTATTATCGATGCGCTATTCAAAATATGATTAGTCGGTATAGAGAAGCTCGATTCAAAGATTAATCGGTCGGCACGGAGGCCGACCCTACTGCAGGATTTCGGAAAGCATGCTAGGCACGAGGCGCGTGCTATATTGCGTGGATATCACCAGGTTGTTATAATATAAACATAATGTCAACACCGGAGGTCAGGTGACAAGACCCTGTAAAAGCTGTATTATTCTGATAATATTTCTGCTAGTCGCGCTATTCCCCACTCCGTCCTTCTCCACCAAACTTTACGCGCCTGATTTCCTCTGGAAAAAGGGAATCGCTGAAAAGATGGACCCCGTCCAGATCGCGGACACACACCTTGGTATCCCTTACAGGGATGATGGAGCGCTTGATGATCAGGGACGCTTTACGACTTTTGACCAACCTGATCGTTTCTTTGACACACCAGGCCTTAATTGCAGCGGGCTTGTACTATCCGTGTCAAGATTCCTGTTTGATAAAAACTGGACATTAGCGGAGGCGAGAAGGGACAGACAATCCAATAGCGGCCCAGGCGCGTCCCTTGGCAAAGATTGGGATTTCGGGTTTGACCTGGTCATGAACCTCACCGATGGGGTCCAACGAAGGGCCATTATGCCGGATGGTGCTAGAGTTGATCTTGATACCGCGGATGGTACGAACTCAAGGGGTTTCAGATTGGATGACCAGAACGCGTGGGCTCGAGTAATCAGCCAGATGAAACCCGGCTACGCTTATCTCGGGGACATAAGCAAACCGACACGGGAACCCGGGTACAAACTTGTTCATTACCATGTAGTAATTGCAATACCTAATGATAGAGGGGAGGTGTGGCTCTATCACGCAACCCAAAGAAGTAATGTTCATAAGATAAACATCAACTCCCCGCAGGGGCTTTCCAGATTCATGGGCCAGTTTAGGGGAGCGCGAGCTGACACCAAAGATATTTTGATCGTCGAAGCCAAGTTGCCGGACCTTACAGCTACAGCCGAAGACCCTTCGAACCAACCGACTTCAAGCGATAACAGACAGTCGGCTTCAGTGCCCCCGGCCCCGGCCCAGGCTCAACCACCGAACTCACAAATCCCTTCGACTGAGCAATCACGGCAGGCTGCTCTGGAAAATGAAGCCAAGGCACGAACAACTCCCGGTACAAACGAAACTAGTAATCAGGTTCAAGCCGGATCCGACCCAAAATCCAGTCCCACGACTAAGACTACTGGGCCTCAGTTGGAGATTTCTCATCTTGCAGGGAAGGTCTATAACCAGGTCCCTCAAATCGTCACGCACATCCCAAAATTTTCAGACGATACCAAGACAGCCGTCAAATTTCTGTTTCAGAATCATGCTAACACCCCAAGAACGGTTGATATATTGCTACGTAGCCCATCAGGAGCGCGGTCTTACCAGGGCAATATCCCCGCTTCCAATAATGACTTTGAGGTGATTTTTCCGCGTGATTTCGGCTCATCCATCACTGGCGAACTGGCCCATGGTGAATATGTTGAGGAAGTAACAGTCGATGGTAAACCGTGGCTTGCAAATGTTTTTCAGATTGCGAAGCCCAGAGAGGCTGAACCCAAAATACTTAGTGTTAAGGTCCCTCAGGAAGTTCAAGCTGGTAAGACCTTTACCGTCAGTGTACAAGCCCAGAACAGGGGCGCTGAATCAGATTACGGAGGTGTTACGGTTTCCTCTCCCGACCCGGGCGGCCTGAGAATCGTCTCTGTTAAACCTGGCCGTGTTTTCCCCGCTGGTAGCACGGTCCTCTCCGTAATGTCGGACAAGATCAGGACAAAGGTCGCGATGGCCGAGCTTTGGATTGAACTCTGGGGGGAGAGCAAAACCTACGACATGCAGGTCCAGGTTCAGGCCGGTCGTCCAGGAACCTACCCCATTTATGTTCGATGCGCCCTTAGAGGCGTAAATGTAAAGAGCAGCGTAATACTTATGGATCCGAGCGCGGGCCAGACCATTGACCAGCAAGGGTTCCCTGTTCAAGTCTTCATGGTTAATGTTAGATAATCGCGGTTTTATTAAATTGCTGTGATTTGGCAGAGTGTTTCGGAGGGCAAGATGATCGGCAAAAAAAAATTAATAGCTTTTTTTCTATTGAGTTTAATTATTGCAAGCGGGATAGTGGCGCAGGCAGCGCCCAAGGAAGAACCATGGGCGGAGATAGAGGCGCGAACCAAGTTCCTCAGAACAAAACACTATATAGAGGTAATTCGGGTTCATTCCGATGTTTTTCGGAGCGCTAAAGGCAAGGGAGGGCAAGATATTCCGGGTCCTTTTCCTGTTCACGTAGTTCTTCCTGAAAACTATGAAACCGATATTAACAGACGTTATGGCGTGGTTTATCTGTTGGGCGGAAAATCCGGATGGGACAACGGTCCGGAATTAGGAGGGGCCACTTACTGGTCTGTCTGGTGCAAGACCCCGCTCACGATGGACAATCTTAAATCCGGCGTTTTGAATAGAACCAGTTTTCAGGACAACGTAAGTGACCAAGAGTTGGCCATTTTCAATCAGTGGCTCCGGGAACATCAGTATGAGGACCTTATTGTTGTTTCACTATGGAACCCTGGTGGCGGTGCGACGGCAACGTACGAGAAATATCTCATAGAAGAGGTAATTCCGTTCATCGATGCTCATTACAGGACCATGCCCGACCGACGATTCAGAGGCATTGACGGCGCGTGCGCCGGAGCGGCTCAGGCCATAATGATCTCGGCGCGGCGTCCTGATGTGTTTGCCTACGCAGGCGGGCAACAAACGGATCTCGGGAGTTATCCAATGACACCCGACGTATGGCGAAGCAATGTAGCCAGGATCAAGAAAGCAGGAGGCATAGCCTACAACATCAATACGAATGTTAAAGATGGTTGCAACACGTACAGCAACGGCGGGCGGCTCTATGAGTTAGTACAGGATATGAAGGCATCTGGATTCCCGGTGGATGTTCATGTCTTTCAAAGTTGCGGCCATGGATATTCGGCATATCGTTATCCTAACGGACACCAGGCATTGTACTGGTTCTCGAAGCAGTTTTCGAAAAACTTCAAGACGCTGGGCATCAATCAGGGCCTTGAGCCTACTATCGCCTCTGACACAAAGCAAATTAAGAGCGTATCCCAAACCGTTGGACAGAAACCTGACGCCAAAGGCTCGAGTGTGTTACCAGGTTATTGGTAATGATTTCTCAGGTCGAAATGACAAGAAACGATGTCAAATGACTCCGTAAGGTGGATGTTTGCGTTGTGTCATTTCGAGGAGCGAGGCGACGAAAAATCTAACCAAGCATCGGGATAGATTCTTCCTTCGGTCGAAATGACATTTAACGCGAGAAAAAATGAATAAGACATTTTTTTCAGCAATCTTTAAAAGTCCGGATATCCGTGTCGTTGCCCTGCTTGCTATTCTTGTAGGAGTTTGCGGAGGGTGCTCGGATTTGACCGGTAGTCAAACTCAAGAAAAGCCCATTAACAAAAGCCTTCTGAGAGAGGTGGAACCGATCCTATCGGCCAAAGCCCCCAGTGAGTATCTGTTTCTTAATTCACAATATGTTCAGGACGCTGTGGTCGTTGTA
>JAPLJJ010000194.1 GCA_026388665.1 Deltaproteobacteria bacterium
CTAGCTAAACGGTTCATAGGCTTTCGCAATTATTTTGTCGCCTGTGCGCCAAAACTACCCGTTTAGGGGAGAATCAGATCTACTTTAATCAACCGCCCCAGGGCATTTGGGAGTACACTTCGGACAACTTGTCACGATATTCTCTGAAAAACTTCTCGTGTTCCTTTTCCCACTTAGAAAGCATGTTTAAAGCCTTGGCTGGCTTCCCATCCGTCTTTTCGGACATGGCCGCGTAGAAATCACTAAGATCCTTTTCAATTAACCAAGCGGTATTGAATATCGTGACATCAGGGATCATCGAACCTTGGACACATTGTTCAAGAAACTCGCTACGGGCCCTCTGATCAAAATAGTTAGTTTGTGCCAGGATGGGATCTTGAGCCAAACTCAAATTGATCTCTTTCTCCTCTTTGAGTTCGTTGAGTATGCCTTCAATAAAGCTTATGTGCTTCTTTTCTTCTTCGACCAATCTTTTCAGCGCTGTTACCGCTGCGCCTACGCCCATACGTTCAATTGAGTTTTGGAAAAAACTCAGGCCAGTTTTTTCCTGATTCAACGCGTACTCAAAGATTTTCCTAACCTTCTGGTCTCTTGACATGCAATCACTCCAACTTCTTTTTAAGAAAATGTTTATTCATAACGACCTGGTCAACAGTGTGAAATAACCAAATTCCATGTCAACGCTTACCACGCGATAACCTTGGCATGCTTAGTAACGCATTAATTCACTTGCTATCAGAGCGTCCTTCCGCGAATGGATCAAAAAGGGTGACATCTTTCATCGCCCCGAAAGGACAAACAAGGCCACACATTCCACACGCCACACATTTCTCCACATCAAAAGAAACTCGCATTTCCGGTTGTGTAATAGTTAAGGCGCCCGTTGGGCACAGTCCCGTGCATGCGCCGCAATGAACACATTTGTCTTCTTCTCTCCAAACCTTGTCCGAAAGTAATTCCACCAGAACCTCGTTCTGTTTTAGAAATTTGATCCCCTTTTCGATAAGATCCTCGGATCCTCTAAGCTCCAGAAGGATTCTTCCTTCCCTCCGAGGCAATATTTTGGCCTCCAAGATATTGAAGATCAGATCAAAGTCCCGCGCCAGTCTATAAATTACTGGTTTGTACATGATATTGGATTTGAATATTAACAACACATTTTTTGAAGCCATGTGACATCCTTTCTTCTTTTTTGGGCAGGAAAGAGATGTGGAAAGATGATCTAACCAATGGGTGTGAGTTCGACATCTCCTGAAACAGCCATCTTGTCTTCGAAAATGGCCAGCGCAGCCATTACTCCATAGATATTTGTAGCCCATTTGACTGCGGATTCGAGGTCTCGTGTGGCCCTAATCCTGTTACCTAATCCAGTCGCGACCGCATCAGCCAGGCTGACATCGAACGATACTACCGTCGCAGCGTCGGCTTTTCCGAGACTAGTAGATGGTCCAATTTTGCCGGATGATGTGCATACTCCAATTGGAAGGACCGTAGGCCCAATCTTAATACCAACTTTATCGCTCAAAGGCGATTCTCCAGCGTGAATACCTATTACAACCGGACGTTTTACATGAACAAATATGTCTCCACCGTTTTCTATTATGACCTCACTAGACATTGGTAAAAGATTCCTGCCGACGTATTCGGCAACTGCGCCTGCAACTGCCGCCATGGGCCCCACTCCAGCTTTCGTGCCCGCGTCAATCATACGTAGCGCAACAGGAGAATCTAATGGATCCAGATCAATCGGATCAAAACTCGTCAAAAATTCCGGTCTGCGATGTATGGCGTCTTCTATTTGGGCCCGACATTCGATAATCAAAGCCTTAGCTTGATCCTTCAAATTCTTTAAGGCCCTAATATAAATATCCGAAGTTTCCACAACCACTCTGAAACTAGTAAAAATATCGTTTTCTTCAAACGATCTGTATGTTCTTGGCTCAAAAATTGTGATTTTAGATAGACGATTCATTTCAGTTTGACGAAGCCATCAATAAGAAACTGTCGGTAATATTTCCTGGGGTTCTCCGAGGAAAAACCTTCCAGTCGTGATCCAATCTTTAAGGGAGTTGGCTATTTCGAGCGCAATCGCGTAACTGGACAAGGGCGCGGTAGTTATCTTTCGTCCATCAAAGGTTATTTCTCCCGTTTTTAGTTGAGCGTAGGTAACGTATCCCAGAGGAGACCCTCCTCCTTCGGGATAATCAAAGCCATAATCAACAATTGGCGCATGGATGTCCTCATCAGAAACCGACGTAAAAATAGCCATTTCCTCATTTAGGATAGGAATCGGCACTCCGATGCCAACATTTAAGGAACAACCATATCCAGCGAGAGAAGCCCCCCTAAGATATTTTGGGGACATATTTTTCAAATCTCCCTTGACGGCAATTGTTCCAGCTCCACCCATGACTACCCCGTTTTCGGACCTTTTGACATTAGGGTTGTGTTGGGTTCCGTTCCCTATGACGTAACCTACTCCTCCCCCAAGAAAAATACGCGTTCCCAGCCCTATGGTTCTATAAAAGGGATCATTCAATAGAGGGCTGAGCTGACCGGATGTCGAATAATTTGCGTTTGTGCAATCCGGTCTCAAGATTCCCATATAAGTATAGATAGTTTTTTTTGAGAGATTCACAGCGCAGTTATAGTTCTGATACCCATTTCTAGGGTTGAGTAACCAGGCGTCAGGGAAATCCTTCAAAGCCATGTCCGCCTCATGTTGTCTATTTGGATAGCAATCCGTACCATAAGCAAAGGCTTCTAATTTGACCTCTTTCCCCGCCACTAGATCTTCAATGACATGGCCCCCACCGTAGCGGAAACGACCAGGAAACACTTTGTTCAACGGATCATCCTCGCGGGTCTGCGCGGCCCCGAGATAACAATCAACAGCGGCCAATCCGGCGTAAGCTTCAACTCCATTCAAATAAACTCTATTTGCTTTGATCCGAGGTTTCGCATGCCCAAAATTTAAGAAGGCGCCGGAAGAGCACATAATTCCGAAGGTCCCTGTCGTGACTACGTCGACCTTGCGAGCCGCTTCTACCGGTCCCAGTTCTTTGGTTGCTCCTATCATTTCCTCGGCAGTTAGGACTACTACCGATCCGTCCTTAATCTTTTTGTTGATTTCGGCAAAAGTCTTGTTAATCTTAAACTCACCCATTATGAACCTCCTGGGCGCTTTCTGAAGATATCCGAGCCCAAAGGTGTAACTCTAATTAGTTTGATTATTCTAATCAAGAAACTTTGTTCCAAATTCTTCAATAGTTTTTGAGAGTTTTTATAGTAAGACTTGTGTCAGGCTGACGCAAGCCCAAGATCAAGATGGCTAGCTCATAATATAATGTGGATGTCTCTGAAACGGCAGAATAAGGGGAGCCTCATGATTGCTCAAAGAATTCAATTTGACTCCGTAAAAAGCGCAAGCGAAGCTATAGATTCTCTAGGATCCAATAATAGCCAACTAATGGCTTCCAGGGCTATACACATCAATCTGATCATACGTCAGGTTC
>JAPLJJ010000292.1 GCA_026388665.1 Deltaproteobacteria bacterium
CCATCCTGTCACATCCTGTTCGTCCTGAATATCCAGGAGCATTTCCATTACCTTGGTGTTAGCCCCTCCGTGAAGACTCCCGGAAAGCGCCCCAACCCCCGCGGCGACGGCAGCGTACATGTGCGCCATGGTTGAACAGACCTCTCTACATGCAAATGTGGAAGCGTTAAAAGTGTGGTCCGCATGCAAAATAAGACAACAGTCGAGGTCTTTAGCTGTCTGGGAATCAGGTTTGGAGCCCGTAAGTCGCCACAAGAAGTTGCCGGCGTGCGACAGCGATTTGTCATACGGCAGCGGGGCCAGACCATTCCTTACCCGATTCCATGCGGCTACGACAACCGGAAGCTTGGCTATCAGTCTCATTGCCCTACGAACATTCGCATCTCGGCTATCATCCTTGAGGTAAGGATCGCTCATGGCCAGCAACGGGACGGACGCCTGAAGCACGTCCATCGGGTTCGAGTCGAGAGGAAGTTTTCCACAACATTCGTAGATATAATCAGGGAGTTCCGACTCGTCAGCGATAATTTTCTCAAAACTTTTCAGTTCATCTGGAGCCGGCAAATGTCCATTCAGCAGTAGATATACCGTTTCCGGAAAAGTTGATCGTTCGGCAAGTTCTTCAATCCTGTATCCCCGGTATATAAGAATCCCCTGATTCCCGTCTATGAAGCTGATTTTTGTATCAGCGACCGTGACACCCCTTAGACCGATGTTCTTTACTGAAACAGTTTCTGGCATACCACCCCCGTGTTGTTGTTAGAGAATATTTATAATCGCTTCCAGAGTCGCTACAAGGTGGTCAATTGAGAAACGCCTCGCGACTCCAATTCAAGATGAGTAATAGTCACCATGAATTGGGCGCGGGCTGGATGTTGACATTAGTCAGCGAGAAAAAACTCTTCTTTTTTTACGCCACAGACAGGACATTTATCAGGCACCGAATCTGCAATGGTATATCCGCATTTCGGGCAAATGTAGTAATCTTTTTCTGGGACAGCAGCCCCTGATTCTACAGCCTGAATCGCCTTTTCGTACAGTGCCCCATGCACCTTTTCAACCTCGTTGGCCCAGTGGAAGCTCTTCACCGCAGCGTTGTTCTTTTCAGCCTTGGCAGCGTTAAGGAACTCGGGGTACATAGATGTAAACTCGTGATGCTCTCCACCATAGGCGGCCTTCAGATTTTCCAAAGTAGACCCGATACCCTTTAAAACCTCCAGATGATTGTGCGCGTGGATCGTTTCAGCAGCCGCAGCGGCCCTGAAAAGTTTTGCGACACCCTTCATGTTCTCCTGTTCGGCTTTCTTCGCAAACGCCAAGTACTTGCGATTCGCCTGTGATTCTCCTGCAAACGCCTCTTTGAGATTTTTTTCAGTTTCGTTCATCATTTGACTCCTTCCAAGTTCAGCCAAATACTAGAAAGTTTCACAAAAAAATAAGCATGACAACTCGAAAGCAAAACATCTTATCCTTTAATTATTCTTGGAATTATCATCTGATGATGAGGACAGATCGAATCTGGGTTTTGATATGCGCATCCAGCGAACGCGACCATGTATTCCCTCATCTTGGTGAAAGAAACCACTTCGTCTACGAATCCTCTCTTTGCGCAATATATAGGCCTAGATTGATCATAGTATTGCTTAGCCAACGCGTTCATCTTGTCTATAATAGGGTCTAACGGACGACCGGCGTCCTTTTCTTTCACGAGTCGCCTTGCAAAAGAAGCGGCCGACGCTGTTTCTCCATGCATGACGTAAATTTCGCTAGCGGGGGTTCCCAGCGTGAAAGCGCAATGATTATTCGCAGTCGGACCACCCATGATATAATGAGCCGCAGCCGTTCCCTTACGTAGAACGAAAAGCATCATAGGCACGTTGGTCTGCTCTATGGAATAAATTAGAGATTGACCAAGCCCCAGAAGCTCTGCCTTTTCAGCTATGTCTCCCACATCAATACCGGACGTGTCCTGGAACCAAACGATCGGCACCCGATCCCTACCGCAAAGCGTAACGAATTCGTTTAATTTGATAAGTCCCTGACGATAGAGCTTACCACCTATACCCGGATATGGGGCATATTCTGGATAACCCTGGCCCAGGAAGCCCTGCTTGTTGCCGATGAGTCCTACGACGAAACCGTCAATCTTTGCCAATCCGGTGTACATCTCAGGGCCGTATGTGGGCCTGAATTCCATATGTTCACTGTTGTCGGTCAGCCGCGCCAGCACGTCATTGAAGTTATAGATGGCCTTCTGATTCATTGGGACAATGTAATTCAGGTCTTCGGACTCAAACTTGGGCTCCGCCGGATCAGCCACTCTAAAAAACCGGGGGTCATACGCGGGCATATAGCTCATATACTCTCTGAGCGCATTCAGGAGCCCTTCTTCGGTGTCATAGACCCGTTTGAAAAAACCAGTCTCGTTATAATGGATATTGACGCTTCCCGGGGGGACTTCCTTGAAATGGCGGGTCGCGTTTATCAAAGACTCAGCGCCCTCAAGATCAAAGAAACCTTTTGGGCTCATGCCGCTAACAATACCGCCCCCACCAACTGCGATGTTACAATCTTTGTGCGCGAGGAGTATCGTGGGACTTATACCGTGATAACCACCTCCTGCGGGGTTGGTTCCATAGATTCCGGCAAGCACGGGGATGCCGAGTTTTTCCAGTTCTGCGTGACGGAAAAATGTCGCTCCTCCTCCTCTGCGATCAGGGTACACCTCTTGCTGTTCTGTAAGTTTTACTCCGGAACAGTTGACGAGCCATACTAACGGCAATCTGAATCTCTTGGCGAGATCGGTGACTCTTAGCACATTGGCAGCCTGCCCAGGGACCCAGGCTCCTGCCATTACCTTATTATCAAAACCTATGATGACGGCCCATTTGCCATTTATTTTTCCGAGGCCATCAACTACACCCGTACTTCCTTCTTCGTTATCTTCGGGGTTAAATATCGAGTGCAATGGCCGCCAGGTTCCCGGATCCACCAAGTGCTCCAGTCTTTGAAAAACGGTTAACTGGCCGCGTTCATTTATTTTTTTCTCCGGAAGGCCCGCGGAACGTTTTTTCTCAACTTCTCGCTCCAACTCTGTTTCCAGTTCACGAATCTTCGCGAGGTTACTCTCGCCATCACGTATCTTGGATTCAGGTAGCGGCTTTCCTATATCCGCCATCTTTTCGAAGTACGGTCTCATCCATCTTCCTCCGTAACAGACGATTTCTGATGTGCTTTTCCTGTCGGATAAAGTACAATACCAGCTTACTCAAGCCTTTTCAACTGCCGTAGGCTCGAAAAATAGACTGGTTCTAATTTTCTAGGGTCAGTTTGGTCGTATCAAGGATCTTCGGAGAATCCCTCAATATATTTTTAGAGCTTGCGAAGATCATCTCCGTCCGATTGTTCGAGGCCCTCTTTCAGTTCATCCGGCGAGAATTCCGTCTTCTTAGGCGGAATGCTTCGAAGCGGAGGGAAAAGCCCTTTGAATTTTGGTGAGTTTTGTTCCATTCGCTCCGGGGAATGTTGGGACCAATATGGTGTGGAGTCTTCTTCTTCAATTAGAACTGTCAACAATAGAGCAGGATACCTATACCGTGGGTTATTTCCGAGAAAAGTGAGCATCTCTCTAGCTCTTAGGAACGATTCTTTCCTCCTGTTTATCTCACCGAGGAGGTACATCACCATAGCGGGATCACTCTTTGTTAGTCCCCTGCGCAAGGCGTCGTCCAAATAGTAGTCGGCCTTTTCGAGAAGTTCCGATTCGGTCTGTAATCCGCCCAATTCTCTGGCCGCCCACGATCCTTTTAGGGCCATTATACCCAGATCTCGTGGATTCAACCCTTTCGCTTCCAGCATTGTCAACAGCGCAAGCTGGGATCTCGCTCGTCTCTCTTCACTTGACTCAACGACAAAAATGCTTTGATATGCAGAAGATCTGACAACGAGTTTCAGATTTTCAGGCGCACGAGTCTGGAAATCTTGAGTCCTATAGGTGTAAAAACAGTTTGGACATGTAGCAGTATCCGATACCCTATTTGAATCGCGGGGCAAAAGCCTAAAGTCGAGCCCATAACCGTATGCCGACAGAGCTTTCCCCTCACTGTTCCAAAAATGGGAGAAATGGTGGTGGCATACCGGGCAAGCAAGAACTTTCACTGAACTATTCACGCGATCCTCCTTCAATGACATTTACCTTTTGGCAACCAAACAGAATGGAACTAATGTAGTAATGATACCATAATTGAACGTTTTTGACCATGTTTTTCTTTATTTCTGTTCTTACTTATAAGCTTAACCATTTCATTATCTAGGGTTTTACGTCCGAGGACCATGACTCATACCAAAAAACGCATTATTGACTACGAACACGAGATGAACGCCGCCCAATATGAAGCGGTTTCATCAGGCCCAGGCCCCATCTTGGTAATAGCTGGAGCCGG
Source organism: Deltaproteobacteria bacterium (assembly GCA_026388665.1). GTDB lineage: Bacteria > Desulfobacterota > Desulfomonilia > Desulfomonilales > Desulfomonilaceae > CAJBEZ01. The sequence continues at coordinate 4,443 of JAPLJJ010000292.1, forward strand.
CTCAGGGAAAACAAGAACCATAGTTTATAGGGTCGCATGGCTCGTGGATCACGGTGTGGACCCGTCTTCAATTCTTCTGGTCACATTCACACGAAAAGCCTCTCAGGAAATGCTGGGCAGGGCCATTAGATTGTTGGACGATAGAATAGCCCTCGTCTCAGGTGGAACTTTTCATTCGGTTGGGGCCTCGATCTTGCGCAGATACTCACGTATTCTTGACTTCGACGCGTCATTCACAATCCTTGATCAAAGTGATAGTCACGACGCGATCGACATCGCGCGAAAAGAGCTCTCCCCTCCTATTGAAGACTTGAAATCTTTTCCAAAACCCCGGACCATTTCGGAGATAATAAGCCGCGCCGCAGGGACAGGAGATTCAATCCCCGATGTAATTGATCAGAGGTGCCCGCATCTCGAAGACTATGGGCCTGACATAGAACGGGTGAGGCTATATTACGAACATTATAAGAAAAGTCATCACTTGATGGATTATGATGATCTTCTGTCTCGGTCCATGGATTTGCTTGAAACCAGCGAGAACGTGCGTCGTCAGGTTTGTGCAAGGTGGTCTCATATACTCGTTGATGAATATCAAGACACAAACAGGTTGCAAGCACGCATGGTTCGGCTGCTCGCTGATGGCCATGACAATGTCATGGCTGTTGGTGATGACTCTCAGAGCATTTATTCGTTTCGTGGAGCTGACTTCAAAAATATTATGCGTTTTCCGGAACTTTTCCCGGGTACCCGGATAATCAAGCTCGAAGAAAATTACCGCAGTGTTCAACCAATTCTGGAAGTAGCCAACAGCATTATCGAACGAGCAGGTGTGGGATTTCAAAAGAGGCTATTCACTAATAAGAAACATGGCATAAAACCGTTGCTCGCCAGACCGTTCAGCGAGAAAGAACAGAGTCTCCTAGTCTTGAAAATTGTTCAGGAGTTCAGGCGAACAGGGGTCCCACTCAATGACATTGCCGTGCTTTTTCGGGCTGGTTTTCATTCTTTCGATCTGGAAGCCGAATTGACAAAAACAAGAAGCCCATACGTCAAATATGGCGGCTTCAAATTCGTAGAAAGCGCGCATATTAAGGATGTTCTCGCTCACCTGCGAGTCATGGCCAACAAAAATGATCGAATCAGTTGGGCGCGCATCCTAAAAACAATAGCTCATATAGGAGACAAGACCGCCAAGACCCTGGCCAGCTTATTTGCAGAGGCGGACAGAGATTCTGATCTATCTGTTCTAGTGCCGGAACATAAAAAATACACCGACGCGGTCAAAGAACTGGTCAACACGCTTTCTTCAGTCGCTCAGATGGATGGCCCACTTCCACAAAAGATAGATGAACTGAATCGCTTTCTGACCCCGTATCTCCAATCCATGTATGACAATTACCCTAAGCGGCTACGAGAATTGGAGCAGTTGGCTCAAATGAGCGCTCCGTACAATTCTCTAACCGAGTTTCTCAACGACGTCGCAATTGAACCACCGGATCACGAAATTGATGAGGATATGGATTCACGAGAGAGGTTGACGCTATCTACTATCCATTCGGCAAAAGGGCTTGAATGGGGAACGGTCATAATCATCTGGGCAGCGGAAGGCAGGATCCCCTCCCCTATGTCTCTCGGCAATCCTGATGATCTTGAGGAGGAGCGTCGATTGCTCTACGTCGCGGTAACTAGAGCCAAGGAGCGTCTGATTATAGTGGTTCCAGAAACTATTTATGATAGGAGACTTGGGGTAGTCCCAGCAAGCCCATCCCGCTTTCTCGAAGAAATCCCGATGGATCGCTTCGCTACCCGCTGGTAGGTGAATCTTGCGGAAAAGCCTTGACAGAACATTTCCAGACCAATATTTTATCAATTTAAGGCTTGGAGAGATGACCGAGCGGCCGAAGGTGCTCGCCTGCTAAGCGAGTGTGGGATGTAGAATCCCACCGAGGGTTCGAATCCCTCTCTCTCCGCCAATTAAGTCTTCATATCCCCTATTCCACTGCTATTCATTTCTCTTAGAAATGGTTATTCTTAATGAATCTGAATTTACCGTGATCGAGGAAGAAGATCCGGAGGCCGAAATGCCTGTCGTTCTTCCCATCGACGGGGTCCTAGATCTTCACACCTTTTCGCCCCGTGAAGTAGATAATCTGGTTGACGATTATATCGAAGCCTGTTTATCGGGCGGTATCTTTGATATCAGAATTATTCACGGAAAAGGCAAAGGCGTTCTCCGGAACCGTGTGCATGCGATTCTTGGACGGCACCCACTGGTCGAGAATTTCATTCAGGCTCCTCTGGAGGCGGGAGGCTGGGGTGCAGTGTTGGTGAGATTGAAACGGCAAACAAGAGGATAGTGCAGATGCTCTGTTTTGCTTGAAACAACCGGATCTGTAACCTGTTTGACGGCTAACCAAAAAAATTAATGGTCTAGAAAAAGAGGACACTGGCTTAAGTGCATAAGCTGCTCTAAACTAGTCAAAATAGAAGGAGCGGCGAACATGGCAAAGAGAAGCGGAAAGACTCACGGGACAGCGTTCAAGGCCAAGGTGGCCTTGGAGGCTTAAGGAGCAACAGACACTGTCTGAGTTAGCTGATCGTTTTCAAGTCCACCGGAATCAGATAGCTCAATGGAAGAAGCAGCTTCTTGATCGGGCTGAAGAGATATTCGCTGTTGCAATCTCTCCGTCAATTTAACGCCACGACACCCACCCAAGGTTATAGGAGTATTGTAAACAAAGTCGTAAAGCCTACTTCCAAAACGTTCGCCTTCCGTCATGTTAACTAGAATGAGTTTTCCACCCTTTTTTAAAACACGCTTAAATTCCATTAGAATCTTGTCCATATCCTCAAATGGAACAAGGTCAAACATGTAGTTGTTCAACAAAGTATCTATTGATTCGTTCTCAACGCTCAAATTAAAGGCAGTTCCTACACTTAATGAATAATTTGCTCTTGAAATCTGGCTAACTCGCTTCTTGGCCTTTTCCAGCATCCCTTGTGATAAATCTATGCCTGTATTTATACCATTTGGATTTCATCGCTCCCGCCACAAAACCCGGTCATTGCAGTGTGTTATCTTTAGGTCGGCGGCGGTCGATAAAGGTAACGTCGAGTTTGGCCCCGCTTTGCCCCCGTTTTCTGAAATTGGCTTAAAATATGGATTTGAAGGACCTCTGATGTTTTTGGCATGAAGACCGCTTCCTGAGCTAATTTCCGCGCAAACCTCAAGAAGGACACTTCAGTCTGTCGGCGGTGCCAGAAATTATAATCAGACAGTGGGCGTCCCCGTTGGCATCCGACCACGTCGGAGATGTGGAAGATACGGAAGTAGTTGCCGACCCCTTACTTTCTGAGAACTTCCTCGCAGGTTTCCATGACAGCGGGAACCCTTCCTACCGAGGATAGAAGGTCGTCTTTGAGATCGATTTCGACGTGATGAGTGCTCACATCCGGCATGTCTACGAGGAGGATGAGTTCGTTCTCCGCCTCATAGATGTCCACCCTCTCAGCCTTGACATTGACCGGCGAGAGGAGCATATACCCCAGACGATGCGGAGCGGTTACCTTTGAACACAGGTACCGGAAATTGCTACGGGCCAACCATCATCGGACAGGATCCGGGGCCCTTCGGGAGTCCGAGGGAACATAGCGGGTCAATCGGTGGTCTCAAAATACCGAGGTCGTGTGGCCGCGGCAAGCTGCTCGAAACAACGATCCGGATGCTATCGAGGACGTCAAAAAAGTTCGTGCTTGCGATGACGCTCTGGAAGTCTCGCAGAGCCACCGGAGTAAAAACGTTAAGTGCAGGACTCCTTGCCATTCACTATAAGCCCTGGCTATGCTTGACCTTGGATTCAGCAAGCCATGACAGTCAAACAATGCTCAATTAGAAAAGGAAGCAAAATGAAAACAAAGGCACTCGTAGCTATCGCAGCATCTTTGGTCTTTTGCGCAGGTATGCTTCTTCCAGTTTTTGGCCAGGAGCTGAAGGCAATTCAATTACCCGAGCCCAAGCTGAACGAAAACAAGTCTTTGGCCCAGGCGCTCAAAGACAGGAAAACCACGCGCGCATACGCTCTTGACAACCTTTCAGAACAGACACTTTCAAACCTGCTCTGGGCAGCCTTTGGCATAAATCGTCCCGATTCAGGAAGACGTACCGCACCGTCCGCCAAGAATTGGCAAGAGATAGAAGTCTATGTCGCTACTACTACGGGAATGTATCTTTATGATCCGAAAGGAAACGCTTTGGTCCCGATTGTGGCAGGGGACATCCGCTCGCTGACCTACACGCAGGCCACTTTCAAGGACGCCCCTATTCATCTCGTCTATGTCGCCGATCTCGAGAAAATGGGTGAGGATGAAGAGGGGAGCAAGCTGGTTCTCGCCGGAATGGATACGGGCTTTGTGGCTGAGAACGTTTATCTGTATTGCGCATGCGAGGGGCTGAACACAGGATTCCGTGTAACTATCGACAAAGAGAAATTGGCTCAGGCCCTGCATTTGAGGCCGACCCAAAGGATAATGGCGGCGCAGAGTATTGGGCTTCCGAAGAGCAAATAGTTCGGGTAAGCAACATATTTCTCCAAAACTCTTGTGAGTCATGGCTGTTCTGCGATCGTCACGTTCTCGGGGCTCAGGCCTAACATCTGAGCCCATCCACCATGACAACGAGTTTTGCGTGCGAGGAGAATCCGGAATGACCGAGCTTCTTATAAATGGTAAGCAATATCGCGTTGACCTTGAACCTAGCGCTAATCTGCTATGGGTAATCAGAGAACACTTAGAACTGGTCGGAACCAAGTACGGATGTGGTGAGGGAGCTTGCGGCGCGTGCACTATTCACCTGGATGGCGAAGCGGCTCGTTCTTGTCAGCTTACTATCGGAGATGTCCACGGCCGGTCCATCACCACTATAGAGGGCGTCCCTCAGAACCATCCCGTGAAAGAGGCCTGGATTTCAGAGCAGGTTCCCCAATGCGGATACTGCCAATCCGGCCAAATCATGGAGGCGGTCGCTTTTCTCTCCAAGAATTCCCGTCCGTCTCATGATGAAATCGTGCAGGCCATGGATGACATTTTGTGCAGGTGTGGCACGTATCCCCGCATACTGAGGGCCATCAAGAAGGCTGCTGGCACAGGAGGTTCCCGATGAACAGGCCCATGGAACGTCGAGAATTCCTGAAGGTATCCCTTTCAGGGACAGGTCTGGTGCTTGCCGTCAGTTTTTTGGGCGGCCCCTTGATCGCCGTGTCCTCTGACGTGGAAGAAAAAGCCGGGAACGCAGGGAAGCCCTGGGTCCCCAACGCTTGGCTCAGGATCACACCTGACAATGTGACAACAGTGCTCATCAACAAGTCTGAGATGGGGCAGGGTACGTGGACCGCCCTTGCTATGGTGGTGGCCGAAGAGCTGGAGGCAGACTGGAAGGACATACGGGTGGAGGCTTCTCCTGTCAGAGATGAATACAAAGATCCCGTGTTTGGTATGCAAATTACTGGCGGCAGTACCGGTGTTCGACACATGTACGACCCCATGCGTCGGGCAGGGGCAACTGCACGGGAGATGCTCATACAGGCAGGGGCCAGAGAGTGGAACGTCCCCTCGGGTGAATGCAAGGCTGATAAAGGAAGGGTCATTCATGGGAAAACAGGCAAGAGCTTAACTTATGGCGAGCTTTGTGTGAAAGCGTCGCAGGTTTCTGTGCCCCATGATGCGCCTCTCAAGCCGCAAGAGAAGTTTCGTCTCATCGGAAAATCCATGCCGCGGCTCGACATACCGGAGAAGGTAGATGGGAAAGGTGTATTCGGCACAGATATCTTTATTCCAGGTATGCTCTACTCGGCCCTGCAAGGGCCTCCCGCCTACGGAGCCCGGCTCCTCTCGTTTGACAAGGAGGCGGCAGAGAAGATCTCTGGAGTGCAGAATGTAGTCACGATCCCTGACGGTGTGGCCGTGGTTGCGAACACGATCGAAGCCGCCTGGAAGGCGCGGTCCGCCCTGAACGCCACATGGGACGCTGGATCCCATCCGGACCTCGATGATGCGGCCCTCGATCGGATTCTCTCGGAACATATGGAAAAGAAAGGGCTCGTCGCAAAGAATGTGGGGGATGTGGAAGAGGCTTTGAAGAAGGCCGCGCACCGCATGAAGGCGATGTACTTGATACCCTATGTGGCCCATGCTCCAATGGAACCACAGAATTGCACGGCGGATGTGCGAAAAGACGCGTGCGAGATTTGGTGTCCCACCCAGTTCCAGACGGCAGTTCTCCAAGTTGCAATGAGAGAGACCGGCCTGACTGCGGACAAGATAGTAATCCACACCACTCAGCTCGGAGGTGGATTTGGCGGCAAAGCAGAAGTCAAAGTGGTAGAGGAAGCGGTGCGGATTTCCAAGGCCGTGGGGAAACCGGTCAAGCATATCTGGTCAAGACAGGAAGACTTCAGGAATGATTTCTACCGCCCCGGAAGCCTACACAGAATAGAGGCGGGCCTGGACCGGGAAGGTCGCCTGGTCGCCTGGCGCCACAAAGTGGTGGTCTCGCCAATCATGGAGCGGGTCTTGCCCTGGATGGTGAAAGACGGAATAGAGCCTACAGCCGTGGATGCGATTTGGGATATGGAGTATTCTCTACCCAACCTCTCTGTGGAGTATGTGCGCCTCGGTCTACCGATTCCCGTAGGTTTCTGGAGGTCTGTTGGCAATTCCAGCAATCCATTTGCAGTGGAATCCTTTGTAGATGAGCTGGCCCATGCCGCGGGGAAGGACCCGCTGGAATTCCGCCTCAACATGTTGAAAGAGAACCCCCGAGCTGCAGGAGTGTTGAAAAAGGTCGCGGAAGCGGGAGGTTGGGGAAAGCCTTTACCCGCGGGCTGTGGCCGGGGAATCGCCCAGCGCTTCTGTTTCGGGAGTTTTGCCGCTCAACTGGCTGAGGTGTCCGTTGACAAGGAGACCGGGGTGATCAAGATCCGCCGCATGGTTGCAGCCATTGACCCTGGCCAGGTGGTCAATCCGGACAGTGTCGTGGCCCAGATCGAGGGCGCGACCATTATGGGGCTCTCTGCCGCGCTAAAGGAAAGAGTATCCTTCGGAAAGGGTGGCGTGGCCACTTCCAATTTCAGTGACTATCCAATCCTTACCATGGCGGAAGTCCCCGAGATCGAAGTGCACATCATCACGAACAACGAAAAGATGGGCGGTGTTGGGGAACCTGGTGTGCCTCCGGTAATTCCGGCTGTTGCCAATGCCGTGTTTGCCGCAACCGGAATACGCTTGAGAAGTCTTCCGTTGTCACCGAACATGCTGAAAAAGGCGCTGGCTAATACCGAGAGTAGTACCGAAGCGTGAATTCAAAATCCGGAGAAATTCATGACCAAGAAGCCTTCTCGTCGCGATTTTCTTAAGTCTGGGTTGGCGGCCTCAGCCATCCTCATGGTGGGGACTAAGGCCACGAGGGCTGGCCAAAGACCTGACCTTTTTGAAAGAACCCGAATTAAGTCTCTGGAATTACCCAATCGGTTCATCAAGTCCTCGACCTGGTGCGGCACGGGAGACGGGAAAGGCCGCGTAACAGATCGTACCCTCGCAATGTACAGCGAACTGGCCAAGGGGGGAGTCGGATTGATTCTCACTGGTGGTCAGTATGTGATGACTAATGGAGTGGGTCTTCCTTACGCTGTAGGGAATTGCGATGACAGCCAGGCCGAAGGGCTAAAAGGCCTAGCCGACACCGTTCATAAAGAAGGATGCAAGATAGTAGCCCAACTCTCTCACCAACTTGCGCGAGCCAATAGCAAACTCTTTTCAGAAGGTGATGAAGTGTGGGGGGCCTCGGCAGTGCCTTATTCGCCCTCTTCCCCAGTCCCAAAAGAGATGACTCAGAGCGATATTGCCCGATACGTGGACGCTTTTGCCGCAGCGGCAGGCCGGTCCTATAGGTGTGGATTTGATGGGGTTATGATTCACGCTGCCCACAGTTTTGGCGTCCACCAGTTTCTGTCTGGCGCATGGAATCAGCGTCAGGATTCGTACGGTGGGAGCCCGCAGAACAGATATCGTGTGGTGAGAGAGATTCTGGAAGCCATCAGAGGAAAAGTTGGACCGGATTTTCCCATCATGATCAAGCTCAGTGCCCATGACTTTGTCAAAGGTGGTCTGGAACCGACAGAGTCATTGGAAATTGCACGGCGATTAGAACAGGATGGAATCGCGGCGATTCAGGTGAGTGCCTGTTGCACGGTATCGAATAAGGATCAACATTGCCCCAAAGATCAAATCCTCGATCTTCAGGATGAGGCATACCTGATGGATTTCACCCTGCTCATCAAGGAAGGCGTCAAAGTCCCCGTAATTGCCGTTGGCGGCATCCGATCTTTCTCTACGGCGGAAGGCATTGTGAAACAGGGAAAGGCGGATTATGTTTCCCTGGGACGCCCCTTTATCAGGGAACCAAATTTAATTAACCGATGGAAAAGTGGAGACACTGCCAAAGCCAAGTGCGTATCGTGTAATGGCTGTTTCGAGACAGGCATGCAGGGACTGGGAATTTCGTGCAAGATCGAAAGGATGCTCAAAGAGAATAAACAGGAGTCATGAGAAAAAACGGTGGGCTCCGCGACTGTGGGGGAGCCCGTCATCCCGAAGAGGAACCCATGATTTTAATGTAGTTCTGGTTCGTTCTCAGCTTTCAAATCTGACCGCGGTCTTGTTCATCGATTTGAGAATCTTTTTTGGAATTCCAGACTCGCACGGTACTCCCGTCTGGCAAAGTCCGCAGCCGTAACCATCAAGACCATAATTCTTTTTGACAAATTCGGCACAGGTCATTCCGGCATGGGCCCGCTGCATGCCGCTCTGACCATTTTGAGGCGAAGACGTATTTCGGAGACTTCCCCCAACTCCATTCGGGAAGAAGGAGTGGAGCAACAGAGGCGGCCCAGGAAAACCGAACAGAGATTCGACTAATCAGAGTCCCAATTTACAGCCATTGGGGTTTGTCACTTTACTTCGTTCATCAATTCAGCCAGCCGTTGCTCGCCGTCCTTATCTTGTTCAAAACCGACGGCGCCCACGAGATAGGGTCCCTTGTGCGCCACGATAGTCTTGCCCTGATAGGGATCTACCCCAGTCAAAGCATCGGGTCCAAATTGCGTCGAAATTCCCTCCGCTACTCTCCCTTTCTTGAACAAATGCTCTCTCAAGAGTCTCAGGGCATTCATGGCTTCCTGAGAATTTTCAAAAATGGATAAGAAGAGATGAAAATCTCGGCCCTCCGACATAGTCTTTGCATCGGTCTTTGTCTCGTCCTTCTCCACATAGGATGCTTTGAAGCCTCTTCCCAAAAATTGATGACCGAGAAGCCCGTAGGGGAAGTATTCTATCGAACCGGGTTTGAGTCCGCTTTTGGGGAAATACGCAATCTCTTTCGGTGGGGCTGAATTGTCCGAAATCCGAGATTCTATCTCCTGTGCCAGTCGTTTCAAGGTTGAAGCATTTGAATCTGTGGCTTGGAGCACCACAAAATACTTGCCCTTGTAGAAAAGAGCATACCGATCCCCCAAGGAGGAATCCAGTCCGATCCCGGCGGTGCTTTCCTCATGTCTGAACCTTGAGAAAACACCAAAAGCTTGGAGCGGATTTCCCATGTCATAAATGTCCACGTCTATTTTGTCCTCGGAGGAATTCACGTTCCGATAAATTGTGAAGACGGACTTTTCAAATCCGTACTCGAGAAAAAGATCCGCCTGACCATCGATATGCTCAAACAAAGTCTCTCTCGTAAACGTTTCAGGGGCATCTATCAGAGCCCATCCGTCGGGGGCAACTTTCAGAACGAGCAATTCTATCGGAGTCTTTCCAGAAAAGACATCCTGAGAAGCGAATAAGACCACAAGGAAAGAGACAATAATCAGACCTTCACGCCTCATCATCAGACCGTTCTCCCATCTACGTTCGATTCTCACGAGAACATTTGACGCACTGCTTTTATCTGTGCGTGAATATTGAGTCCCCTTCTACAAATGACAGCACAAGATGAACATTCGGAACACTGCTTGATTTTCTGTAAAGCATCTCCCGTACGTAATACCTCTGCGGCGAGCTTGTCGTTCTTGTACCCGTCGTGGTACATAACCACTCTCAGGAAATCAGTATGAGCGACGCCATGAGGGCACTCGCCGATACAGCCACCACACATCGTACAGATCCTTCCTTGAAGGTGAGAATGATACAGCCTTAACGCATCTAAATCCTTGTTGGACAAGGCTGTTCCCATAACAGCAGCACATTCCTCGATCTGTTCAATTGTGGTGACGCCCGGAATGGCTACGGAAACATGATGATCCATAAGTACGTATTTGAGGGCAGCCTGATGAGGATTGAGTCCGCCCATATCATTTGCCTTATAACCTCCTGCCTGGGTCTTCATCGCCACGATGCCTATCCCTGATTTTGCGGCTGATGTCACCGCATCCTTTAGCTCGTTTGAATGGGTGAAATTGTAAGAAACCAATGCTACATCGTGGAAATCGGCTTTTGCCGCCTCCTTCAAAAGAGATGCCATATCGGAGTGTGAAGAAAAGCCGGTAAAGCGAGCCTTGCCTTCTTTTTTCATCGCCTGGAGGA
>JAPLJJ010000020.1 GCA_026388665.1 Deltaproteobacteria bacterium
ATAGCCTTTACGGAAGAGAGTTTCGAGAGGCTTATGTTATGGGGATTGGATGCTTCGCCGGTTGGTCGTGTGCTTGTCGAAGAATCAGTCCTTGGGTGGAAGGAATTTGAGCTTGAAGTCATGCGAGATGTCGGGGACAACGTCGTAATCATTTGTTCAATCGAGAATTTTGATCCGATGGGTGTTCATACGGGTGACTCGATTACAGTCGCGCCGGCTCAAACCCTAACCGATAAGGAATACCAGATATTACGTGATCAATCGGTTGCAATTATTAGAGAAATAGGGGTTGACACTGGTGGTTCCAACATCCAGTTCGCAGTGCATCCTGAAAATGGGCGTGTAGTCGTAATTGAAATGAATCCAAGGGTTAGTCGGTCGAGCGCGTTGGCGTCCAAAGCCACGGGTTTTCCGATTGCCAAGATCGCGGCTAAGCTAGCGGTAGGTTATACACTCGACGAAATCGCTAACGATATTACCTTGAAAACCCCGGCTTCTTTCGAACCCACGATAGATTATGTCGTCACTAAGATACCTCGTTTTACATTTGAGAAATTCCCCGGAGCTGACGACACGCTCGGCACGCAGATGAAATCGGTCGGTGAAGTCATGGCTATCGGGCGCACATTCAAGGAGTCGCTTCAGAAGGCGATCCGTTCTCTTGAATTGGATGTTTACGGGTTTGAGCCGAGACTCCCGGCGGGTTTGACAAAGGACGAGATCCTCGATCGGTTGAGAAGACCGAATCCGGATCGACTGTGGCAAATTGGTGATGCTCTGCGTAGTGGCGTCAGTATTCCGGAACTTTATTCCGCGTCAAAGATCGATCCCTGGTTTTTAGATCAGGTCCGTCAAATAATTGAAATGGAAGCCAAAATTTCCGAGCCTGGTTGGATTAACGGGCCATCTAGTCTGGAGAACCTTCGTAAAGCCAAGGCAATGGGTTTTTCCGATATACGGCTGGCTGAACTCTTGAATAGTGAGGAGGATGAGATTCGTGATCTGAGAGTCAAGAATGGAGTTCGTCCTGTTTTCAAAAGAGTAGACACTTGCGCCGCTGAGTTCGAAGCCCACACCCCCTATCTGTATTCCTCGTATGAAGATGAAGATGAGTCCGGGGTAACCAACAAGAAGAAAATAATGATTCTTGGCGGTGGGCCTAACAGAATAGGGCAGGGCATAGAATTTGATTATTGTTGTGTTCATGGAGCGTTCGCGCTCAAAGAGGACGGTTTTGAGACCATTATGGTGAACTGTAACCCGGAAACGGTCAGCACCGACTATGACACATCGGATCGTCTCTATTTTGAACCACTTACCCTGGAGGATGTTCTCGCTATTGTTGATTGCGAAAAGCCGGACGGCGTGATTGTCCAGTTCGGAGGCCAGACCCCGCTCAAGTTAGCTTTACCTCTGTGGAAAGCCGGTGTTCCCATAATCGGCACATCGCCCGACGCAATAGACCGCGCGGAGGACAGAAAACGCTTTAAAGAAGTGATTTTGGTCCTGGGATTGAACCAGCCGCCAAATGACATTGCGCATTCTTATGACGAAGTTGTCGAAGTAGCCGGGAGAATTGGCTACCCAGTAGTCGTTAGGCCCTCATACGTCCTTGGCGGTCGGGCCATGGAAATCGTCCACAATGAAGAAGACCTTCGGGAATATCTGACATCCGTGGTTAAGGCTTCGCCCGACCAACCGATTTTGGTTGATGGCTACCTCACAGGCGCTGTTGAGATCGATGTGGATGCAGTCGCTGACGGGACAACCGTAGTGATAGGTGGAATCATGGAGCACATAGAGGAGGCCGGTATACACTCGGGCGACTCTTCATGCTCGTTACCGCCGTACAGTTTGGGAAGGTACCATCTCGACGAGATACGCAGGATCACGCGTATGTTGGCCGTTGAATTGAAGGTCAAAGGGCTGATGAACCTGCAACTAGCTCTTAAGGATGGTGAGATGTACGTTCTCGAGGTTAATCCAAGGGCATCACGGACAATTCCTTTCGTCTCTAAAGCCATTGGGGTACCTCTGGCCAAGATCGCTGCTAGAGTGATGGCCGGTAAGACTCTGGAAGAACTTGGATACACCACTGAAATAATCCCGGACCATGTCAGTGTAAAGGAAGCTGTTTTCCCATTTATCAAGTTCTCCGGGGTTGACGTTGTGCTCGGGCCTGAGATGAAATCAACCGGTGAGGTGATGGGAATCGACCTGGAATTTGGACAGGCGTTTCTAAAGGCACAGTACAGCACGGATTTTCCAGTTCCTACCGGTGGGACAGTGTTTTTCAGCGTCGCACGCCGCGATAGAGCCAACGCTGTAATCGTTGCCAAGCGCTTGAAACAATGTGGATTTTCTTTTGTTTGCACTGACGGAACGGCGGCCGCTCTGGAAGCTGCGGGTATACCGAGTTCCGTGGTGGGTAAGGTCCATGAAGAGGGTCAGCCGGATGTGACTGATCTGATCAAGAACAACCAGATCGTTCTAGTGATAAACACCGCTGCGGACAAAAGATCTTTCAAAGATTCCGTAAACATTAGATTGGCGGCATTGAATCACAATGTTCCATATTTTACTACTCTCGCTGGGGCCAAAAACAATTACTGAGGCGAATTGATGTGATTGTGACCAATCCACGAGGAGGGCTGTCATGAACGTCAGAAAACGAAGATTACCCGTTGGTTGGTATCCTGGAACCGCGAAAGAGTGTGAACAAGAGATAACAGACTTTTTGAGGGATTTTAGCCCGCCGAAGGGGAACTGGGTAGCAGGTGTGGCGCCTCACGCTGGTTGGGGATTTTCCGGTCGGGGAGCGGCGAAAGTCGTGAAGACCCTGTCCTTAAGGGGGGTCGTGGACAGAGTCGTAATATTCGGGGGGCATTTACCCGGAAGCCATGAGCCGATCGCATACATGGAGGAATCCTGGGAAACACCTCTTGGGAGCCAGTTCATGGATGCGGATTTTGCATACAAACTAGTGAATGGCGGTCACGCTACCTCCGCCGCCGCGGGTTTTGCCGATAACACAATCGAGGTTCAGGTACCTTTCGTCCGATATTTTTTCCCTGACGCAAAAATAATAGCAGTCCACTCGCCTTCCTCGGAACAGGCGCTCAATCTTGCCCGGGCAGTGAAGAGTTTTCTGGATGATGATGATTTGACCGCTGTTTTCCTAGGGTCAGCGGATTTGACCCATTATGGACCGAATTACGGCTTCACGCCAAAAGGGACGGGCGCTCCGTCGGTAAAGTGGGTAAAAGAAGAGAATGATAGGGTATTAATCGAAAAAGCCGTTAATATGGAGGCCCTTCAACTTGTTAACGAGGCCCCAATAAGGCAAAATACTTGTTCAGCCGGGCCAATCGCCTCGGTTATAGCAATTGCCGGGCTATACGGTGTCGGTCGGGGAACACTATTAGAATACTACACCAGTTACGATGTAATGCCGGGATCCAGTTTCGTTGGTTATGCCTCAATAGTATATTGAGCTGGTTTTTCCGTGATAACTTCAAACAAGAACAGAATACGTCGCCAAGAGACGCGACCTGAGTTTTTGCCCCCTGGGGGCTGGTCCATTGACCGGGCGCCGGCCCAAACACCTCCGAAATGGCAAGATAGCCGCATAATTGCGGATTACGGGACCGGAGCGTACATGAAAAAACCCGGGTAGATACTCACCGACCGAGGTAATCTATGACGCAAGACAAGGATTCGAAGGATAAACCCTCCGATTTGCGACGGCGAGCGGAGGCCTCGTTGCCTGGGAAGTCATCCGATGTTCGTGACATATCGGCTTTGTCCGGTGATGAAGTCCGACGACTGGTCCACGAGCTGCATGTCCATCAGATCGAACTGGAAATGCAGAATGAGGAACTCCGTCAGGCGCAAGCGGCAGTTCAACGGTCCAAGGACAGATACCTGGATTTATATGACTACGCGCCGATTGGATATGTCACATTGGATAAAAGTTCGCTTATTCTGAAAGCCAATCTCTCGGCAGCGGGCCTGCTGGGAATGGAGAAAGGATGTCTCATCGGCAAGCCTCTGACAAGTTTTATTCACGAGAATGATCAGGACACCTTCTATTTGCACCGCCAACAGGTCCTGGAAACCGGAACCCAACAAAATTGCGAAATCAAATTGATGAAACAGGACGGAGGTTGGTTCCACGCTCAATTGCAAAGCGTAAAAATGGCGGACACTGAAGGCGTAGCCGGCCGATTGCAAACAGTCGTGTCCGACATTACCGCCCGCAAGCTCGCAGAGGAGGCATTACAAGGGGTTCTTAATGAAGTTGAACTCCGGGTTGAAGAACGCACGTCCGAACTATTAAAGACGAATGAGCAACTCAAGCAGGAAATTGCCGAGCGCGAGAAAGCGGAAGAGGCGCTGAGGCAAAGCGAGCAGAACCTCAGTCTAGTATTGAGTGGAGCGGGCCTCGGGTCGTGGGACTACAATATTCAGACAGGCGAGACTATTTGCGACCAGCGCTTGGCCGAGCTGCTCGGGTTCACTTTGGATGAGATTCAGCCACATGCCCCTTGGTGGGAGAGTCTAACTCATCCGGACGATTGGCCTCGGGTTATGGAAATCTTGAATGCGCACATGGAAGGCCGTACACTTTTTTACGAGGCAGAATTTCGGCTCAGGCCCAAGTTGGGCGACTGGAGGTGGGTGTTGGCCCGTGGGTCAGTCGTCGAACGGGATAAAGACGGCAAACCGTTGCGGGCAACGGGAACGTATCTTGACATTACCGAACGGAAGCGGGTTGAGGAAGCTTTGCGTCAAAGTGAAGAACGTTTCCGAGCAATATTTGAAGGTGCCCAAGACATGATTTTCATGATGGATAGTCATCTTAAATACACGCAAGTAAACCCCGCGACGGCAAAATTTCTTGGACTTGACGTGTCCGAAATCATTGGACGCAAGCCCAAGGATATCTATGGCGAAGAAGTCGGGCACCAGCTTCGACTGTTGGATCTCCGCGTACTCGGGGGAGAGTCCATCGAAAGAGAACACGCTGTCCGCATAAAGGGCGTCTCGTCGATCCTGAATACGGTCCTCAGACCGCTTTATGACTCTGAGGGCAAAATTGTCGGTGTATTTGGGATTTCTCGCGATGTGACGGACCGAGCGAGATCAATTCCTACCCCAAAAGCATTTTTTGAAAGCTACCCTTCGGAGGCCATGAGGGTGACCATGAGCGAGGCTCGCTCGGCCGCCGCTAGTGACGGTACGGTTCTGCTTCAAGGGGAGAGCGGGAGCGGCAAGGACTATTTGGCGCGGTGGATCCACGACCATTCGAAGCGTGCGCTTGGGCCCTACTTTTCGCTGAATTGTGCGGCCATATCCAGGGAATTGGCGGAATCAGAGCTTTTCGGACATGAGCGTGGCGCATTCACAGGAGCGCATAGCCGTAAACGAGGACTTCTGGAGTTGGCGGAAGGGGGTACTCTTCTGCTTAACGAAATAGGAGAGCTTCCACTCTCTTTGCAGTCCAAGCTTCTTACGTTTCTGGACACAAGGTCATTCCTTCGTGTCGGTGGTGAAAAACACCTTAATGTGAATGCACGGATCATTTCGGCTACCAATAGGAATCTCAATAAGGAGGTTGAGGAAGGCCGATTCCTGTCCGCCCTCTTCTATAGAATTAACGTTTTCGGGATAACCGTGCCACCCCTTCGTGACAGGATCGAAGACATTCCCATACTTTTGGAAGAGATCATGTCTAGGCTGGCGGTGGAACTTCACCTAACTCATCTCCCGTATATCGATCCCGGGTTCGCAATTGCGCTTGCGAGGTACGATTGGCCTGGAAATATCAGGGAGTTCCGGAACGCACTCGAGCGCTCATTGATACTATCCGACGGGCAGAGTTTGAGCTTGACGCTCCCTTCTGTTAAAGCAAGTCCTCAGGACTGGTCTCATGTGTCCAGTTTTCCGTCGTACGAGCGCACGCTTCACGACGTGACCGATGAGGTAATCGAATCACTTTGTCTAGAGGCTCTTCGGCGCTGCGACGGGAATCGAAGATGCGCTGCCCGTACGCTTGGCATAGCCCGTGACTCTCTTTATCGGCACATGAAGCGCTTCGGGATTGATTGCGGAAATCAGACCAAAGACGAACCCGATTGACCGACATCAAGACACTAGCTGAATCCGTAAGGCATTGATAAAACATACATCAGGAATTTTGTGGTCCGTTTGTCGGGCACATTTCTCGCGTTTCGCTTCTCCTGCAAACGCTTCCTAACTCACACTAAATTCTGTCACTATACCTAACCATCTAATTAGCCTAGTTGTTCCGTAAAGAAGTCTCTAGTCGGCACTATTGGCACGAAATGTGCTAAGTATAGGGCAAGGGTTAAACTATCTCCATTAGCATTATCTTTAACGTTTCTTGAGTTCTCCGGACCAAGCGCAGTAACTGTGGCCATCTCCGAAGGTATCACTAGGGAGATGGCGTGCTTACGAAGGTTACTCAGCCGAAAAAGTTTCGATGGACTACTACCACGGCTTGGTCAGGGGGTTCGGTCGGGAAACCGTGCGAATCTTAAATTCTCAGATGCAGTTGGGAAGGGAGTGAGGGTATGGGATCAACAGCAAACAAATTCGTTAGTCGATCATTGATGCTGGCCCTGTTCCTATCTCTTGGGTATCTTGCCCTGCCCGTGTCCCCGGCTGCCCAGGGTTCTCCTGAAGCGATGATCCTTGATCAAGAGTTAAAAGAAGCCACTCGTGTTCTGCAGCAACAGCAAAGGGAAGCGGCGCGGGCCCAGGAGCAGGTAAAACTTCAGCAACGTTTGGCCGGGCAATTTGCGATACTCCTGGTCCAGGCTAAGGCACAGCACGCAATGATAGAGCAGTGGAAGAAGGCTCACTCTGGCGAATCTAAAATAACGGCGAGAGACGACGTCAATAAGAAGCGTTTTCACTGCTGGTTCTGTTTATGACCCTATCCTTAGTCTGGAGGGAGAAAATCGATGGGAGCGAGGACGCTCCGAAAACACATGACCGGAAAAGGTTGAAAAAGGAGGCCGGTAAAGTGGTCAAGTGGGAATATTCTCCGATGTTCAAGAATGCCCGCAATGGTTCATCTGGAAAATGAGTTTAGGAATGAAGGTGAGAATTACATTTTATGAATGCAAATGATAAACAGCACCGTGCTATTTTACAGAGCATCGCCCAGAGAGCGATGCTTGAGAGAGGATTACTCCCTGACTTTTCTGCAGAAGCGCTCGCCGAACTTGGCGAAATGCAGGCGCCTGCCGCAATGAACGGTGAGCCGGCTCGTGATTTGAGGGACCTTCTGTGGGCTTCCATTGACAACGATGACTCTCGTGACCTGGATCAGCTTAGCGTTGCCGATTGCTGTTGCTGACGTGGACTCGCTCGTTAAAAATGGATCAGCCATTGACGAACACGCTCGCCATAACACTACCTCTGTTTATACAGTGGCTCGGATATTCCCAATGCTTCCTGAATTACTTTCCACCAACCTCACATCCCTGAATTTCAATGAGGATCGCCTGTCAATTGTCGTTGAAATGCTGATTGGCGCGGACGGATCCCTTCAGGATTCTGAGATCTACAGGGCTCGTGTCCGCAATCATGCCAAGCTCGCATATAACAGCGTCGCCGCATGGTTGGAAGGCAAGGGAACTATGCCTGAGGCTATTGCTGCCGCAAATGGACTTGATGAGAATCTTCGCATGCAGGACAGGATAGCACAGCGCATGAAGAATTTCCGACATGTTCATGGGGCTCTAAGTTTCGAAACCATTGAGGCGAGACCGAGACTTGACGGCGATTACATCCGTGAACTCGAAGTTTATAAAAAGAATCGTGCCACTGACATTATCGAGGATTTCATGATAGCGGCAAACGGCGTGACCGCCAGATATCTCTCATCAAGAAAATTCCCTTCGATCCGCCGTGTGGTACGCATTCCAAAACGATGGGAACGGATTGTCGAGATCGCCGGAGAGCATGGGTTTAGGCTCCCTGAAAACCCAGATTCAAAAGCGCTCGAGGAGTTTCTAATCAATGAGAAAGCAGCCGATCCACTTCGATTCCCTGACTTATCCCTCGCGGTTATTAAACTCTTAGGACCTGGTGAATACATTTCAGAACTCCCCGGCGAGACCGCCCCAGGACACTTTGGTCTCGCTGTCAGGGACTATACCCATTCCACAGCCCCTAATCGTCGCTATACTGATCTGATTACCCAACGCTTATTGAAGGCCGCCATAGAACAGAGATCTTCACCATATAGGAATGATGAACTGGATGTTCTGGCGAAACATTGCACGGAAAAAGAAGATGCCGCCAATAAAGTCGAACGGCAGGTCGGCAAATCCGCTGCTGCGCTTCTCCTTGAATCGAGAATCGGAGAACAGTTTGATAGTAT
This sequence comes from Deltaproteobacteria bacterium, assembly GCA_026388665.1. Classification (GTDB taxonomy): domain Bacteria; phylum Desulfobacterota; class Desulfomonilia; order Desulfomonilales; family Desulfomonilaceae; genus CAJBEZ01. The sequence continues at coordinate 8,417 of JAPLJJ010000020.1, forward strand.
TGTCACTGGCGCTTCTTCTAAAGGCACGTGGGTCCGGCTCGTCAAGATGCCTGTTGAAGGAAGGCTGGCCCATGGGTTCGAGGGAATTGACGTCGGGGACCGGATTCGCGTGGAGCTGATATCTATAGACGTTGAGAGGGGATATATCGATTTCAGGAAAGGAGAAGGATATGGTCAAAGTGCTGATAGTTTACGCAAGTGATCATGGCAGCGTCGAGAAGATGGCCAACGCTGTGGCCGAGGGTGTCAAGAAGGTAGCGGACTGCGAAGCCGAAATCAGAAAAGCTGAAAACGTAAAGATGGATGATCTTGTGTCTTGTGACGCTCTAGTCTTGGGAACCCCGGTCCATATGGGGAGCATTGACTGGAGGGTGAAAAAATTTATCGACACCGTGTGTAGCGGGGCTTGGATGCAGGACAAAATCGTAGGGAAGGTGGGGGCTGTTTTTGCATCCGGCGCCGGCTATGGAGGAGGAGGCGGTGGTTGCGAATTGACTATGCTGGCACTGCTGAACAACATTGCGGAACTGGGACTAATAATTGTGCCTCTGCCCAAGGGTACACCAGGCTATCAGGCGGCCGGATTACAGTGGGGGCCTTACGGCAGAGCGCATGCTGACGATCTAAGCCCGAAGGGCCTGTCTGACGACCAACTTGTGTCATCAAAGCATCACGGGACACATATCGCCCGGGCCGCCAAGGCGCTTAAGGGATCGACGATCTTCGGATAAAGGAAGAATCGCCGAGGGGATGCTCACGGAGGGCCGGAACGACTTGGCAAGAGACGCCAAAAAGGTTACCGCCGGCTCGGAAACGGAAAAGGGCCATTGAAATTGCAGTCCCTTGCTGTTCCGGACGGTATTTCCGGAATTGGTCGGAAGGCACGGATTTGATCCGCAACTTGCGAGCGAGCGGATATCTTGAAAAACAATGACAAACGAAGAGGGAGAAACATGAAACGTCAATTGTTGAAAAGTTCGTCAGTACTGTTTGTTGTGATAGTTTTTTCTCTTATGGCGGGAGTTGCTCTGGCTGAGAAGAAACATTGGTTTGTGGTCAAGGACAAGGGCGGTGTGTGCAGGGTGATCGAGGCAGAGACCATTTCAGGGCCATTCAAAACCATGGAAGAGGCAGAAAAAAGAAAGGCCAAGGAATGTCCAAAGGGAGCCGGGCAAGCCACAGAACAGTTGCGCCCTCACCAAGAGCAGGCCGAACCGATGCGACGTCAACACCAGCAGCGAGAAGAGCCTCAGAAACAAGACCTGAAGCAACAGCAAGCTCCGCAACGCCAAGAACTGCAGGAGCCTCAGCAGCAACAGCAGACTGAAAAGATGAAGGGAAAGGCTCACGAAAACAACGAAGGGGCCAAGTCCTCAGGGGAACAGATGAAGGGAAAGGCACAGGAAAAAATCGAAGGGGCCAAGTCTCCAGAGGAAAAGGTCAAGGAAAAGACAAAAGACCCCATTCCGTCAGACAAGAAAAATTGATGGAGTATTGAAAGGATCTGGAGCGATGTTGATGTGTGTATCTAGTTTAACATATCAGAATAATGAGGCAATCTAGTCATCTGTTAGATTGTATTTCCAAAATCACGTCAAATCTAAACCTCCACGCAGGTCGTATGCGTACTTCCTTTGAAAAGGCAGAGACTTATTTCTTTAGAAAGAGGCATGTCCATCAAAGTAATGCTACCAGGTTCCGCATCGAATTTTAAAAGAGAGGCCGCAATGAAAAGAATATCGTATCTTTTAATTACCTTTGTATCAGTCTTAGCCTTAATGGTGGCTTCCGCAGAAGCCCAGGGCAGAGGCAGAGGGCACGGAGGTGGTGGAGACGGTCAGGTCGAGCTTAACAGAGGCGGCAGCGGCGGAGGAGGAAGAAATCGGGTTACTCCATCCGTAAGTCGGCCCTCAAACATCAGATCGGCGCCATCGGGTGTAAACCGGTCCTCGACCATCAGATCGGCGCCATCGGGTGTAAACCGGTCCTCGACCACCAGGTCCGCGCCAACCAGTTACAGGAACATCTTAACCTGCCCAAGACCAATGTTGGTCAAACAAGACAGGGGCTAGGCACAATTGGGGCAGCGGCTGTGGGGGCAACGGCAGGCGCAATCGCCCTGGATCACTTTTCGAAAGGAAAATCTGGCGAACGTGTGGCTGCAGGCCACATGCCCATCAAGGGCGACCAAGCGAACCAACGATTAAATTCTCAGACAACCCAGCAACTCCGCAATAATTACTCGCAGCGTTATAACAACACATTTACTGAGAATTGGAGGGCTAACCACCCCTACCTCAATAATTATTACTGGCACAATAACATCTGGCCTTACCAACCCTGGGGGTATTGGTGGGGGCCGGCCACATGGATTGCACTGAGTTCATGGATCCCATGGAATTGGGGACAACCCCTGTACTATAACTATGGCTCCAATTTCTATTATGCGGATGATTACGTTTATCTCAATGGTCGACGTCTTGCCTCCGCTCCAGAGTATTATAACCAGGCTGTCCGGATAATAGACAAAGCGCCAAAAATCACAGATGACAAGGATCAATGGATGCCGTTAGGCGTTTTCGCTGTTACTCAAGAGTCCAACAAACCTTCGAACATGGTCCTTCAACTCGCTGTTAACAAAGAAGGCGTCATACAGGGAACATACTTCAATAGCCAGGACAACACAGCCAAACCGATCAAAGGCATGGTTGACAAGGAATCTCAGCGCGCTGTCTGGACTTTTGCCGATAAGAATGAAAATGCCGTGATAATGGAGACCGGGATTTCGAACCTTACCAAGGACGAAACAGGAGTTTTAGTTCATTTTGGTAAGGAACGTACTCAAGAATGGATAATGGTGCGGTTAAATGAGCCATCCGATAAAGAAAAGCAAAACGCTCCAAGGACTGCTCAATAGTGGTGGTAAAGTCGGTCTTGAGCCTAAATTAGATGTTTTTATTAGACACGGCCGGCGGCCTCGCCGGCCATTAAAGCTCGATAAGTGTCAGGCTGAATTCTGACATTGCTTTGCTAATACATCTGCCAAGGTGGTTGTGTGTGACTAGAATATGCCCAATCTTTTTGCTCATGTTTTTGTTTGTGGCCACCAAGGTCATAGCGAAACAGAAAATTCAAACTGACACCGTCAAAACATCCGGCGGGGGTCTTGATATAGCTTCACGACGTGACGGATGAAGTTATCAAATCCCTGTGTTTGGAGGCCCTTCGTCGATGCGACGGCAATAGAAGATGCGCTGCCCGTACGCTTGGTATAGCCCGGGACTCTTTTTATAGATACATGAAGCGCTTCGGGATTAGGCGCGAAGATC
>JAPLJJ010000134.1 GCA_026388665.1 Deltaproteobacteria bacterium
AGAGACAAATAGGTCTGATAGGTGTCCGGCGTCGAATAAATCCCCAAATGGAGGCATCCGATTTGGGGGCGAGAATCCCACGCAGACTCAACGGATACAGTGTCAAGAACGAGAGCGAGAGCCGAGTTAAAAACATCCTCTCTCACTTCAACAACAAAAACGGGACTGTCAACGCAAGAGATACAGCACTTGCCTGTGAGGTTCGATAACGATTCATGTTCTGCCGCTGGTCCCAAAACAGCAGCGCCGGTGCAATCTCCGCCAAACTCAAATGCACCGCGACCATCTCTCTCATAACACCAGATCCAGCCGGGCGATACTAATCCTGTAATTAGAAGAATCACCTGCAGCATGGCAAAAAGTCTTGTGGTATGAGAGCGTCTCTTGTTCATGACAGCCTGTTTTGGGTCTACCTTTTCGCTTCGATCGTGCTCGTCTTAAAGATCAGAGCTTGATATCCATCTACATGGGATGTAATTCAACATTAAGAGATTGTCAAGGTTGTTTACAAATTTAGTCGTAAATCGTTGTTTGGCAATCAATCTTTATTTAGCTGATTCAGGCGCTTTAGAAATTTTCCAAGAATGTTGGGTGGATTATTAAACTGCCTAATGGACTGAATGCTTGATCGGTGAGCGTTGTTTCAACATTACAGACCGATTAGCGTTGACAACAAACAAGGATAATTTCCAGCGTGGAGAGACCTATATTACGCCCTCACTGGCCAGAGACTGCATTTCCTCATCCGTGATCCCGACCTGAGCAAGAATATCTCTGGTATGTTGGCCGAGGGCTGGGGCGGGCTTATCTGATGGCGGCAGGCTTTCCGAAAGCTTTAAGGGGCATCCCAGGAATCGCTTACCGTCAGGACCATAATTCGCCATAGATCGAGCATCGGCCAGGGGCGATTGCACAGCCTCATCCAGCTTGAGAACAGGCTCGCAGCAGGCGTCAGCATTCGCCATTATCTCGATCCACTGCCCAAGAGTTCTTGAGGCGAACAGTTTATCGAGTTCGGCTATGATTTCAGGTCCACCGAATTGTCCCCCCATAAGGTCTTCACGACCCACAGCCGTACAGAAATCTTGCCAGAACTTTAACTCAATCGCCCCAAGCGACATGTATTCGCCGTCTGACGTTCTATAGAGCCCATAGCAAGGGTAACGCCCATTAAGAAACATCTTCCCAGGTTCGGGAGACTCCAGGCCCGCTTCAACCCCTGAAAAAACCATTGTGGCCAAAGAAAGGACACCGTGGAACATGGAGACATCAACGAGCTGGCCCTTCCCTGTCCGCTCCCGTTGAATGACTGCCGCCAAGAGTCCTGTCATTGCCATTAGACTGCCACCGGCCACATCGGCGATCTGTACGCCAGGTATTGCCGGCTCACCGTCACGAGTCCCTGTCATCCCTAGGATTCCCGCAAGCGCAAGGTAGTTGAGATCATGGCCCGCTCGCAAACGATACGGGCCGGTCTGACCATAACCGGAAATTGACACCTGTATTAGCCGAGGATTGGCAACGGACGTCACATCAAAACCAACACCAAGACGTTCCATCGTTCCAGGTCTGAATCCTTCTACAAGCACATCATAATGATCCAGAAGTTTGAGAAGCAGACGTTTTCCCTCCGGATGTTTCAGGTTCAGGCTGACACTCTTCTTGTTGCGGTTCACTGCGGCAAAAAATGGGGAACTCTGTTCACCAGCCATCAACGCTCGGCTATAATCACCACCGATAGGGTTTTCTATCTTGATTACTTCCGCCCCCAGAAGCGCCAAGAGCCACGTCATATAAGGCCCGGGCAAGTTCATGGTTAGATCGAGGACTTTGAGTCCGGATAGCGCTTGGGACATAACCTTTGAAACTCCTTGCTTATCTCTTCATTAGATCAGAATTACCATTTATGGGCTTGCATGAATCGTCAAGCCATCAATCTCACCTGCTACAACCGGCCACTCCGAGCATCCACCATGTCATTTCGACTGAAGGGGAGAACATTCATGCCTTATGCTGGCACAACCAACAATGAGAATACGTTCTAGAAGCGAGTCGGGGTATTCACATACAAAATCTATCACGTTGCTGGGATAGATCTCTCCTTGCTTCGCGTCGTCGAGATGACACGTACGGGTCATTTCATTTCAAACAAGGCGCCTTCTATAGAGCGTATCTGATAAACGCCTCTGCTGCGGGCGACTATCCGGTCAGTCGCGTCTTTGATCTGCCCTTCAAGGACAAAATCAGCCTTGCCCTTCTCTTCTGCTTCGGCTGTGATCCGGTTGATTTCCTCCTCGGAAAGTGAAATCTCAATGGACACATCAGTTCTTGCTGGTCGCAAGAACGTGATCAGCATTTCTTTGACTACCGGGTAAAACTTGGTTTCGTCAAAGCTCGTGTAAAATAATGCGCCGCCGGGGATTTCGGCTAGCGTGAATAGCGCCCCGGCGTACACACCGCCAATGTGATTTTCATTGCCTGATAGAGGAGCAAACAGCTTTACATAACCGGGCCGCAACTCCTGCGCCTGGAGTTTCATACGTTCCAAAAATGCCACTTTGTTCTCAATCAACTCCTTGACGACACCGATAGGCAGACTCATAGAAACGACTCCTCTGCTGTGAAGACTACTTCTCGGATTTCGCCTTGTCTGCGATATCTTTCCGCAGTTCAGCCTTCAGGATTTTGCCCACCGAGTTTCTTGGTATTGCGTCTACGACCTCTAAGCGTTCCGGAAGTTTGTAAACGGCCATGCCCGCTTCCTTAAGAAAACTCACCATGCTTTCGAGGGTGAGGGATTGCCCCTCTTTCGGGACGGCATATACGCAGGTTCGTTCACCAAGATCAGGGTCGGCCATTCCCACGGCCGCCACATCCTGCACCGCCGGATGGGCAAGCAGGGCATTCTCCACATCCAATGCGCTCACATTGAAGCCGCCTCGAATGATGATATCTTTGGCTCGATCAAAAAACTTCAGGTAGCGATCACCCTTGATCTGGAATAGATCACCAGTGCGGAAGAACCCCTCAGAGTCAAAAGATTTCTCTGATAGATCGGGCCGCTTGAAGTATCCTGGGATGACATTGGGGCCGCGATAGAGCAGTTCACCCACTGCATCCTGCTCTGTCAATTGCGTGCCGGACGAATCAACAATCTTGGTTTGGATGAACTTTGTGACAGGAACCGACCACGAGCTACCCGGAGCGCCATAATTCGGAAACTGATCAACTCTTATGTTGACATCAGGAACATCCTGTACGCTGGAGACGAAAGCCGTGCCTTCGTTTTGGCCCCAGATGTTTCCGATATTCACGTTCCACCTTTTCTTGAACTCCTCCATAGCCCAAATTGATGGCGGAGCTGACCCCACGGTAATGGCTCTAACAGAGCTTAGATCAAATTGAGCCGCAGCCGGGTGTTTCAAGATCAGGTTGACAACAGCGGGCACCAAAAGCGTGTAATTTATTTTCTCAGCTACCATCTGTTTGAGCAGCAAAATAGGATCAAACGGATGATGAAGAACCATGGTCCCGCCCAGCAAAAGCCACGGCACTAAAACCGTCCCAACAGAGGCCATGTTTACCAGTGGTCCGGCCGTAAGTTGCACATCCCCAGGTTCAATACAGGGTCCGCAGGCCAGCGATGACTGACAACGCCAATTATTATGGCTAAGCGGACAGCCTTTCGGTTGAGCTTCCGTGCCTGATGTCCAGCAAATTGTGAAAATATCGTTACCGTCAATCGGTATTTCAGACACCTTGGGATCGGGTTTTTCACGCATCATGCGTAGCACGTCCTGATATGTGAAAATGTTCTTGATTGAAGGGTTCTTCTGCTGAACCTCTTTTGCCAGAGATAGATGATCGAATCCATGAAAGGATTCCACTGTGATAATGGCTTTAGCTTCAGTCAGTTCTGCAACATAGCTAAGGTCCTTTGACCTCCACTGCATTGCGGCCGGAGATATGATCGCTCCTGCCTTGCAGATAGCAAGATAAAGCATGGCCAGCTCCCAGCAATTAGGCATCTGGACCATCACTATGTCATCCTTTTTTATCCCGGACTTATGCAAGGCCGTGGCCATACCGTCCACGGCCTTTGCTAGATCTGAGTAGGAGATACGCTCCGGCTGGGTTCCCAACAGGGCTTCCTTGTTGAGTGGGTCTGAAATAGCAGTTCTGTCGGGCATTTTATTCGCTTGCTCGTAGAAGTGGTCCAGCAAAGTCTTTGAGCCCCAACAACCTTTAGCGGTGTAATCCTTGATCGATTCCTGAGACGCCAGAATCATGATAGCCTCCTCTGTTCTAAAACGTATTGCAGAACAAGTCCTCGATTAAACATGTAATCGTAACTCCTAGTTGCCCAAAGTTCTGTCCGAATCAAAAAGCTCTCACCGCTGACGGTGAGTTCTTTCGGTCGAAGTAACTTCAATCAGAGATTTTTCTTGGCATCGTTACAAGCCCATGAACTTGGCGGCGATGCCTTTCATTATTTCGTTGGTTCCGGCGAAAATGGACATCACTCTGATGTCCCGCCAGGCCCTAGCCACAGGGTATTCCTCGCAGTAACCGTATCCTCCGTAAAGTTGAAGGCAGCCATCAGCGACTCGTTTTGCCATATCCGTGATCCAGTATTTCGCCATCGAAACCTCAACTACGACGTTCTTGTTTTCAATATGATCAACGGTGAGTTTGTCGAGAAACGTCCTGCCCAACTTAACTTCAGTCGCCATTTCCACTATTCGGAATTGGGTGTTCTGAAGCTTGGAAATAGGCTTTCCGAATGCCGTCCGTTGCTTGCAGTATTCTATGGTATTTTGGAGCACCCTTTCTGCAAGGGCCTGTGCGCCTACGCAGCACATGAGGCGTTCTTGCTGAAGCTTCTGCATGAGCATAAGGAAGCCGCTTCCCTTCTGCCCGAGCCGATTGGTTTTGGGGACCCTACAATCGTTGAAAAAAAGCTCGGCTGTGTCCTGGCTATGCCATCCGATCTTTTTGATCTTCTTCCCCTTTTCAAAACCGGGCGTGCCTGCCTCCACCAAGTATAGGTCCATTGCCTTATGCGGGTCGTTCACCGCCGGGTCTCTAACAGCCAAAACAACAAGATCGCATAAAATACCGTTGCTGATGAAAGTCTTCTGGCCATTTATCACAACATCGTCACCGTTTTCCACAGCGGTGGTTCTCATACCGGCCAGGTCGCTGCCGGCGTTGGGTTCGGTCATGGCGATGGCAGTGATGATGTCCCCGGAAATACAACCTGGAAGGTATTTGTGCTTCAATTCTTCCGAGGCAAAAGAGGTTATGTAAGGTATGACAATGTCACTGTGCAGGTAGGCTGCGAGGCCGAAATGATTCGTGGCCGCCAATTCTTCCATAAGTATGACAGAGTAGAGAAAGTCAGCTTCCAACCCGCCATATTCTTCGGGGACCTGCATGCAGAGGAAGCCGTTGTCTCCCATTTTCTTCCATATGCTTCTAGGAACGATTCCCGCTTCCTCCCAGTCATCGACATATGGGATCACCTCTTTTGCATAGAATTTTCTAGCCGAATCTCTGAAAATTCTATGGTCTTCACTATAGGAAATAATCTCCATGAAACTCCTCCTTAACGTTGCGCAAAACACTCTAAGGGCTAGTCGTGAACGGCTATTCCCCTGAAGATGATTTGGCACACTTCATCTGAGACCTGGTCCGGATTAATGGCGCGGCTGAAAATTGTCCCCGCTAGGCACGCGTGTTCTATGGCGCCGAGTATCGTCTGCCTAATCGCGGTCGCATGTATGTCACTGCGGATCGAGCCCTCCTCACTCCCCTTTTCGATGAGAGCCAAGAGAAAACTGGTGTATCGCTTCACCATCCTATATGCGTCACTACTGAAGTAATCCGGATAGTTTCTCACCTCGAGTAATAGTATCCTGGCGAAAACCCGGTTATAGGCGTACATGCTGATGTGTGAATAAATAAGTTTTCGGAGTTGGTTCAGCGCTCCTTTGGTTCCACGAACATCGGTCTCGGCTTGGGAGATTAAAAAGCTGAGATACTCTGCCAGCACCTGGTGGAGCAGGTCTCTTTTGTCCTGAAAATACTTGTAAATGAGCGCTTCGGTTACCCCCGCCGTTTTGGCGATCTCTGCCGTAGTGATGGAGACGAATTCTTTTTCCTCCAAGAGTAATCTCAGCGCAGCCATTATCTTAGTTTTTCCGGGAGGATGTTGTTTGTCGCCGAACTCGATCTGCTGGTTATTGTTATTTAGAATCGGAGTCATAATGAATCCATCGTGAAGTAATCTAAACCCTCTCAATGATAACAGCCGGCGCCATGCCTCCACCAGTGCATAGAGTGATCAACCCATACTTACCCTGGATGCGTTCCAGTTCGTGAAGGCATGTCACCACGAGACGGCAGCCGGAATTGCCGACCGGATGCCCGAGCGCTATCGCCCCACCGTTTGGATTGACCTTTTCCCAGTCAGGTTGATACTCCCTACCCCACGCCAGAGGAACCGAGGCGAACGCCTCGTTAATCTCGATCCGATCAAAATCCAGCATATTCAGGCCGGACTTTTTCATGACTTTCGCTGTAGCGGGAATCGGTCCTGTCAGCATCATCACGGGATCAGCCCCCGCAACCGCCGAAGTCACAATCCTAGCCCTCGGCTTCACACCCAGCTTCTTAACCATGTCGGCCGACATGAGAAGGACAGCGGACGCTCCGTCACTGATGGGACTAGAATTCCCGGCTGTCATCATCTTTGTCCCAAAAACAGGTTTGAGGCCGGCAAGCGCCTCCATTGAGGTCTCAGGCCTGACCGTCTCGTCCCGGTCAAGAATCTTCTCTTGACCGTCGGCGGCCGAAACTCTAATGGGGATGATCTCTCTGTCGAATCTGCCCTCAGTCTGCGCCCTGTGGGCACGTTGATGGCTTCGCATGGAGAATGAGTCCAGTTCATCCTTTTGGATTTCCCATTTCATGGCGATGAGTTCCGCTGCCTGACCCTGATCCACAAACTTGCCGCCGGTCCTATTCAGATAAGCGGGTCCAATGGGCATACCCGCGGGCTTACCGTTGGATAAAGTTAAATTGAGCCATTCGGCGGCGATGCCGTACTTGCTCATGATCTCGCAGCCGCAGGCTATCGAGCAATCTCTCCAACCGGCCACGATCTCTGCTGCAGCGAAGCTCAGTGCTGTCAGACTCGACCCGCATTGGCGATTGATAGCCACACCGGGGGTGTCATCAGGGAACCCCGCGGCGAGCACGCCCATTCTAGGTAAGGTGAAGCCCTGTTCCCCAACTTGGGTCACAGTTCCGCCTACCACGTCATCGACAAGCGCAGGATCTACGCCCACACGGTTCACTACTTCCCGTAGAACAATTCCGAGTAACTCATCAGCCCTGAATTGTGAAAGGCTCCCGTTCTTCTTCCCCACAGGGGTCCTTACAGCGCTGACTATAAATGCTTCTTGCATGGCTTCCTCCCTAGATAAGCTTGGAGTCCAGGCCGCTTGCGATCAGGAGATCA
>JAPLJJ010000217.1 GCA_026388665.1 Deltaproteobacteria bacterium
CCGCTCGTGGCCGAAATTCTATCATATTCTGTTGATCAAGCAACGAAAAGAGCTGTCCTGCTGGTAGCGACGCTGGCTGCCTTTCTAACGCCCTTCACAGCGTCTTCCATCAACATAGCGTTGCCATCTCTTCAGGCGGAATTTCACGTTGACACGATGCTACTCACGTGGATACCTACCTCGTATCTGCTGTCCACATCGATGTTTCTAGTGCCTTTTGGGAAGATAGCTGATCTTGTCGGCCGTAGGCGGATCTTTGTATATGGAATTTCAATTTTTACTTTTGCTTCCTGCCTTTCTGCGGTTTCCTTGAATGTGACAATGTTGTTGTGTTTCCGTGTGCTTCAGGGCATGGGGACAGCCATGATTTTTGGCACGGGCATGGCCATGTTGGCTACCGTGTTTCCTCCTGGAGAACGGGGAAAGGTTATCGGCATCAACGTCGCCACAGTCTATATTGGTCTCTCCGCAGGTCCTTTCCTTGGCGGTCTACTGACGGAACACTTCACCTGGCGAGGGATCTTCGCCGCCACTGTTCCTCTGGGAATTCTGACTATCTGTGTATCCCTTTGGAAATTGAAATGGAGATGGCAAAGAACAGGAAAGGAGAAGTTCGACGTACTCGGCTCGTTCCTCTACGCTTTTTCGATAGTGACGTTCATGCTCGGATTGTCTGATCTGCTCTCCCTAAGAGGAGTCTTGCTCATACTCGTGGGGATCTGCTTTTTCATCCTTTTTGTTAGATGCGAATTAAGATCTTCTTCTCCTGTGCTCAATATCGATCTTTTCAAGAATAATAGAGGCTTTGCATTTTCGAGTTTAGCTGCGCTAATTAACTACAGCGCAACATTTGCCGTCACGTTTCTCTTGAGTCTTTATCTCCAATACCTTCGAGAATTCTCACCGAGGGACGCCGGCTTGGTCTTGATGGCTCAACCTATCACTATGGCCATACTTTCGCCGATTGCCGGGCGGATCTCAGACCGAGTTGAACCCCAAAAGGTAGCGTCGTCAGGCATGTTTCTAACTGCCTTGGGTCTACTCTTGTTATCATTCTTGACGGCACACACGAGTCTAGCCTTGATCTTAATGAATTTGATTTTACTGGGATGCGGGTTTGCCTTGTTCTCGTCTCCAAATATGAACGCGATAATGAACTCGGTTGACCGGGCTTTCTACGGGATCGCTTCCGGAGTAGTTGGTTCCATGAGACTCGTAGGCCAGATGCTGAGCATGGGACTGGCCACCGTCATATTCGCCTTATACATTGGGCCTGTTCATATAACCCCGGAAATTCATCCCGTGTTTCTGAAGAGTTTGAAGGCTGCGTTTACTTTGTTTGCGATTATATGCTTTATTGGGATATTTGCTTCTTTAGCTAGAGGGAAAATCTTGCCAAAAAGAGATGAAAGTAGTCCCCGATCATGAATCTCTATTTAAGGTTGTAATAATTCGAGATGTTGTTTAGTCACGAAGTCTGATAAAAAAGAGGAGTTTCAGTAAAACCTTTGGGACAAGGGATTGAGACGACCTTTTTCTCCGGGCCGTGCCTCATGCCGGTTATAGGACATAGTAAATAATGATTCACCGTATCAGTTTGCAAACGCGCATATTGCTAATTCTAAGCGCTCTTGTGTTTATAACGGCTGCCGGCGCCATTATTTCGATTTGTCACACGTATATAATGGACAGGTACATGAACAAGTTCCTGGAAACGGACCTGCAAGCCATCCAGGCTTCTCAGGAATTGGAAAACGCCCTGGTAATGCAAAAAGGCTACGTGACCTATTATTTTCAGGACCGAGACCCTGTTTGGCTGGAGGAACTGGAAAAGCACAACGCATCTTTTGGGACTTGGTTGAAACGGGCCAGGCAATTGGCCGAAACCACAAGAGAGAGAAATATACTCAATGAAATAGATGCCCAGTATATACGGTATGGCCTATCTCGAGACGAAGTCGTCAATCTTTACAAACACAACAAAGTTGATGAAGGGTACAATCTCCACAAGAATGTAAGGGGTCATTTTTTCAAGATAATTGAACTCTGCCGAAACTTTAACACCGCCTACGTGGAAAGGATCACCGAGACACAGGAGATGATGCGTGAGCGTGCTGGGCTATTGAACGCTATGGCGATTGGTGGATTGGTCATGGTGGTGTTGCTGGGGCTTGTTCTTGCATACATTTTGCTTAATCATGTGCTTGGCCCAATACGACGTCTAGCCTTAGATGAGGACCAAAAGAAAATATCAGGTATAGAAGGAGATGAGGTAAAGGCCCTTAGCCGCCGCTTTGAGAATCTGATTCAGGATGTTGATCAAACCAGATCCAAGCTTGAATTGAGTCAAGAACATTTGCAGCAAGCCGAGAAGTGGGCTTTGGTTGGAAAACTCGCTGCGGGAGTAGCTCACAGCGTCAGAAATCCATTAACCTCAGTCAAAATGCGGCTTTTCTCTATGGAGCGGACATTAGCCCTCTCAAGTAGTCAAAAAGAAGACTTTGAAGTAATATCAGAGGAAATTCGACATATTGACACAATTCTTGGGAATTTTCTTGAGTTTTCGAGACCGCCAAAATTGAAAATGCAGAAAATTAGCCCATCTGATTCTGTTGATATGGCGCTTCAGTTGTTAAAGCATCGATTGGAGTCTTACGATGTTAAAGTTGAGTTGATTCGGGAAAAACGGCTCCCGGAGATCCCGGCTGATCCTGACCAGTTGAAAGAGGTCCTTGTAAATCTTATGGTTAATGCTTGCGAGGCAATGGTTAATGGTGGTCACATTGCTATTCGTGAGACAAGACGGGTTTTTGAACAGGAAGGCCCTGTCTTGATGATAGAAATGACCGACGATGGCCCCGGCGTGCCGGAATCAATACAGGCAAGGCTATTTCAGCCGTTTTTCAGCACAAAAGAGGAAGGAACCGGATTGGGGCTAAGCATTGCCCAACGGATTGTTGAAGAGCACGGAGGCTTGTTAGAACTGGAATCGGTGGAAGGCAAAGGGGCTACGTTTAGAATAAAACTTCCGATGTCTGGAGACGTGTCGTGGGAAAAATACTGATAGTAGATGATGATGCCCAGTTACGGCTCAGTTTCGAAAAGATACTAACGGCAGAAGGCCATAAAGTTCAGATGTCCGCAACCGGAGAGGGCGGATTGGACATTGTCAAGACTCATGCGCCTGACATGGTAGTCATGGATGTTAGATTACCCGGTATGGATGGCCTTCAGACATTTAAGGCCATGCATGAGGTTGACGCAAAATTGCCGGTTATAATCATGACTGCTTACGGGACGACTGATACCGCGATTGAGGCCACAAAACTGGGGGCATTCGATTATTTGCTAAAACCGTTCGATATTCCTGAAATGTTGTCTGCCATTCAAAAAGCTCTTGAAGCCTCACGATTTATGAGGTCGAGAGTGGAGATTGATCCCGCGCCTGAAGGGGATTCCACAGAAGTAATATTTGGACGCAGCAAAACTATGCAGGAGGTTTACAAACAAATAGGTAGGGTAGCGTCAACCGCCGCTACCATTCTTATCCGTGGCGAATCCGGCACAGGAAAAGAACTCGTTGCAAGGGCCGTTTATCAACACAGTGTCCGGGCGAACAGACCTTTTCTCGTGATAAATTGCGTCGCTATTCCTGAAACACTCCTGGAAAGTGAGTTGTTCGGATATGAAAAAGGCGCTTTCACTGGCGCCGTCAACAGGAGAATCGGCAAGATTGAACAAGCCAACGGTGGAACGGTATTTCTCGACGAGATAGGTGATATGCCCTTCAGTATCCAGGCGAAGATATTGCGTCTTCTTCAGGAAAGGAGTATCGAGCGCCTTGGTGGCAGATCTCCTATACCGGTTGATGTTCGTGTTATAGCAGCGACGAATCGTGATCTTGAAACCGCTCTTGAGGATGGTCGTTTTCGTGAGGACCTTTATTATAGGCTCAAGGTTGTAACCTTAAACTTACCGCCTTTGCGTGAACGGGCGGGTGACATCGCTATACTGGCTGAATACTTCCTGAAACGCTTTTCTCGGGAAATGTCTATTGATTGCCCAGGCCTTACTGATGAAGCTAAAATGGTTATGGAAACATATAGTTGGCCGGGAAATGTTAGAGAACTCGCAAACAAAGTTCAAAAGGCGCTAATATTTAGTCGTGGCGCTCCCATAAGTTCAGAGGAAATATCAGAGGCTATCCGGATTCAAACCGACGGCAAAGAAACTACGGATCAAACTCGTCCGGATTCTATTCAAGAATGGATTCGACGTTCGCTCAATCGTGGAGGCGACAACATTTTTGGCGCCATGGTGGATGACTTTTCGAGGATTGTTATGACGGAAGCTCTTTCCATGACCGGAGGAAACCGTTCCCAGGCAGCGAAGCTGCTGGGTCTTTCAAGGCCGACGTTACTCGCTAAGATCGAAAAGTACGGCATCAGGATCGAAGCCTCTATAAAGGGTTCATAAAAGCCCAATGATTCGTTGGAGTATGCCAACAATTATCTTATACGCTTTACCCCGACCGGGGATCTATTCAGAAAACCCGGCTTCGATCTCAACCTTGAACCATGCAGGAATCAATCACAAATAATCTAAAGATACCTGATTTAAAGGACCCATTTCTGGGATGCCCGGATGCGATTCGCGGGACACTTTGGGACAAGGGATCGTTGCGGAAATTTGGAAAGGGGAGTCGGATTGTCTCCCCGGGAGACCCAGGAGATTGGATACGTTTCTTAGTGTCTGGGAATGCCCAGTTTGTTTTTCACGAACAGGACGGTCCTGATGTCCCGGTGGATGAACTTTCCCCTGGTGATTTGATCGGCGAAATCAGCTACTTAACGGGTCTTCCATCTCCCACCAATTCAGAAGTGATTGCTGACGAAGATTCGACAGTTCTAGAGATTCCTGCAGCAGATTTCGAGAGCGTGTTGCGATCTAATCCGGATTTCATGCTCAGTGTACTGAAGAACCTTGCCCGTAAAGTCATTAGGCTTGACCAGAGCGTTTACAAGAACACCCGTAAGAAGAGGGCGCTACAGAATCTCATCAGCAGGGAAGATCATCTCTTTCCGGATTATTTTGTCGGGGAAACGGTCAGAAAACGTATAGGCAGACAACTAGAGGATTTAGCCGGTTCGGTATGGCCGGTCCTGATTACAGGTGAAACCGGGGTGGGAAAAGAGTTTCTCGCCCATGCCATGTATAAACGGTGTCCCCACCACAAACGGGTCTTCTTGTTTCTCGATTTATTGAGACCATTAACCGATACGGATAATTCTCAGACCTATTGTGAGCTACCGGAAGAAAGCGTTGACCAAACTGAGCAACAGATGAAGCTTTTTTTCGGATCAGAATCCCGTGGGGAAGGGCAGGCTAGAATTGAAACCCTTGGGTATCTTGAGCTAACAGAGGAAGGGACCCTCGTTGTCCGAGGGATGGAACGACTAACATTGCTCATGCAGAATAGGCTGTTAGCCACCCTAAAGACAGGGAAATTCAAGAAAGTAGGCGCATTCAGTTATCAGAATTGTGATACACGTATCATTGGAACTACAAATCTGGACATTTCTGAAATTTCACCCGAAAAGCATCCCCTATTACATTGGATGCTGGAACATTCCATACATGTTCCGCCTCTGCGGAAACGCAGGAAAGAGATACCGACACTTGTCCAACATTATGTGAACAAGTACGGGCAGGAGCTTCATAAAGAGGTCAACAAATTACCAAAGGAGACGATTAAGACACTGGTCGGTTATTCCTGGCCGGGCAACGATCGGGAACTTGCCACGACACTGAAAAGAGCGGTTCTCCTTTCGGCCGATGGTATCCTTAGACCCCAGGACATATACTTTGACCTTAGGCGAATAGAAGCTGACGGCAAAGTCAATTTGCTAAGATTGCCTACAATCAGAGGTGCTATTAAGAGCCCTCTTTTTCCGGTCATATTTCAAAGCGCAGCAACCCCATTCTTTTTCATCCTGCTCGTCCTGCTGTTTCTCGGGCCGGTCAATGTGTCATCGAATGTGGGGGCATTGTTCAGTTGGGCTATAGGTTGGCCCACTATGATATTCGGGGCTTTTATCTGGGCCAGATTTTGGTGCTCTCTCTGTCCAATGGGCGCAATCGGGCACGTGGCAAAAAAGGTAATCTCGTTAGATATTCCTTTTCCTGCTTTTCTTAAACAGAAGAGTGACTGGATAATAGCCATTTCCGCCATGTTTATAATATGGCTGGAGATTGCGACAAATCTTCGCTCCTCACCTTTTAACACCGGTCTGCTGTTACTGACGATCCTAATATTCGCAATAGTGTTCTCGGTTGTTTTTGAACGACAGTCGTGGTGCAGGTATCTGTGTCCTTTGGGTGGAATGATGGGAGTTCTGGCCAAAGTCTCGCCGTTTGAACTGAGAGCGGATCGTAACCTCTGTGCGAGCCAGTGTTCGTCCAACGAATGTTTTCTCGGGACACAATATCAGGAAGGCTGTCCTTTCGGTCAAATGGCGCCTTCTTTGAGAAGCAACCGGTTCTGCAAACTTTGTGGCAATTGTGTAAAAAACTGTCCGCATGGCGCGATCAATTTGAACCTCCGCATTCCCGGTCGCGAAATTTGGGAGATGCGCCAGGTAGGCGCCGTCACATCATTCTTGGTCATCAGTATGTTCGGTGGCCTGATGAGCGAGTTGCTTGAAACCAGCTCGATATATGATCAATTCTCCCAATTCTTCCTTGATTTGCCGCACCTACTTGTATTCACATCATTTTTTACTGTGGCTATTCTTTTCGCGAATGCGTTGACTTTTGGCGCTGCGACCCTGTCTTCTCACGTGTCCGGGGAGACGACAAAGGAGAATTTCGCACGCTATGGGCTTGCCTTGCTTCCTCTGATTAACCTTGGCGTTTATTTTCCGATTGTTCTATGGCAGACATTCCATTTCAGTATTTTTGAACGGATGGTCATAACCGTGCCACCGTCTTGGACTTTTTTCGTCCAGCAACTCTTCATATTTATTGGGGCGCTAGGGACATTGGTGATCAGCTACAGGCTTAGTCGTGGTAGAAATGGGA
>JAPLJJ010000190.1 GCA_026388665.1 Deltaproteobacteria bacterium
CCATTTCATGGCATTGTCGAAATCACCAAGATTCACGTATGCTCTTCCAAAGGAAATATCATGATCCGATAGCGTTTTCAGGAAGATATCTCTTGGGATACGATCGGGATCGTAGTTGCTCATCAAAATCTCATAGGTATCGGACCTGACCCCTACCCTGTTATGGCTCGTGTTTGATTCATAAAACCTGATGAAAACCAGTGGCTTATCAACATACGCTATCTCATAATCTTTCGCTATCTTTAGCCACACGTCGAATTCATCCGCGAATCTATACTTGGTGGGAAACCCACCTATTAGTTCCAACACTTCTTTGCGAATCACAACTGACGACGTATGTATGAAGCTTTTGGAAAAGACCTTCACGAAAAGATCTCCTCTTATCCACTTCATGGGGCCTCTCGTGCTAATCTTTTTCCCAAGCCTGACATGCTTGGCTGCGACCATGCCAACATCAGGATTGGCTCGAACAAAATCTACCTGTGTCTGGAGTTTATCAAGGGCCCAAATATCGTCGTGGTCCAGAAACGCCAACCATTCGCCGTTGCTTACTGAAATCCCTTTGTTTCTGGACGCCGCAATACCTGAATTGGTCTGATCGACATGAATCAAGTCAGATTGTTCTTGAAGCCATTCCGCAGTTCCATCGCTTGATCCATCATTGACCACAATGATCTCGAAGTCCCTGAAAGTCTGGTTTCTTACAGATTCTATCGTCGCCATGAGTAATTCAAGGCGGTTATACGTAGGGATTATGACGCTTACAAATGGATTCATCAAACCTCGGCGCTCGGGGCCATGATTTTGAGGGCCTTCCTGGCTACCAATTCCGGTGTGACGCTCCTCATACACGGATGCCCCTGTATTCGGCAATCGTGATCGTTGCATGGAGCGCACTGCGCCTTCCCCTGGATTATGAACGTATGCCGTCCAAAAGGCGCTGTCGCGCCTGCGGTGGTTGGTCCGAAAATGGTCAGTATGCGTCCTCCGGCGGCAACCGCAAGATGTGCGCTGCCCGTGTCATTGGAGATGACCAGAGCGCTTAGATTCATGATACCCAATGAGGATACCATGTCGGATCTGGCCGCCAGATTGAAACCAGAACCAACTTTCATCATGCCCATTATCGAATCAATCAAATCTTCTTCCTCGGGCACCCCAAGAAATACTATCTGTGATCCGGTTTCCCCAATAAGAAGGTCGGCCAAGCCGGCGAAATAGTCTGCAGGCCACCTCTTTGCGTCAGAATTCACAGAACCGGGACAAAGACACACAATCGATCGATCTGGATCGATGCCTTGAGTTATCAGGAAATCACGAGCTGATTGTAGTTGCGACGCAGTCAATTTTATTAAGCAATTCGGTTTCTTGTAATGCCGAAATCGGTCTAGCCTGAAAAAATTGTCCACGTACTTAACTATCTCAAGATAATAGTATACCTCATGCTGCCAAGGTGTGGAACGATTCAAGGGCGCTTTCGCATTCAAGAAAGCCCCTCTCAAATCCGTTGGATACCCGACCCGGAGTTTGATGCCCGCCAGCCAAGCAGTAAAAGCGGACTCGAAAGCGTTCTGAAACAGCACAGCCATGTCAAAGTGGCCTCGCTTGAGCCGCTGCTTCATCGACAACGTTCTCTCGAAAGCCCCCCCCTCTCTTTTGTTGAAGACTATTATTTCATCTGGGATCTTGGTGAGCCTTAGTAACGGTTCCAGATTGGCCGGAACCCAGAAGGCTAGATGGGCTGCCGGGAACATTCTCCTCAAGGCGCGAGCCGCAGGAAGACTCATAATTGTATCACCGACCCAGTTGACTCCACGGACAACTATTCTGGATGGAGTAGACCCAGCATACTCACCGACCCTCATAACTTATTTTCCTAAGCCTTAGAATCCAGAGGAATAGCCTCGTCAATCAACATAATCGGAATATCGTCCTTGATTTCGTATTTCAGACGGCAGGCGTTACAGATAAGACCATCCGAATTTTCTGTTAGAATCAGGTCACCTTTGCATTTGGGACATACGAGTATTTCAAGAAGCTTTGGATTTACAGCCATGTGTCACCTTACCTTTTCTAAGAATCGAGCCCCCGACCCTGCCTGTTTGCTAAAACCGCGCAGCCACGGGCGCTCGTGTAATTTCAATATGTTACATCCAGTTGTCCTAAAGTTAATTCTTTTATATAACATAACGAGCAAAGAAGAAGCTCAAGATTTATGAATAATTTTGTAGCTACTGAGTCAAAACTCTTGAGGCGTATCATGCAGACAAATTTTGTAGCCACGCGAAGTCTTTCCTTAATCTTTACAATAATATTATTGCTCTGGCCCTGTCTGGGATCAGGACAGTCTCAGGCGACCAACAGCAGCCACTCCATCAAGGCGCTTGCTCAACAACCTACGGTTCCTGTGACGCTCGGCAAAAAGACCATAACAGCCACTCTCGCGAACACGAACGCGACCAGGATCAACGGTTTACTAGGCTGGAATGAAATCAAGGAAGATCAGGGAATGTTGCTTGATTTCATGAGATCCGGAATATACGCAATTCATATGCAGGGAATGAATTTCCCTATTGATGCTCTCTGGATTGACTCAAACGGTGTTATCAAATTGATTTACGACCAGATTCAGCCTAATTCAGGAATAACATATCCATCAATGTTTGAAATTCGGTACTGTCTCGAAATCGCGGCGGGTTTTTGCAAGAAATATGGGATTAAAACAGGCGATAGAATAGTTCTCGGGAATTGAACCCGGTTGTGTCGATTTGCGTTTAACAAAGTAACTCAGGTCTGCACGCCACACCCGATCAAGAACTCTTCTGGTGACAGATCATCCCTTATTCCCAGCCGGGTGAGACAGAAATCGTAACGAACAGGATCTTCCGGTTCAATTTTACGAAACGCAGCGGTTACTTCAAGAGCAGCCCTCATGTCGGACTGATTACGTGAGGTCAGCTTCAGACGCCTGCTTATTCGCCCCATATGCACATCCATAGGAACAATTAATTTCGATGGAGAGACTGCATCCCATCCGCCGGGATCAACAGCATCCTTACGTACCATCCAGCGAAGAAAAAGATTATGTCGTTTACATGCGCTTCCTGCATTTGGGCTCGGTAACAGACTCCTGGGTCGCCCCTTAAAAACCGCGGATAATTCGCTCACAAGAACCGTGAGCCCGCTTAAGACGGTCTCGTCTTCCGGCTTATCTCCCGACATGAAGCAATCCTGTAGCGACCCATAGTCCATTATTACTTTCTTCGTTGCGAACAGCAGGGTCGCAAGTTCTTCCCCGGTAGTAAAACGATACTTGAAATCTTTAAATGTTTCTAAAAGAGTTTCGTATGAAACATCAGTGAGAAAGCGTTTCGGCGAATCTATTCGTTCCAGAATAGTCCGGACAGTCTTGAGTATTTGCCACACGCTTCCGTACGCGAAACATGAAGCGATCAGACCGACTATTTCCCTATCTTCAGGATCATCGTAGCTGTAGAGAAATTCGAGGGGATCGGGATGGACGAATTCCCGTTTGTTGTATGTGTTGTACAGGTCGCAAAGGTTCTTTTCGTAAGCTATGACAGGCGCCAGTTTGAAGTTCCTCCTATCATGAGATGTAATACCGATTCGCGTTTCAGCGAGTTAATCGCAGCGAGTCTGTCGAAACGCTCAAAGCCTTTTGGAGCCATCAGCCAATTCCTCTAATCCTTTTCGATTCATTATTTTTATTTTCGGGCCAGCGGCTTCTATGAAACCTTGTTTCGCCAGCTTCCCCAGAATTCTGGACAGGGTTTCCGGAATGGTGCCAAGCATACCAGCCAGTTGACCTTTTGCCATATCGAGCGACAACTCGGTCGGATTAGATTCCGTTTCACTTAAATACAACAAGTAGGCGGCGAGCCTCCCGGGGACCTCTTTCAAGGACAGGTCCTCGACCAAGGCCGCAAACCTCCGCAGACGACGAGACAGGACGCCGAGCATATTCATGGCCAGAGACGGATTCTTGCTTATCAATTCGGTAAAACTTTTTCTTGGAAAAAAAATGCAAATTGTGTCCATTAGGGCTTCAGCGTGGGCTGGAAATCGACGGCCTTCAAAAACAGGCGCCTCTCCAAAAGGCTCTCCTGATCCGAAAACATGGAGAATCTGCTCTTTGCCTTCACTTGAAATCTTGTATATTTTGATTCGCCCTTCTTTCACCACATAGAACCCGTTTCCAGGGTCTCCCTCACTAAAAATCGAGACGCCTTTCTTGAATGATTTTTCTAAGGCAATTGTCGCCAAGTCCGACAATTGCCTCTCAGGAAGCCCCTCAAAAAGGGGAATTAGTTCAAGTGACTTGATAAGATTCAAAGTTTTCTCCTTTTAGCGGGCTTGTCAACCTGGGTGATGCGGCGCATCTATATAGCAGAGTGAACCTAATTATACCATGTGGGTTGCCGTAAGTAACCGGCGCTTTTTTGGAAGATAGGAGAGTATCGGTATGCGTTGGGCAAAAAACGCTGAAGAAGCTATAACAAAAGTGCCTTTTTTCGTAAGAAGACGAGTCAAAAAAAAAGTTGAG
>JAPLJJ010000218.1 GCA_026388665.1 Deltaproteobacteria bacterium
TACTCTCCACGGACACCCGAGAAATACCAGCGCTCCTATCATGGCAATCATGCCCAAAATAAACCTGGCGAATGGGGTAGATCCTCCTCGAGGTTTGAACTCGCCAAACAGCAGAGAAGACAGGAAAGCTCCCAGACCAAATCCGAGTATTTCCGGCCGCAGATATTGCACAACCTCCGCCCGGTGCAAACCGAGGGCGCCGGCTATGTCACGATCAAAACACGCTACGCAAATTCCCATGTTGCCGGGATTCCCCAATTTCTGGAGTAATGCGGCCAGCACTCCTATAATAGCGCCGACAGCGATAATCCCCGAGGACGAAGCAAGAAAATTACCTCGTTTGAGCATTAATCACTCCTTTCAAAAAGGTAAGAGGATCAGATACAATGTGAATACAGAACTAAGTTCCAACATAATCTTTCGGCCCCGAATATGTGGGAGACAATTCATGATCGGTATTAATGATTTTTATCATAGTCTATCCTGATGTGTCAATGCTGTGAGAATCGCTCCATTAACCAGACTGGATCGTGGGATTGCTTCCCAATACACGTGGAAATAAATTCATGAAGAGACGTAAATTTAGACTGTTTCAGATTGAACCGACAACCAGATGTAATCTGCATTGTGTGATGTGCCCCTGGAAAGACCTTCACAGGTCTGGACGGGACATGGACTTAGATCTTTACGAGGCATTGTCAAAGGATTTTATTGACGTTGAAGAAGTCGATCTCACCGGATCCGGCGAACCCTTGATGAATGAAGCTCTGGATCAAATGGTCCGGATTGCCAAGGATTCCGGTTGTAGAGTGGGCTTCAGCACTAATGGCGTGTTGTTGACTCCTGACAGGCTCGACAAACTTCTTGCCGCCGGTCTGGATTGGGTAGCTTTTTCCGTAGATGCCGCCACATCGGAAACGTACAAAAAAATCAGGGTAGGCGCTTCTTTTGAGGATGTGCTGGATAACCTGGAATACATCAAGAGTGTGAGAAACAGCCGAAATGACAGGTGCCCATCCCTCATGATTTTCTTCGTAATGATGAAGGCAAATTATTTTGAACTGCCCGACATGGTTGAATTAGCAAGTGAGCTTGACGTCAATTTCTTGGTGGCAAAAAACCAGGACGTTATTGTGAGTTCTGACAATGACCTCAATCGTGTATTTGGACTCCCTGATGCCCATGATCTAACCATAGATGTTTCCAGGGTCATCGAAGACGCAAAACAACGAGCAGCAAGACTGAAACTAAATTTGAGAGTTTACGAATTAGCCGCGTCGGAGAGCGCCATTTGTGAACAGAATCCGCTAAGAACACTGTTCGTATCTGCCGATGGTTTTCTCTCGCCCTGTATAAGTTTGGCTTACATGAATCACCGGTACTTCGATGGAAAAAAAGTAGAGATCCCCGTCTATAGGTTTGGGAATCTTAAGGAAACTAGTCTCGGGGATATTGTTGAATCAAAAGACTATGTGGCCTTTCGTAGATTGTTCGAAAACCGTTTGTCGGTCAGCATTATTGGGTCAATTAAGTCTTTCTTGCTAGACCCGAATAGTTTTCCCAGGTCCAGGAATTTTTCATTACCCCCAATTGGTTGCAGGACTTGTTATTACCTATACGGAATTTAGGAGGAGGCATAGAATTTTGTTGCAAAAATTCACGGTTTTGACATGCTAAATAGGTGAGGCTGGCCCGGAGCCGGGCATATAGGAAAATATTTTAATATAACTTTTCAACGCATTTTTGTTCTTAGGAGGTCAGGAAATGTCAAATAAGGACTCGGGGTGGTCAGCACTGATCAGAACCGAAGACTGGCTGGCGGTATGGTTGGGCTTCTTGATCATTATTTTGCTCATAGCAGGCCTGACAATCAAAATTCCCAGGTTCAAATGGACTACTGACGGAGAGTTCAAGACTTTCGTCGCGGAAGCGGCGCCGGCAATAGACCAACTGGCAAAGACCGCCGGGGAACAAGGAGAATCGGCGTTTCAAGCCCAGGCTCTGGCCTTTAAAGCCGCTATAGAAAAAGGGGACAGAAAGGCCGTATCAGATGCTGCCAAGAAGTTTCAGGAAGCTGCCAAAGGACTGAAGGACCCTTCATTCAAGAAGAAATCGACTAAACTCGGTAAGGAAATTGGAGATAGCGCATCAAATCTACTTGACAAGGTTTTTTCTTCCGATAACCTTACAAAGTCATTGTACTTAGCAGTGGGGGTTCTTGTACTAAGCGCGATCGCTCTGGCTTTTCTCTCGGTTAACATTGGCTCGTTCGTCATCGGTTTCCCCATCGTGTTCATTCTAGCTTGGATATCGCTGTTTATCGCCGGCAATCAAACGGTCAACTATTATGGGCTGGAGTATGTCCTTTGGTGCCTAGCGTTAGGTCTTTTTATAAGTAACGTGATCGGTGTTCCAAAATGGCTTTTACCGGCTGTGAGGACTGAGTTTTATATCAAGACCGGCTTAGTCATTCTAGGCGCTAACATACTTTTTGGAGAGATTCTCGAAGCAGGCGCCCTGGGCATGATTCAGGGTGTTCTGGTCGTCTCAGTGATTTGGTACACCTGCTACTGGATATGCAAGAAGTTCAAGATAGACGACGAATTTGCAGCGATCCTTTCCAGCGCTGTTTCTATTTGCGGGGTTTCCGCTGCAATCGCTACTTCCGGAGCAATAAAAGGAGACCCGAAGAAACTCAGTTACACCACGTCCCTGGTGCTTATCTGCGCAGTACCGATGTTAGTTCTTCAGCCTCTTATCGCCAAATGGTGCGGAATGCCGGACGAGGTAGCTGGAGCATGGCTCGGCGGAACCTTGGATACAAGCGGATCTGTAGTGGCGGCAGGCGCTTTGATAAGCGACATCGCAATGAAGGTCGGCGTTATCGTAAAGATGTCCCAGAACGTTCTCATAGGAGTCGCCGCCTTTATTCTCGCTGTTGTTTGGACGTTTAAAAAGGCGGAGCAAGTTCCAGGTGGCGAGAAGCCTGGGATAATAGAAATCTGGATAAGATTCCCGAAGTTTGTCTTGGGGTTTATGGCAGTGTCAATCCTATTTTCTTTTATACTTAGCCCCGAAACCGTTAGCGCAACCAAGGGGTCTCTTGGCGGAATTAGAACATTGTGGTTTGCTCTGGCCTTTACGTCAATAGGGTTAGAAACAAACTTCCGTGAAATCTCAACAATGGGAGGGGGAAAACCGGCAGCGGCTTTCTTGATCGCTCAAGGTATCAACGTAATCTGGACGTTGATACTGGCGTACATCCTGTTTGGAGGTTATCTGTTCCCCGTGCCTAAATTCTAGAAACTATTTTAGACTCGAGTACTTAAGTCAAACTGACATGATGGTCCACTTGCAGAACTGTTTTCATGCAAGTGGACCATTTCTCATTTAAGAAATCTATTTTGAACGATCAAAAAAGAATTGCTCAGGATGGATCGGTCCGGGATTAGGATAAATCCAGCTTTGGAAATCACTGGCGGGAATGTTCTTCATGTTTGGGGCAACTACATAGTAGTCAGGCGGTTGGTAGACCAATCCTATGACATATAAATTCTCTTCGTTTATAGCCAGTATGGTGTCAAACAAATCCCTCTTCTGTTTATTATCGACCGTGTGGACGATCTTGTCGAAAGTTTCCATCATTTTCTTTATATCCGCAGGTGGTTCTTCTCCCTGTTTGCCCCTACTCTGATACCATTGAGCGTACAGAGGCGCTTGCAGGCTTTCCGAACTGTAAGGGAAGTACCATCTGGGTTCGAGCAGACACTCGAGGCCTCCATCACCAGACCACAGGGCGATATCGTGAGCACACGACTGGGTCCTCTGCCGAAAGAGTTCTCTCGTTTCGGACTTCACCGCCGTGTCAATCTTAATCTTCTTTAGATCAGAAGCTATTATCTCCGCGGCGTCTACCCATGTCTGAATTGAGGCCATAACATCCAGCGAGATGAGGAGTCGTTGCCCATCAGGTCTTAGACGCCAACCATCTGGACCAACCTTCAGTCCCATTTCATCCAACATCTTGTCGGCTAACGCCGGATCATATTCTAAATGGCATTTTTCGTACGATTCCTTGAAATATCCGGACTCCTTAAGAGGGGCCGGTTGTCGTGGCACACCTTTACCTCTATATAAAATTTCATTTATTTCTGTTCGTCGAATCGCATGGGACACGGCGATACGGAACCTTTTGTCGCCCAGGATCCGTTTCATCACCGGATCCTGGTGATTCAGGTTAGGCGCCAGAAGCAAACCTACTGACGCGGTGGAGATCTTCGGCACTAGCCTGTAATTACCGCTTCCGAGCTGCGCCAGGAGTAGAACGCTGTTAGACATGCCACCTAAATGGTTAGCCTGCATGTCAATTTCTCCAGCTACCGCTTTCAGCAACACCATGTTTGCTTCTGCGAGGAGTTCAGTGGCTAGTCTGTCAATGTACGGGAGTTGGTTCCCTTTTTCATCAACTTTCCAATAATAGGGGTTCCGTTCCATTACAAAACGCTTTCCCGGAGCAGGGACTTTGGTTGTCCAAGCCAGAATCGACGGGAGATCGCATGTAACGAACAACCCCTGCTGTATGTTTATCAGCTCGATGAAAAGCTTGTTCCACGATGATACTTTCTTCGCTTTGCAGATAACGTCAAGTTCTTCAGGTTTCGCGTATTTCTTATGGAATTTTGCAAGATAGTGCCTTGGCCTTGTGACCAGAGCCATTCCATTAGGACAGGCGAGATTTTCAAGGAAAAGGCCATAAGGATTCTTAAATTCAAAACGAACCGTAAAATCATCGATTTTCGTAACTTTGGGCTCATCGCCCCCGGGAGCAAGCCACCCAGGCGGGGATGGAGCAATGTCCCTGTCCAACAAAGTGTCATTTGCGGCAAAGAGTATGTCATCCGCAGTGAACGGGGCGCCATCCGACCATTTCATACCTTCGACCAGCTTTAACACATACACCCTGCCATCATTTTGGACATCCCAGCTTTGGCACAAGTTTGGTACAACCTTGAAATCAGGACTCCATCGTACCAATGGATCATAGACAATTTTTCGGGTCTCGTTTAGATCGGATATTCCAGTGTAGGATCGACGCCAGGTTCCTCCGTAAGCGCCTGTTTTCTCGAACGACTTTACGACTACAGGATTAGGAGGCAGACGCTTCTCCAATGGTGGTAAATTACCGTTCTTCACGGCCTGGGAGAGCATGGGCGATTCCTGAAAAGACCAGGCATAGTCTGAATAAAATGCTTGGGTCGCTATAAGAGACACAGCAATGACCAAAAAAGTAAGAATCTGTTTAGATAAAGTTGGCATGACGATTCCTTCACGCGGCATATTGAAGATGATGAAACTATTGATGGTCGTAAGGTTTCGACCAAGTCACATGAACATAAGGTGACCATTGGCAAAGTATACGAATCCGAGACCCGCCAGCGCAAGCCCCAATCCCCACATCGCTTTCTTTTTCATCACTGTTGCGATCGAGGACAGCAATATTGCTAACTGCAAGAAAATCACA
>JAPLJJ010000206.1 GCA_026388665.1 Deltaproteobacteria bacterium
GTCAGGAACATTACCCTTTTCCCGGATTTGGTCGGGGGCGTGTGAACCAAAATCAGCATTCCGGAAACCCTGACTTTAGAGCCGTTGGTCATGCGTCTCTACTTCGACAGTAACTTTTGCGGAGCTAAGGGCATGATCCAATCCTGAAATACTCTGCGCATTTAATCCGAAATCATCCAGGACGATCCGGGTCAACTCCTGTCTTTGTCCTACGGTGCACATATTGGGGATACCAATGGTTGAGCCACAGTCCCGACCCGATCAAACCCAGGGATACCGCCTGATAGCCAATCCCGCCTTCCCACCAGCCGTAAGTTTTCGCCCCGCTCATGCCCGTGGCGATTAGAAATATCACCATCCACATCAGCGAGAGGGTCCAACAATTCCGGTAGAAAACCGGGGATGCCTGCCGCTCGGGGGGCACAGTCTCTCGGGCATATTGCAGGACAAAGGGTTTGCCCAGGAAAATAGACAGGCAGGCGATGGCCGCCAGGCTCCCGTTGGTCAGGATATCCAGGTTTTTGATCACCCATAGGTTTTCAAATAGCACCACCATGACTAGGTTGAAGCCGAAAAAGAACAGCGAGCCCCAGGTCAGGATGAACCCCTTGGACAGCTGTTTGTAACCCATGACCAGCACCAGGGCTAGGGCTGCGATGATGGCGGCCTTCAACCGGAACAGGGATGGCCCGGAAATAGCCCCAAAAACAATCCAGGGCAGGAAGCCCAGCAGAATACTTAGAATCTCTCTCATTTTTGATGAAACCTGAACCGAGGGGAAAATCATCAAAACCCCACCTCAAAACTGCGGGGTCATTCGACCTGTCCCGGAGGCTTGCCGGTCAGACCGAATCTAGCCATGGTTTCGCTCCAATAGTGGTTGGCTTGGTTTCTGAAGGTCTCCAGTCCTCCAGGAAAAAGGTCTTGACGCAATCCCACCTGCACCTCCGGCGTGATCCGTGCCTGGCGGATGATCTGCTCCCCAGCTTGGCGCACCAGGTTGTAATACCAGGCGAACGTCTCCTGATATTGCTCATCGCTCAAGCTATCACCCGCTGGCCGCAGGATTTCCCCCAGATAGCCCCAGCCCAGCTTCCGGGCCAAAAACTGGAAATATTGCACGAGCGGCGTAAAATGGTCGAATTCCGGCAAGCCGCAGGGGGAGACCAGCAACATGCTCCTGTCCTTTGGATAGCGATCCGGGTGGCCGCTTTTGCCCGGATGACCGGGATCTTCCACCAGCCATGGTTCGAACGAGGGCAGGGTGCGGTCAATGAAATTCTTCATCAGACCGGACACGTTATAGTGGTAAAGCGGGGTTCCGAAGACCAATAAGTCGGCCTGCACGAACCTTTCCAAAACCGCGGCCATGTCATCTTCCTGCACGCATTTCCCGGGGGTCTTAACCCAGCACAAGAAGCAGCCCAGACAGGATCTGATCCGTAAATGGCCCAGATTCACCAATTCAGTGGTGGCGCCAGCGGCGCGCATGCCCTCCAACAGCGGGCTCAGGATATGATAAGTGCTGCTCTTTTCCTTGCGGGGTGAGCCATTGATGGCCATTACGTGCATGAACACCTCCAGGGGTCAGGTTAGAGTGGATGTCAGCATGGCAGACAAGATAGCATAAGTTCCCCCGAGAAAACCATTAGAGACGGTTGCAAAACCTCCAACTTTGGTGAGAACGCGATATGGCGAGCACATTACTAGTTTGTCTTTCTGATAGTTGCGGTATGTTTGGCTCACCGGAGGCAATTCCGGTGAGTGAACGGGTTGTCTATTTGGCCAATGAGCAGTGGCGGAATTGCTTGAAAAGCTTTACCTCCACGTTGATCACCTCAGACCTCCAAAAGGGCAAGACCGCCGCATAATTCCAGATAATGCGGAATCTTTGGCAAAGAGGGAGCGCCAGCGCAAAAAAGTTTTGCTTGTCTTAGATCCCGAATGACCGTGTTGTATCATGGTGGAGGGGAGGTGAATGGAAGCGCCGATGTCTCAACACCAAATCACTATGATGTTGTAAACTGATCAGCATCGTTTATCCAGCGCGGGACACGTCGCGATAATCACTCTCCAGGCATTACGAACATGACGTAAGATTTTTGAATCGAAATAGCCTAATGAGAAAATTGATCAACAAAACGAATAATGACGGCTCCGTAATTGTTCCAAATTTGTTCTCATTTTGTTCCCGTTTTTTGGGACCAATAAGGACCAAAAGGGACTGAAAGGGATTAATAGGGCTTGAAATCGTTAGGATTCTCGAGCAAATCGTTTGTTCATGCGGCGAGCAGTCGGCCTGTCACGCCGGAGGTCGCGGGTTCGAGTCCCGTCGCTCCCGCCAAAACAACCTGTCATTACAGCCTGTTAGCTCTAGGTCGGCACCGGTCGATAAAAATAACGCCCAGCTTGCCCCCGCTTTGCCCCCGTTTTCTGGAATTGTCTAATAACCCCATCAGTAAACCCTTTGAATCTTTGAACTCGGATTTGAACCATCGGCGGTAGTCGGCGGGGTTCTGTCGGCGAGGTAGTAATGCTAAAATGATTCGCGTTGCGGCCTAAGTAACTTGACGCTCTCATAATATAAGGAGAAAGCATCATGAAAGTACTCAACCTGTATTTTTCTTCTACCGGGAATACCGAAAAAATTGCCAAGCAAATAGAAAAGGCCTCCCTAGAAGCTGGCCATGAAGTCGAAACTGTAACGGTCACTAAGAATACTGAAGTTGACATTCTAGTCTATGACTTCGTTTTTATTGGATCAGGTGTTTACACGTGGCTCCCCGGAAAGCCAATGATGGAGTTTCTCAAGCAAACCCGGGAACGATATGGAGAATTAGGCGAAATAAAGCCTAAGTCGCCACGAAGGTTAGGTAAAAGGGCGGTTGTGTATGCTTCTTTTGGAGGCGGCCACACTGGAGTAAACGAGGCTCTACCAGCAGTGAAGTATATGGGGCAATTGTTTGATCACCTGGGATATGAAATATTAAGCGAGTGGTATTTTGTCGGAGAATTTCATGGCCGTTTACAGCATCTGTCAACAACCGGGCGTTTGGGAAACATTCAAGGGCGGCCAAATGAAGCTGATTTGAGGGACGTTTACGAGAGAGTAAGGGGGATACTCGAAGTTTGACGACACGGGGTTCGATACATGAACATCTCGGCTCTACCTTGTCGAGGCTTGGTCTTGCAAACGTCTCCCTCAGGCTGTTGCCGGGTCTTTGCGAGCCAATACAATGGGGCCGCATAAGGCATACAAATTGTGCTGCCCCAATGATTACAAACTCTTGCTGATACCTACTCGATTCAGAGGTGTACCAATCTAAAAACGCGAAATGAATCAGCATATACTACGTGAGAGGTCTTGAACCTGAATCTCTATGGTAGTATTTCTCATTACAGGGCGTCCTCATGTGCTATCTGTTGTTTCCAATACATTGATAGAGAAGTAGATGCTTCTTCTCGAACCTGTGTTGGGTAGGGTTTATTAAAGTTTCATAGCAATCATCAACCGCTAAAGCTCAGTGCTCTCCGTTAAGGAACGATGGTGGTTAAGCCCATATGGTAGTGAGGTGAGCCTGTGAAGAAAAGAATTGGTTTGACATTGGGCGGTGGAGGGGTACGGGGTCTCGCGCATGTCCCTGTCCTGGAAACCCTCGATGAGTTAGACTGCAGGCCAAGCGTGATATCAGGAACCAGCATGGGGGCTATCATCGGAGCGATGTATGCCTCCGGAATGTCGGGCAAAACAATCAGAGAGCGAATCAGGAAACATACCGTCTCCAAGAATGATACTTGGCCGGAGGTCCTCAAGAAGAAAGCGGAACTACTGAAATGGGTGGATGCCTTCGCGCTTGAATTCGGTCGGGGTGGACTGCTGAAAACAGATAAGTTCTTGAGCTACCTATTATCAGAGATCGGAGAGAACACATTCGAAAAACTTAACATACCTCTGCTCGTGGTTGCGACAGACTTCTGGGGCGGTGAGGAAGTCGTTATTGAAAAGGGGGAACTCCTTCCCGCGATAAAGGCCAGTATGGCCGTCCCCGGGGTTTTTGGGCCGGTATCAATTGGGGATAAAGTGCTTGTGGATGGGGGCGTTGTGAACTTGGTTCCATACGACCACATTATTGACCGATGCGACGTGTCGATTGTCGTGAACGTCGCCAAGGCCCGAACTCCAGGCAAACTCGAACCACCCACAGTCTTGGAGTCAATTCTTGGAACTTTCGAGATAATGCAAATGGCGGCCCTTGCTGAGAGGATGAAGCGTCGGGAGCCGGACATTTACATCCGTCCTGAAATCAGCGACGTGAGGATGTTCGATTTCAACAAAATTGAGGATGTTTTCCGACAGACCCAGCCGGCGATTGAGGAGCTGCGGA
This sequence comes from Deltaproteobacteria bacterium, assembly GCA_026388665.1. Taxonomy (GTDB): domain Bacteria; phylum Desulfobacterota; class Desulfomonilia; order Desulfomonilales; family Desulfomonilaceae; genus CAJBEZ01. The sequence goes on from JAPLJJ010000206.1 coordinate 4,386, forward strand.
TGCTTATCAGAAAGAAGATATTAGAAGATGAATGAAGGGATGAGCCTGTGTCAGAACTCTTTGAAGTGACATCCATAAAAGCTCTGGAACTCAAGAATCGGTCTATTCGCAGCGCTACCTGGTCTGGAGTGGCAGACAAGAAGGGGCGCATAACCGATACGGCTATAGAGCTTTACGGCAACCTTGCGGCAGGAGGGGTAGGGCTGATCATCACGGGGTTCCAGTACGTGATGCCCAATTCAGTAGCTATGCCGTATCAAGCAGGAAACTACAGTGAGGATCTTTTGGAGGGACTTAGCCGCTGGGTACAGGCAATCCACGCACGCGGAGCGAAAGTGATGGCCCAATTGGTACACACCGGCAGCAAGGCTAATCCTGAGTTGTTTTGGAAGAAGGAAGCCATCTGGGGTCCTTCATCGATACCTGACCCACTGACCGGAAGAACTCCCAAGGAAATGACTCACCATGAGATAAGCCAGGTGGTTGAAGCCTTCGCCGGAGCTGCGTCTAGGTCCAAAAGGGCTGGATTTGATGGAATACAGCTACACGGCGCTCACGGCTACGGCATCAACCAGTTCCTCTCAGGAGCTGCGAATCGACGAACCGATGGCTATGGGGGAAGTATCAGCAATCGCTATCGTTTCTTGGGGGAGATTCTGGAAGCTGTGCGTGGAGCGGTGGGCCAAGAATACCCGGTTTTCATCAAATTGAGTGGTCACGATTACTTCGAAGGAGGCCTAGTCCCGGAGGATTCTCTTTATGTAGCTCGGCGTCTTGTTGATGATGGGATAGATTGTATTGAAGTTAGCGCTGGAAGCCGGGCGTCTCAGAACGGAATGGTCCCTTCTCGCACCAAAATTGGTAAGGGAGAGGATGAGGCCTATCTGGGGACTTTGGCTAAATGCTTTAAGGAATCTCTTGACATCCCTATCATTACCGTGGGCGGGATACGATCCCCTTCAGTGATTGCACGAATTTTTTCTCAAGGTATCGCTGATTATGTAGCGCTGTGTCGTCCCTTGATCAGGGAACCTCATCTCATTGATCGTTGGAAGAACGGAAATTTCGAGAAAGCCGCATGTATATCTTGCAATGGGTGTTTTGAAACAGCCTTGGATGGCTTCGGCGTTACTTGCAAGGTAGACAGAGATGCCAAAGAGAGGCAGTGCTAACATTAAGGTTAACCCCTCCGGACCGTGTACCTTGATTTTGCCTTGTTTTAGCTGCTTGATTGAAGGCAGGATCTACTGTTAGAGAGCTAAATCTCTGTCTCTCCGTGGTCGAACGTCATCAAATCAACAGCTTTAATCAACTCCTGATCGTTGATGGCCCCATATCTCTCTTGAACGCTCCTCTTCCTATCACTATGTCCCATAATGGCCTCTCTGATCTCGGCGTCCTCCCCCTCGCTCTGGCCACCGGTGCAGGTGCTGGAGCGCAAAAGGCCATTGGTGCCTGCGTTTTGGGCGGGATGATCACCGCTACATCCCTAGCGATCTTCTTTATTCCGCTCTTTTATGTTGTGATTTGCCGGATATTTGGAAGAAGAAGCAGTTAATCCGGTATGTACTACGCTATTGATGGCGCTGATACGGAGTTAATTTGAAACGAGGCAGATTGGGTCATGTGGATAGGGGTAGGAACAGCCGGTTAAACCCGGCCGCTCCGCCTCCGAAACCGTACAAGGAGAATTGAATTGTTCTACCTAGAACTGGTTCAAAACGTCGCTCTCCTAGTGTCTCTTGTCGTGATTCACGGCCAGATAATACGTCGTTGGAATAAAGTACACCCTCAGGTCTTTTCCGGTTTTCTCTTTGGCTGTGTTGCGCTGAACTGCGATTAATCTATCGACTCTGACCATCGAGATTATTTATTTTTTGTATATTTCCCGACTGGCAATTGATATGAATATAGTGGATCATTATTTCTTATTCTGCCGAACTTTTTCTACACCGAGGGACCGGTACGATGCCAGACCAAGAAAAAACCAGAGGCAGGCTCGTTATAGACGAACGGCCGACATTTACCGTTCTCGAAAAGATCAGGAGTTTATTATCCCTGAATTTCAAGGATAGAGACTTAGAAAATGCTTTTCAGGCTGACTACTTTCAGAAATCCCTCTTGAGAATCCGGCTAAGTATCTTATTCGCAGTATTTCTCTATGGGATGTTTGGCCTGCTAGATGAGTACATCATTCCCGAGGTCAAACATCAGGCATGGATTATTCGCTATGTGATTTTTTGCCCTTTAGCGATTGTAGTTTTTCTACTTTCCTATCTCAAGAGCTTCCAAAGGCTACTGGAACTCTTTTTTACCATCCTGGGATTTATTGCCGGCGCCGGAATCATAACGATGATTGCGCTGGCGGAACATCCGGGTAGCGATTTTTACTATGCAGGGTTACTACTCTGCTCAATGTTTTATTTCATATTTGTAGGCCTTAGATTTATATCCGCCACTATTCTTTCTTGGGCCATATTTGTTGTTTATGAGATTACAGCTATCTGGATAAAGGGCATCTCCACGCCAATCCTGATTAACAATTCATTTTTCTTCATTGCGTTTAATATCACAGGGATGTGGGCATGTTACTCGATCGAGCGTTACATGCGGTCTGATTTTATGCAACGCCGGACTATCCTTGAACAGTCTGACAAACTGAGCATGATTTTTGATAATTCTCCGGTTGGGATTTTGCATTTTAACCATGAAGGTAAAATAACCGACTGCAATCCTAGCCTGGAAGCCATAGTTGGCTCTTCGCGAGAAAAGATCATCGGATTGAACATTATTACCGATCTAAACGATGACAGAGTGATAACGGCCGTCAAGCAAGCATTGTCCGGACAGATGAGCCATTGTGAGGGCAAGTATGTGTCGGTGACAACGAAGAAGACCACGGTTGGGAAAAGTGATTTCGCCCCCATTATTACTCCAGATGGAACCGTTGTGGGGGGTGTCGGGATTGTTGAGGATGTTACGGAACGCCAAAAAACTGAAAAAGCGTTACGTGAGAGCGAAGAAAGATACAGAGCTGTTGTTGAGAACGCTGGTGTGGGGATCGACATGCTTGACCAGGATGGAAGAGTTATCAGTGCGAACCAAGCCTTATGCAATATGCTCGGCTATTCAATTGGGGAGTTAAAGGAATTGACGTTTCCGGACATAACGCACCCAGACGACAGGGAAATCTCCAGGGGCAATTTACAAGCCCTCATGGCAGGAGACATCGACTCTTATAGACTTGAAAAGCGTTATCTAAGAAAAAACGGAGATATTGTTTGGGGCGATCTTTCGGTTTCAGATATCCAAAATGCGGAGGGTGAACACGTTGGGACAGTTGGAGTCATCGCCAATATTACCAAAAGGAAGCGGGCTGAACAAGAGAAAGAGGCGCTTCAGGCCCAGCTTTTTCAATCCCAAAAGATGGAAGCCCTAGGCACGTTGGTCGGTGGGATAGCCCACGACTTCAATAACATGCTTCAGATTATGCTTGGCTATTCTCAGCTCCTTTTGGATGATAAGAAAAAGGGACAACCGGGCTACAAAGAACTTCAAACTATAATTGAAACAGGCAAGGGAGGGGCTGATCTGGTCAAGAAGCTGCTAGCATTCGGTCAACAAGGTCAGGTCTTTCCAGTCCCATTAGATCTCAATCATCAAATCAGTCAACTGTCCACATTAATATCTCGAACGCTTCCCCAAGTGGTTCAAGTTGACCTGGATTTGGCGGATGGACCAACAACGATTCGTGCGGACCATGGTAAGATAGATCAACTTGTCATGAACCTTGCAATTAATGCGTCAGAGGCCATGCCGAACGGCGGTACCCTGAAGATCGCAACGACCACTGTCTCATTGGACGAAGAGTTTTGCAGGACCCTCCGTGGAGCAAAATCCGGCAACTATGTGATGCTCTCAATTACAGATACCGGTCGTGGAATTGACAAAGCAATGCTGGCCAGGATATTCGATCCCTTCTTTTCAACAAAGGAAAGGGGTTCAACAAGAGGAACCGGGCTCGGACTTTCGGTGGTTAAGGGGATAGTGCAGCAGCAAGGCGGTCACGTAACCTGTGAGAGTGAGCCAGACAAAGGAACCGAGTTCAAGATTTACTTCCCGGCCATCGAAGTGCCTCTGATGACCGCGAACACTGTTGTGCCAACAGTTCAATCAGAAGGAGCGGAAACCATCTTAGTGGTAGAGGATAATATTCCGGTCGCTGAATTCGAGCGGAGGGTTCTGGCAAACGCCGGTTACACCGTCATTGTAGTCAACAATGGAAAAGAGGCTCTTGATATCTATCAGACGAGAAGAGAAGAGATATCGCTGGTTATTTTGGACCTTCTCATGCCGGAGATGTCCGGGAGAGACTGTTTAATGGAACTGCTGAAGATTGACCCGTCAGTGAAGGTTCTAATAGCGAGCGGTTATGCTCCAGAAGATGAGTTACATAAGGAGATCAGTCCCCTTGTCAGGGGATTTGTGCATAAGCCGTTTGGGATAGCCGAACTACTGAACGAGGCGCGTTCTGTGTTGGATAGGGACTGGGATGCTGAGGCTAATCCAAACAGCCTTGCTTACCATAGGAGTCATCTTTAAGTTTGCCGTCACACCGAACCCAATCCGAGTTAAAATCTCCCACCATCGTTATCGACAGGGTAGATCCTGTGGAAACTGTTCTTGGAACAGGGTGACGTGCATGATATCTTTGTGTTGAATGGAAACATTTACTGCTTGATGGCAGATGGAAGGATACACGGTCCGAGGCTTTAAGGCTGGGCCCTTGTTCTCTGCCGAGTGTTTGGATGCGCGCGAGAGTCATGATAGGCATCGAGAGAGTTGACCACATATGTTGTCGCCGTAAAGGATTTGGACGCGGCTGCAGAGGTTTGGGGCCCGTTCTTTGGCAAAACCAAACCGGATAGAGAATATACACATGAAGCCGAGGGAATTCGCGTGTTTGGGTACAAGGTTGGAGAAATTTACTATGAACTCATCGCCTCGACTAGGGAAGGCAGTGAGGTAGATCGTTTTATTTCGAGGAAAGGTGAAGGATTTATGCTGGTTTCCTTCAAAGTGCCCAACACTGAGGTTGCAATGAAAGGTCTGATAGATCAAGGCTACCAGTTAATAGATGAATATCCTAGGGTCTGGCGGCAGTCACATTACGTGTTTGTGCATCCCGAATTGATGAACGGAGTTCTGGTTGAAATCATAGATTGAGGGGAGTGCTCCTGCGACATCTTGTCGGCAGTTCCGATCTAGTCAGAAGGGCAGGGCTTCATGGAGTTAAGGAAGGCTTATTTTTCAGTTTCGATAAACGCCCACTCGATACCAATATTTTTCGTGGGTTTTCCGATTTTCAAACAGCAACCTGGATCCTTCATTTGGCATACTGAGTATAGCAAAACGCACATGACATTCATCCGGATCTGAGAAAAACCGCAAAATATTCCACGATTATGGTTTCAGTGCATCCGCTTATCAAGGTATAGGACTCCTAAATGGATTGGTTGACGCAATATGGCGTGCAGCAGATGGGAACTCTCTCATCATAGTGGCCATATAATCGAGCCAGAGAAGAGTGAGGTCACGGTAGACTGGCTCTATATCTTCGTGCAACCTTTCAGTGGAATTAGTTGATATCTCATGACCTGGGCTGTTCACAGCCAAGGCCAAGTGAAACGTACGACGTAGAACGGAAGTCAGGTTGAGGCCTTCAGAAATAGCAGGGTTACACAAGAGGTGTAGAAAAACATGCGACTGAGATTGCAGAAAAGAGTACCATTCAGGAAAATCAATTGTTTGTAAGTCAACGACGAAGTCAGCCATGTCCAGGTCATTTCTTGCCCGCTCGAAATCTTTTTCGGACCATGATTTGGTGACGGCGAGTTTGGCTCTCAGTCTTTCTGCTTGGGGATTCGAGGCAGTGAATCGTTCAAGCAGTCCAATCGCAATCATGCGAAGGAATATCTCGGAAAGCAACTCAATTTTTGCCTCGGCAGCTTTTCTGTCTCTCCTGGAGATGATAGCGTTGGAAATAAGTCCAATACTGCCCATGAAGAATCCCACTCCTCCTAATATCATGATGACACATAAGATCATGCCCAGGCTCGTCTTTGGATAAATGTCTCCATACCCCACGGTGGACAATGTTACAACAGCGAAATAAAGCGCCTGAACCGGTGTTAAATCCTCAACCTTCATAAAGACTACAGTCGCAGCTACAATAAGACTTATCATGGCCACGAGGAGGCCAATCAGCATTCTGGACAGAGAAGTCATAGTTCTAGCTCCTTCGGACCGCGTGCGGATCCACCCACAAGCAGTTTAGAATTAATGGGAAACAATGGGGAGTGAACCAAAAAAAATTATTTCCTCTGAGCTTCAGTATATTCGTTCCCCGACAATGGTCTTAAATGACTCTTGCAAAATTCATAATTAATTTACGAGTTGGTCATTCATTGACCCAAGGACGATTATTTGTTTTTTGGTATTTTATGTTTTCGCATTCGGATAAAACAGCTTCGATTTGAGGCTGAGAAAT
>JAPLJJ010000272.1 GCA_026388665.1 Deltaproteobacteria bacterium
CAGAGACCAATTCGAGATCATGAAAGATGAGATACGGGACCTCGAGGCTGAAGCTGACAGAATCAAGAGAAACATAAGGGCCCACCTACCGGCTTCTCTTCTGATGCCCGTTGACAAATCGGTTTTCTTCGCCTTTCTTCGCGAAGCGGATAAGGTAATCGACTGCATCAAAAATGCTCTGTACTGGATGTCATATTACAATTTGGTCTTGCCGGAAGACATTCAGAAAGATTACCTGACCCTTGCCAAGGAAGTCGGGGATTATCTTGGTCTCATGCCGGAGATGGTGCTTAGGGCTCATACCTACTTCAACAGTCGGGCTGAGAAGGACCGTCAATTGGTCAAGGACATAATCCGTGAAATACGCTGGCGAGAAAAAGAATCTGACGATCTGGAAAAGACCATTTTCATCCGATTATGCGCAGATGAGTCCATCCCCCCAAGAACATTTTTTCTTACGGTGAAGTTGGTCGAAACCACAGGAGACATCGCTGATCATTTGGAGAATTCCTCCGACATGATGCGAGCGATGATAGCTCGATGAAATCATGTCATTTCGAACGAAGTGACAAATCTATTAGGCCGCTGGGGTAGATTTCTCGTCGCGTCGCTCCTCGAAACGACAATCACAGTGCGTCGTAGAGATGACACAAGGGCGGTGTTGTCATTGGGAACGAAGGGAGCAATCTTACTTTTGACGATCAAAACTTTTTGACTATTACAGAACTTCAGGCGATCACAATACATGGCATCGGAAAAATCCACCCTGCTCTGGCGATTTTATGGCTCACATATGGCCATATTGTTGCTCGCCCTTATACTGTCGGGCTACTTCGCCATGACCGAGTTTCGTGAGCTACAATCCTACACTATTTCAGAGAGCCTCAAGAAGCAGGCCCAGGCAGTTGGGGAAATCCTTGGACAAAAACTTTCCGACCGGGATGTTGCAACAATAGACGCGTTCTGCGACAGGCTCGCGGCCAACAGTCCTTACAGAATAACCGTGCTGGCGCCCGATGGTTCAGTATTGGGAGATTCGGAGTCATCTCCCGAAAGGATGGAGGACCATTCAACGAGACCCGAGGTCAAAGCCGCTATGGCCGGATCCACAGGGACAGCTGTGCGTTACAGCTTTACAATCAACAGGGACATGGTTTATGTGGCGGTTCCCATAGTTAGGGACGGGAAAATAGAGGGAATAATCAGGGCAGCCATGCCATCAGAGCAATTAAGTCAAGTCCTGGAAGGATTTTATGTCAAGTTAGGGGCTATGATCCTATTTCTGACCGTGGCAGCGGCAATCGTGAGTTTACTTCTCGCGAACAGAATCAATAAGCCGATCACAGAAATCAAGGAAGCGGCTAAGAGATTCGCGAACGGGGACCTCGACCAAAACATCGTTCCCGTAGGCGCAAAGGAAATAGCAGAACTGGCCACTGCAATCAATCAGATGGTCGAACAACTTCGTGAACGCCTCAATATCATGACCAAACAGCGAAACGAACTGGAATCTTTGCTTTCCGAAATGGTGGAAGCGGTAATCGAGGTCGACACATCGAAGAGAATAGTTAGAATGAACCAGGCTGCTGAGAATATTTTTCAGGCGAAATTCAGCCGGGCTTGCGGAAAAGACGTTCTTGAGGCTATCAGAAACAGGGGTTTCAATCAGTTCGTTGCAAAAACGCTGACAAGCGCCACTCCTCTGGAAGAGGAATTGACCGTCGTAGGGAACCCGGACAAAATTCTTCAGGTTCATGGCACGCAAATCACGGACCCGCAAGGTAAACCTTCCGGAGCGCTGATTGTTCTAAACGATATTTCGAGATTGAAGAACATTGATCAGATTCGCAAGGACTTCGTAGCTAATGTTTCGCATGAATTAAAAACGCCGGTAACATCAATCAAGGGTTTTCTCGAGACTTTAAGGGACGGCGCAATTAATGATCCCAACTCGGCTGAACGTTTCCTGAGTATAGCAATAAGACAGACAGACAGGTTGAATGCGATAATTGAGGATTTATTGAAGTTGTCGCGTGTTGAACAGGAAGCGGATCGCGGGGCAATGAAACTTGAGAAGGCCTCAGTGTATGACGCTATTCAGGCTGTAATCAAGTTCCTGGAGGAAATAGCTCATGAAAAAGGGGTTACGACGCTCGTTGATTGTGACATGTCACTTGAAATCAAGATGAATCGGCCTCTTTTCGAACAGGCGCTGTCGAATCTCCTGGATAATGCAATCAAATATAGCGATCCCGGATCGGAGGTTTGGATTACAGCAAAGCAAGAGCATCATGAGGCTCTTATTGAGGTACAGGACAAAGGATGTGGAATCCCAAGAGATCAGCTTCCGAGAATTTTCGAGAGATTTTTTCGAGTTGACAAAACACGAACGCGGCATACCGGTGGGGCCGGCTTGGGGCTATCGATCGCTCGACACATAATTAATCTTCATTCAGGTCGTATCGAAGTTAGTAGCGGGATTGGCGAAGGGAGTGTCTTTTCAATCCACATACCGATCTGATTCCAAGTATAGAGAATCAGCCGCGTAGTTGGAGGATCACTTTGCAATATACAGCCATCATCTCCTCGGATTGGAATGAATGTCTGGCTCCATGTGGGCCATTTGACCCGATCGCGTTCACGTATCCTGATTTGACCCCAAACCTGAACATTATTTTTCGAAGATACACGAGAAGCGAGATCTCGCTCACACAGGCAGTCGCCGACATCCGAAACATGCTTCCTAAACCGCTTTCCGTGGAACAGATGGACAATTATCTGGAGAAGTCCTTTTACACCTATCTGGGAGTTCCGGAGTTCATCGAGTGGGCTAGAACCAAGGGCATACTTTTCATGATCAACACCACGGGCATGCAAGGTTATTTTCAGAGAGTCCTCAGCAAGAAACTCTTGCCGGATGTTCCTCTTATTGCTGCAAATCCGTTGATCAAATATCCGGATTATTCAAATGACCCTCGTTATGCCTACTCAGTCATGGAGATTCACGACAAACCGGTCAATACCATGGCAGCCATAAGCGCTTTTGGATTGCGCTCTGATAGGGTAGTGATAATTGGTGACAGCGGTGGAGATGGACCACATTTTGAGTGGGGCGCTTCTGTAGGCGCCCTACTCATAGGTTCGATGACAAAAGCATCACTGACGAGTTACTGCGAAGGAAAGCAGGTCCAAATAAGTGAACGTTTCGGGGTATGTTATCTCCCGGGACAAGCACGAATTGTTGAGGAAGAAATCAAATACAATTTCATGGAATTAACTTCCGTAATTGATGACTTCCTCGGTTCGCGCATACGCAGAGGTTAGGCTACTATTTTGCCTTCTCTTGAAAATAACCCGCTGCTTCATGAGGAAAGATAGCATGAATAAGAATTTCCTCTTCCGTCAAACCAGGAAATTTTTGTTCTAACTCCGACCACATTGGGGGGATCAATTCGGCGGGTCTAACGGTTATTGGTTGTCCACCTTTAAGAACACGGTCTTGCAATTCCTTATTCACAGGAGCAGGGGTTTCGCCATACATGCCCTTTAACAGGTTAGCCGTGTGGTTAGCGATTATCTTGTATCTTCCCAACAGGACATTAAAAGTAGCCTGAGAAACTACTATTTGTGAAGTGGGAGTCACTAGCGGGATGTAACCCAGGTCCTCTCGCACTTTGGGGATTTCATCCACTATCTCGTCAAGCCGCTCCAGCGCGTTCTGCAACCTTAGCTGACTGGACAGGTTCGACATTACGCCCCCAGGGATTTGAGTCACCAACATTTTACAATCAACCCCGCCGTATGGGGCCTCAAATTCCGTGTAAGAACTTCTCACAGCCTTGGCTTCTTCCGCAGCCTTGGTAAGTTTTTTCAAATCACATCCCGTCTTATACCCAAATCGCTCAAGTGAAAAAACTAGGGATTCCGTGCAGGGGTGACCGGTTCCACCGGCGAACGGGCTTAGGACGGAATCAATCATTTCACAGCCGGCCTCCACCGCTTTGAGCACTGACATCATGCCCAGCCCGCAATTGTCGTGAGTATGCAAGTGTATTGGAACATTCACAGCCTTCTTAAGACCTGACACCAATTCAAAAGCAGTTTGAGGATCAATTAGACCCGCCATATCCTTGATGCATATCTGGTCAACGCCTTTATCTTCTAGCTGGCGAGCTTTAGAAACAAACTTCTCGACAGTATGGACGGGGCTAATGGTATAACACACTGCGCCTTCGGCAATTTTGCCCACAGCCTTCACGGCCCTTATAACCGCTTCGTGATTCCTAACATCGTCCAACGCGTCGAAAATTCTAAACACGTCAATTCCATTGCGTGCCGCAGCTTCAACAAACTTTGCAACCACATCATCGGGAAAATTCGAATAAGCGACCAGATTCTGGCCACGAATCAACATCATGCTCTTAACATTGGGCATGGCCGCTTTGAGGATGCGGGCCCGTTCCCAGGGGTCTTCTCTCAAGTAACGCACACAGACATCAAAAGTGGCCCCACCCCAAGTTTCTGCACCGTAAATTCCGGTATCCGCAAGCTTTTCGGCAACCTTCAACAGATCCCTTAACTTAATTCGGGTAGCTACCTTACTCTGGGACCCGTCCCTAAGTGTGATGTCAAAGATTTTAACTGTCTTGGGGGCTTGAGTTTCCATTTAGTTCCTCCATGGAGAAATTCGTATAGAATGGCCAATGCGCCAGGCCATATTAATCTCTCAGTCTGCCTCCCCGGCAGGCGCTAAAAGTGTCAATGAATCGCGTATTGTCACCCTGATAAAGAACCATTGAGACAAATACTAGGGGAGCGGGCAAATCACATTTGCATCTATACAATATAACATCAATAGGTTGAAACGGCTAATTTTTAGTGGCCTTTGCGATTACAGTCGGTTCTGTTTTAGGGAAGAATGTTTTCACAAATTTCTTTTCGTCATCCAAATTCTTGACAAAACCATCTAGGCGCGCTCCGCGCAAAGAGTTCCAAATAGAACTGAATATCGGGCCGGGTTCGTAGCCCATTTCCTTGAGGTCCCTGCCAGTCATCATCGGACGGACATGCCGCATGGTAATGATGAATTCGGATATGGCTCGGCGAATCGGTTCTCTTCCGGCTTTCGCCATCAGACGGACATGCCGCATGGTAATGATGAATTCGGATATGGCTCGGCGAATCGGTTCTCTTCCGGCTTTCGCCATCATAAATAAGAGTGACTCCATCGACAGTTTGCTGAGAACAGAAAAAATTTCGCTGGGCTTTGAAAGTTTTCCTCGATCCAGAAGATTGAGGATCCATCGTAACTCTCGTCTTTCTTTTGTGAACTCTTTGGCTGTCGGACTTGGCACGGATAATCTTTGCGCAAAAGATTCAATAGCACGGTCATCAAGCGAATTGGTCAAAGCCATAAAATAGACCTTCCATGCTTGAGTCTTTTCCGTCAGAAAGAGGTACTTCCACCAGGAAAGGACTCCAGACACGGCGTCTACCAGATCCGAGATCTTCTGATTAAAAATAAGGCCAGGACACAGACCTGCAAGGACTCCTAATGTCGACATTTGTCCAATGGCTGGTGTCGGATTTCGTTCGTCCAGAATGTGAACAAGCTCGTTCAGGATCCGTTTCCCTTCGACTCTATCGAAAATCTTCATTTTCAAGGCTCCTTTTATGAGGGCCAATGTATGTTTACTAATGTTGAAATTAAACCGGCTCGCGAAACGGATGGCTCTGAGAATACGAGTGGGGTCCTCAACAAAGGCGAGATTATGCAAGACGCGAAGCGCTCTATCCTTAATATCCCTTACTCCGCCAAAGAAATCTATCAAGTACCCCCAGCGCATCGGGTTGAGAGATACAGCCAAAGTGTTCATGGTGAAATCGCGACGATAAAGGTCCCGCTTTATTGAGCTAATTTCAACTTGCGGTAAAGCGCCCGGGCTTTCATAATACTCGTGACGCGCAGTGGCGACATCCATCTTAAAGCCATTCTCGAACAACATTACCGCTGTCCCGAATTTTTCATGGCTTCGTACCCGGCAATTCACATAGGACTCGGCGAGCGCTCGAGCAAAAAGAATCCCATCACCCTCCACAACAACGTCAATATCCAAATTGTAATTCCTGAGCAACAAATCTCGGACGGCGCCTCCGACCAAGTAAGCCTCATAGTCCATGCTATCCGCAATCTGACCCGCTTTTTTCAAGATATCGAGTACCGTTTGCGGTGTCCGTTCATCCAGAAGTTTCTTGACACTTTTACGGCGTTCTCTTCCCATTGGAAAATCTTCAGGACTCGTGGAGTCACTCGTCCTTGGCAGTTTCAAGTGTTCCAGAAGGTCACTCCTCGATATCACCCCGACCATGTGGCCATCATCGATAACAGGCACAAGTCTGTGACGACCATCAACAGTAATACGTAACGCCCTGTCGATAGAATCGCCCGGGGTTACGAAAACCACTCCAGGGTTCATGAAATCAGAAACCGGATGATTTTCCAGCCCATGATGCCGTGCCTTTTCGACCGCCTGTCGATGAAGTATTCCTATTACAGATTCGTTTTTTTCAACCGGCAGCGAACTTATTTGATATCGGCTCAGTAGTTCGGACGCGTCTTCGATTGTCTGATCCGGACCAACCGTAACAACCGGTCGAGACATTATGTCCGAAGCGTTCTGTTTAGGATGCACTCGAGTCCGGAGCACATTAAGCACCCTGTCCTTAACTTCAAACAGTGATAAATCTCTTATTGTCGCGCTTGCAGCCGTCGGATGACCGCCCCCTCCAAAATCTGAGGCAATTTCACCGACGTTTACTTCTTCCACGCTACTGCGCGCAATGAGGTGTATCCTGTCCTCCATTTGAACCAAAGCAATCACAATGTCGTAATTCTCCATCTCCTTGAACTTATGAACCAGAATCGCCAGATCCCCGACGTACTCTTCCGCACTCGCAGTGGCTATAATTGCGTCCATATTCCCAAAGTTAAAAACCTCGGATTCTTCTATGAACTGATGCAAAATATCTATTTGATCTTTTGTCAAATCGCTAGTCATCATGTTGGCGACGATGTTCAGGTTCGCGCCTCTTCTCAAGAGCCATTCGGCCGCATTCATATCTTCAGGTGTGGTTGATGAAAAAGTGAATGACCCTGTGTCCTCATAAATACCAAGAGCCAGGACCGTCGCCTCCTCAGCATTGACTTCAATGCCTCTCTCCTGGAATAGTTTTACGAAAAGGGTAACAGTGGAACCAACACGCCGCACAATCTCAACCTTGCCTCGAATGTCCTCTTCAGAATCAGGGTGATGGTCATAAACATGAACATCTACCTTGTCTGAGTCACAAAGCTCACTGAATTTACCTATCCGGCTTCTTTGCCTGGTGTCGACCAGGATGAGTTTCTTTACTTTGGCGAAATCCAAATCCTTTACGCGTTCAATAGATAGGATATAAAGAGTGGATTCCATAAAAAAATCTCGAAGATTCTTCTCTCGCGATCCAGGGAACACCACCAGAGCGTCCGGATACAGTTTCTTAGCTGCAACCATTGACGCGAAGGCGTCAAAATCTGCGTTTACGTGCGTTGTTATGATCTCCATTTAGCTATGTTTCCACGGGGTCACTAGGAACGTAAGACTCTGATCCAAGCCGGATATCGAACCAATTGAAAAACCACAGATTCATTTTATTGATTGTTACACGATTTGGAAATATAAGATTTGGAATCATTTCGAAAGAAGGTTTCAATTTATGGAAACCCGCCAAGCCAACAAAAAGAACTTCATGATTCCCAAGTTCTGGTCCTTTCTATTGATATTGTGCATGTTTATGTCGGCTCTTGGATGTCAGGAGATTGACACAATTAAACGAGAGATCATACTCAAGGCTCAAACGAAATTTCTCAAGAAGAAGGCCCAGTTCACTCCTCGAGAAGGAATAACATTAAGGCCAACATCTTTATACCAAACTGCCAACCTTAACTCTGAAATCATCAGGAAATTACCGGCCGAAACTCCTGTTACTCTGTTAGACAAGATTGGAGAAATGTTCAAGGTTAGAACCAGAGACGGAAGAGAGGGGTATGTAGAACAAAAGGCGATTGGAGGGGAAGATATAATCGCCAAGACCCAGGAACTGCGCAAGTCTATCGAAGGTTTGCCGTCTCAAGGAGAAGCTGTAACCAAAAGCAAAGCAAACTTCAGATTGAGCCCAGGAAGACAGCACGACATCATAGAAATACTTCCACCCGGCAAGAAACTCGAAGTATACGAGCGACTTGTCACGCTTAGAAATAGTACAGCCACGGACAAAGTGCCCACTCGAGGAAAAACCGCTGACTCAGGCGTTTCCCCGGCGTATGAACCATCGACTCCGGAGGAAGGATCCGACGACATTCGGAAAGACGTCTGGTACAAAGTGAAGATTGAAGACGGCAGAGTCGGCTACATATTTACTCACAACATGAAGCTTACTCCGCCGGAAGACATCGCGAAGACAGTCCCATTCATGCGGATGGTCGCATGGCGAACGGTAAATGTTACAGATGACCCTGACATTGGCGCAAAGAGTAACTACATCGTGGCTTATGCGCCAATCGGAAAGGACGCTGGTTGTGATTACTCCAGGTTGTACCTGGTAAGTTGGTCCTCAAAACTCAAGCGCCGAATAATTACGTGGCAATTGCGTATAAACGGCGTGTTACCAATTACCGATTACCATTTTGAGGGCAAACCCGGATTTAGCGTTCGGTATCTGCATCCTACCAAGAAAGATAAACTGGTTATGGCAAGCTTCATTTTCAACAAAGGCTCAGTCAGGAAGGTAAGCGAAGAAGAAATTCCCAACACGGCGGAACTGCACTAGTTTGTTGTGTGGTGAATGGAACTTAATCTTATATTTTCGTGACGGGGAACGTTGCCAAGAGGATATCTGTTCAAGGGCACAAATCCGAAAATGATGGCAAGCATATTCTGGGGAAATGGGGTTAACAGGCTATTGTACATTTTGGCTGTCTCATTATAATTCATGCGCCTGATCCTTAGTTCACGTCCTATCGCATTTATCTTGGCCCACTGATTGACGAACAGAATGTGATTTTTTAGTTCCTGCGAAGAATCGGCAAGTTGGGCTATCTTGGCAAGGCGCTGATCCGTGTCATCAATGCTCGATATGATGGTATCCGGATCAGACGCTCTTAATAGTATGGATCGTTCCTCCAGGATCTTCTCGCCCAATTTATTCTGGATTACACCAAAACCTTTAAGCACCTCAACAACGGATGGCGCAAGGTCGTTTCTCTCACGGGCCAAATTCACCATGCTATCCCACTGAGCCCGAGCTTCCCCACGAATCTCTTTTAGTGTCGGCCTCAGGGTCAGGAACGAGATTACTGACAAAATTAGTAGGGCTACCAAGAAGGCGAAACTGAACTCTATAAATCGGGAAATCTTTCTTGAATGCTGCTTTGAGAAACAAACCAAGCCATCGTCAAAGTGGTCAGGAATCCCTGATCCAAATTCCGTAGTAGCCCTGGGGTGATAATTCGAGAACTTGGTCATTCTCAGCATTGAACCTTTACGAGAATCTTAACAAAGAGTTAAGTTTAGAAATCAACAAATATTCTCGATTTTCAAGACGAATTTGTATTCGTTAGACGCTCTCCGTGTCAATTAAATTTTGCACGTGAGTATACTTTTTATTTTCAGAGGCTTGAAACAGGCGAGCGGTCGGTTTGACTTTGCTCCTGACAGTAACCATGATAAACTTTATAATAATTGAACCACTCCGAAAACCCGCGAGACTCAGCATGTCGTACGAAAATGACCGTCGTGAATTCTTAAAAAACAGTCTGGTTGTGTCCGCCGCCCTCGCCGGGGCCACACTTGGCATCAACCCATTAGAAGCTCTTGCTGATGACTATCCCGACATATCGATTTGTAATGGAAAAGACCCTTCTCGTAATACCAGAGAAGCGGTTGAAGCGTTGGGAGGTATGAAAAGGTTTGTCAAACCCGGCGCCAAAGTCATGATCAAACCGAACATGAGTTTCGCTAGAGCGCCTGAGTCCGCCTCAAACACGAATCCTTTAGTTGTAAGGGAAGTCGCCAGGATGTGCGCGGAGGCCGGAGCGTCGCGTATTTCGATTCTCGACAATGTCTTGAACAATCCGCCTGACTGTCTGACATTATCCAAGATCCCGGAATACTGTAAGGAAGTGCCAAATACGCACATCAACTATGTGAAAAACGAGAGACTCTTCCGCGAGGTCAAAGTTGATCAGGGAACCCAGTTCAAGAAGATGAAGGCCCTAACCGACGCGTTGGATGCTGACACCTTTATAGCCGTTCCGGTAGGAAAAACTCATAGTTCGTCAGGTGTGAGCCTATCGATGAAGGGGATGATGGGCCTGATATTTGATCGTATACCTTTTCACAACAGATATGATCTGCACGAATCCATCGTGGATATGGTAACCGTGCTCAAACCTCATCTCGTGGTTATAGACGCTACAAGAATACTTAGCACCGGCGGGCCTGGAGGACCGGGAGTAGTAATCCCGATGGATATGATAATCGCTTCCACTGACATGGTAGCGGCAGACGCTCAAATGGTTGCGCTTGGGACATGGTACGGGAAAAAGCTCGAGCCCAAACAGATCAAGCACATACGGATAGCAGCGGAACGCGGCTTGGGCCGTATGGATCTTGACAAGCTGAATATAAAGAAGATCAGCGTTTGACGCTAATTCCAGTTTCAGCCATTGAGGAACTGGTAGCGTCAGGACGGCGACACCGTTCACTGCAAGCGACTCAGGGCCGTAGAACCTTCGTTCAAACGCCCACGTCCATGCGCCGTGATTCGAATCGTTAAGCTAAAGCCTATGATACGATCCCAAAGATTAATACAGATTCTAAGTTTTGGGGCTTTTTCGTTCCTGTTGGCTTGGGCGGTTTACCCGGAAACACTTGACCTTCCTCTGGACGCATTCCTAAAACTGGACCCGGTAATAGCTCTTACAACATTACTCGCCTCACGGGAATTCCGGACGGGCTTCTTGATTTCCGCGTTGGTAGTTGCGAGCGGCTTGATGATCGGGCGAGCCTTCTGCGGATATGTCTGTCCCATGGGGACCATCATTGACGTATTACAAAGAGTTATTTACCCACGATCAAAACTCAAGTCTCCCCAAAAGGGTTACGACTCAAACTCGAAACTCCGTTCCATCAAATATTACATCCTGATCATAGTATTGTTGGCGGCAATTGGGGGGATCTCTCTCGCGTTTCTAGTGTCTCCCGTATCATT
>JAPLJJ010000185.1 GCA_026388665.1 Deltaproteobacteria bacterium
AAATGGCGTGGCACAAGCCCGGCGGCGTGTTCGACTATTTCGGATACGATCCAAACAAGAGGATACGATATCTGAACCGTGTCAGATGGAATAAAACAGGGCATTTCGATCATGATTACAGAGTGACAAAACCCGATAACGTGTTTCGAGTAGTCTTGATAGGTGATTCGTACGTCGAGTCTGTCCAGGTTCCGCTTGATTTCACATTTCATAAACTTACGGAAGCTACGCTAAATAAGGCTGACTTGGTCGAGAACGGGAAACGATTTGAGATTATTGCATTAGGAAACTCCGGATTCGGACAAAGAGAGAATATTGATGTCCTTCGAACTCAAGGCGCCAAATATGATCCGGATTTGGTAATTCTGACTTTGTGTGGAAATGATTTTTGCGATGATGACCCTGAATTGAAACGACAAATGATCCTGACAGGGGGCAGCATTACCCCTCGGGTCAGGCGTTTGGCACATCATGGATATCTGGCCCTGGCGTTTATGGCTAAACGTATGGAGGATATAGCAAGAAATAGGATCGAGATATCGCCGGAATTACTCCAGTGGTCAAGAGATGAAAATCCTCGAGTCGAGGCAGCCTGGCTACGATCCTTGGATTACCTGAAGGCTTCTCGAGATCTTTGTGAGGCCAGAGGCATAGCCTTTCTGGTATTATACTTGGGTTCCGAAATTGAGGTGCAGTACGAGCTTGACCCGAAAGGAGCCATCGCAGGCCTGAAATCCATGGGTGGACCACATGGGACAATTAACTGGGACATATCCAAGTCCATGAAAAGAGTTAGATCGTATTGCGAGAAGTTCCATATCAACTTGGCCTGTTTAGTTGGGCCTCTAGCCGAAGCGCAAGGCAGAACTGGAAAGGTAGTTTTTTCAGATCACTATTCATTTTTCGGACATGAAGCCGTAGCCAAGATATTGACTTGTTTCATGAAAGAATTCACTATTCTCGGAAAAAACATCAAGGATTCGATCAATTCTTGTTTTGGTCCGTAATTATTGATACCGCTTCCACTCCATGAAAATAATTTAGGTCAACAGTCGAGGCTTATAAACTTGGAATTTGATTGCATAGGGTTTGGCTCCATAAATATAGACGAATTCTGGGAAGCGCCATCGGAATTCTTCAAGCTGATTGGTATTTCTCCCAGCGAAGAAGTTGTAAGAGATACAGAATGGTTCAGAGAATATTATCCTTTACTGGAGCAATTGGGATCACTAAAAGCTATTGGTCCTGGCGGATCGGCAGCAAACGCAGTGGCCGCTCTAAGGCGTATGGGTTTTAAGACTGGTTTTTATGGGGCAGCGGGCAATGACATAGAAGGGAAAATCAATCTTGAGGAACTCGGGCGTAATGATTTGTTAAGAGTTCAGTTTACTGAACTCCCTTCAGGTCGTTGCCTGGCTCTGATTAACCCAGAAGACTCAAATCGGGATCGTGCCCTTGTCATTCTTCCCAATGCGAACAGCCTAGCCGATTCAAATTCACTCAACATGAATTACTTTCATCAATCGGACTGGGTTCATTTAACCTCGTTCGTGTCTCCCCAACCCCTTGAAGCCCAGAAGCAGCTTCTGCAAGACCTATCTCCAAGTATTAAAGTGAGTTTTGATCCCGGCGTTGTCTATTGCCGACTCGGGATAAAAGCTTTGAAACCCATAATTGCAAGAAGCGATGTGCTTTTCGTGACTGAAGAGGAACTGAAGCTATTGACCAGTATACATGAAACAGAGGAATCGATTTCAGGGTTGTTAACAATCGGAGCCAAAATCATTGTCCTCAAGATGGGGCCACTAGGACTCAAAGCTTTTCAAGCTGATCGAAGCTGGTTTCAGGAAACAATCCCACCAGCCGGAATAGTAGACAGGACAGGGGCCGGCGATGTCGCCGCGGCCGGGTTCCTGGCGGGCATGATCTCATCATTGACGATTGCTAATTGCCTGGCCCTGGCAGCCTGGGCCGCCTCTCGCAGTATAGAGGGATATGGAAGATCAACCTACCCGGATAATGAATTCCTAAAAATTTTTCTGGCCAAAAACACCACAAGTGTCTATTCCTAAAAAGATTCCATAATCTCAGTGCCGTGCAAGAGTCTACATGTAGGAGCTACAGATGCTGGAAACGCCTAACAGAATTTTCATAACCGACTGTGAAGGGCCGGTTACTAAAAATGATAACGCCGCTGAATTAGCCGAGGCTTTCATCCCGGAAGGGGCCGGGTTCTTCAGAAAAATAAGCCTATATGACGATTACCTGGCCGAAATAGCCCGAAAAGAAGGTTACAAAGCGGGAGACACTCTCAAGCTTATATTACCGTTTCTCAAGGCCTTTGGCGTTGATGACCGGAGTATGCGGAAGTTCTCTCGCCGAAATATCGAAATGATACCGTTTGCTGACAAGGTATTGGAACAGATTAATGAACTAGCGCCTGTCTATATCGTGAGCACAAGCTATTCCCCATATATTGAGGCCGTGTGCGACGTAATCGGTTTTCCATTCCGATATACATTCTCGACACAAGTCAGCCTGGATATGTTTGATCTTTCCGACCCTGAAAAAAAAGTGATCAGGGACGCACACAAGAGAATTGTGGAATTACCGGACATCAACTTCCCTCAGGGCGCTCAATCCCCCGCAGATTTGGCTAGACAGGATTTGGATGTGATTGAACAGCTCGACAAATTCTTCTGGCAGGAGGCGCCTAACCTAACAATATATGATCTCGTGGAGTCAGTTAACCCAGTAGGTGGACAAGAAAAAGCCGAAGCGGTAAAGGATATTGTTGCGACGGAGGATTCCGACCTTGAAAGTGTTGTCTACGTGGGAGACAGTATAACGGATGTCGAGGCCTTCCGTCTGGTACGCAATGGAGGGGGACTCGCCGTATCTTTTAACGGTAATCACTGGGCCGTTAAAGAGGCTTCAATGGCCATCACGGCAGTAAACGCCTTCCCCATTGGATGGGTTGCGACTGAGTTCATATCGCGCGGGCTGGACGGTTTAGAAGATCTGATGATTCAGAAAGTGACGGAAGAAAACACATCCGGAATATCTGAACACAGTTCCCGGGTTCGAAAAACAGTGAGAACCGAAAAGATTGGGGCGCTCGGTTAGAGTTGTATAATCTTCAATAAACGTAGGGAATGAATTTCCACGTTCGTTCTCGATAATCAGAATACTCGGGATATCGTTGATTAAGCACGCCTTCTTCTTTCCATGCTTTGATTATATACAAAATCGTCATTGCAAGCCAAAATGGAACACACCACAGACTTCCCCAATAAATTATATAGCCTAGAAATGCGCAGATGGCTGCGGTATACATCGGGTGACGAACCTTTGAATATATTCCAGTGGTTATTAGTGTTCCACTGCGCCGGGGAGCAGCAAAGACCCTGAAATTTCGTCCAAGCGCTTTATAAGCAAGGTAAGCGGCCCCAAACCCACCGAGACCTATGATCGCTCCGCTCCACCTTTGCAATTCGGATACTTCGCGCTCCATTGTCCATTTCTCAATGGGGGCCAGCGTCAACATAACAAATTGCGTGATCACGTAGCCAACCGAAATAGCTTTGTAATCCTTGCCTCTTCCAGCAGTGTCCCGGCCGGCTCGGGTCAGTCCAAACGGGCCGGGTTGGTTTCGCCCACGATTTAACAATATCAAATAGAGCAGACCCCAGTGGAGGTTGCGTACAGCCCCAGTCCCCAAGGATAATTTTCCGCTGAGTTTAGATGATTCCATTGGAACTCGGCCTTTGTCCTGACATCCACTATCCATGTATCATCAGGAAGCGTGTCGATTTTCCACGGGGATAATGCCTTGGCCCCCGCTGACACGGTGATGATTTCAGCCCCTAGAATCAAACCCAGTAGTTCAAAGATGATCCCGGGCTTGGCCATGGCGCCATTTGAATCAGATATGGCTGCCTCTGAATGAATACGATCTATTATCAGGTAGGTTTGAAGGACAAACGCAGCTAGAAGAATCATCCAGGCCGCCCAGCCCAGAACACTTCCTGTAAGCGTATTCAGGGCCAAGGTCAACAGTAGGACTGAAGTGGTTAGAGGATGTAGGAGAAGTTCACCGTGAACCTGTGATAAGACCTGAAAGTCTTGACCTGCAACGGGAAGGAATATCAAACAACTTATCAATTCAAATACTGAGACCGTGAATAAAAAAATCCCCAGACACGCGCTCAAGACTACAACTACTAGGCCCCAGGATCCCAACTCTCGGAATGAGAACCCTGTCTGATACCAAACTCCGACCGACCAGACAACTACTAGGAGATAGAAAGCAACCACGAGAGAGCGGCGGATATCATATCTTTCAATAAATTCGATTCGCTTCAAGGGCTTACCCGCT
The DNA here is from genome assembly GCA_026388665.1 of Deltaproteobacteria bacterium. Classification (GTDB taxonomy): domain Bacteria; phylum Desulfobacterota; class Desulfomonilia; order Desulfomonilales; family Desulfomonilaceae; genus CAJBEZ01. The sequence goes on from JAPLJJ010000185.1 coordinate 4,379, forward strand.
CCGGCGATCACATACCGTCCCCTGGAGTTTTAGGGCACGTCATTCAGACAACGAAAGGGCGGGGCGGGCTTGACATTTAAGTCATTCAAGCCTGTCCCACCCATGTCAGCAATTGATTATATCAACATATTTTATCTCGTACGCATTCTTCTTAACTTCTTTAGAAGTCTTTTGCGAGCTGCCATAGCTTTTCGTTTTTTCTTAACACTCGGCTTTTCGTATGCGCGACGTTTTTTCGTTTCGGTAAGGACTCCGGATTTTTGAACCTGTTTCTTGAATCTCCTCAAAGCGTTTTCAAAAGGTTCGTCTTCTTTGACATAAACTCCTGGCATTAAAAGTAGCTCCTTTCGGTCAAAAAGAACATTTTCAAGAAGTCCCAAACGATTTACAGTCAACAGAGGCGCTGGAAATGTTTGGTTTCCGGCCTCAATATCGCTTGGACCTTCACTAAGGTGTTTTGTAATAAAATAGTTTACTCGCCTACCAAACGTGACAGGCGTGCAGAGATAGCTTATCGGTGAATTTTTCCGTGCTGGCGACTATTGGATGGAAGTATCAAATCCCTTCTTATCGGTGAAACAGGACTTAGAAGTCTCTACTGGGTCTCACCTACATGATGCTGAGGAGAATACTCCTGAAGGAACAATCATCGCAATCTCTTATGCTAAACGACTCATTGCTTAAGGTCAAGAGAAAAGTTTGCGACTATTTGTTGAAACTCATTAGTGCTAACCGCTCCTGAACCGACCTGTCCTGAAACGCGTCGGGATCGTTAAGATAATCCCTTATTACTTCCCATTCAACCTCATCCAGGATTCCTTTGAGTAGATCAAGCCCCATGGTCTTAAAGGGTATTAGACTTATGAGTTCAAAACCGGCCGATTGAGCCGCCGCCGCCGCTCCCTGCTCACGATCTATGATTACCAATACTTTCTTGCATGAAACATTTTTTAACCCGCGTCTTTGAGTCTCATGCTTGATCTGTTCAAAGGCTATCAATTTGCTATCAAATCTTGTGACAAGATCATCAACAAGAGCCAACTTATCCCCGTCATAAATCTCACCTTCTACCAATGTGTGTTCACCGTATTCGGTTATCATCTGTCGAAAATTTTCCACGGATTTGACCTTTTCCATTTTCCGCGTGAAACAACCAGGCAATTTCCCGGCGAAACACATTCCCGCAGCTATAGGAACACCCGCCAT
>JAPLJJ010000153.1 GCA_026388665.1 Deltaproteobacteria bacterium
CAGTTACCATACTTGATCTTGGGCGTGTCCTCTCCGGTGATGACAAGCTTCACGCCGGGGAGGGCAGCAGCTTTACTGGTGTCAATATGTTGAATACGAGCGTGGAGCCACCGGACTCCTCACTATCTTCCCGTGAAGCATTCCCGGTAGCTTCATATCATCCGTATATATGGCGGACCCTCTTGCCTTTGCTTCAGCGTCGGTCCTTGGGACATCTTTTCCCACAATATTGAATTGTTGTTTCATAGTCTTTCCTTTGCGTTTGAGCTAACGCTCCATTGCCCGTTCATGGGCTTCTTCAAGGGCACGTAAAGTCAATACGGCCACCATTTTCTTCCGATAGTCCGCGTTTGCTCTCACATCAGATATGGGCTTCGATTCTTCTGCGGCCTGAGCAGCAGCTTTTTCGATGAGTTCGTGGGTCCATTCTTGGCCCGTTATAAGGCCTTCAGCCTTAATCGCGCGCATTGGAACAGGCGCAACTGCGCCAAGCACGATTCTTGCCTCCTTGCAGACCTTGCCATCCAAGACGACCATTGCGCCTGCGCATACCGCGGCGATATCGACCCCGCAACGTGCGGATATGCGTTTGTACGAAGCGCCGGACTTCGGTTCAGGGGAAGGGACAAATATGGAAATCATGATCTCCCCGTGTTCCATTACCGTGAGCCCTGGCCCTATGAAGAATTGATCCAGCGGTATCCGCCTCTCTCCTTTAAGGCCGACCACGGTGACTTCCGCCTTCATGGCCATAAGCGGCGGAGCATTTTCAGCGGAAGGGGCGGCGTTGCAGAGATTCCCCGCGACCGTGCCCATATTGCGTACCTGAACGTTGGCCATTACCTGGGCTGCATAAGCAAAGGCAGGATAGTGTTTCAGAATATCCGGATGGGAGGCCACCTGAGCAAGCCGTGCGGTCGCTCCTATTGTCAGGCCTTCTTTGGCGCTAAAACGAATCTCGTTCAGCCCTTCTATCCTCTGGAGCCCGATGATAGTGTTGGGCTTCAGACGGCCATGTGTCATTTTTACGACGATATCCGTACCACCGGCCATGACATAAGCGCCTTCTCCCTTTTCAGATAGCATACTCAAGGCCGTTTCAAGTGTTTTTGGCTCAAAATGTTCGAATTTCGGCAGTCTCATCGTTGTTCCTCTTTCGGTTCATTCTCCCTCATCGTCTCTGCCGCAACCGAAATGGCTTCCACAATCTGGTTGTATCCCGTGCATCTGCACAAATTGCCGGAAAGGCTTTTTCTTATTTCCATCTCACTGGGTGAGGGATTTTGGTTCAAAAGATGTAGAGCCGACATCTCCATGCCTGAGGTGCAAAAACCGCATTGAATTGCGCCTGTTTTGATAAAAGCTTCCTGTATGGGGTGAAGCGTTTCCCCGGAAGGCGCAAGACCCTCGACGGTGGTGACGCTCTTTCCATCTACGGAGACTGCCAACGTCAAGCAAGAGCTAACGGTTGCGTCGTCCACCATGACAGTGCATGCCCCGCAATCGCCGGTCCCACAGCCGAGCTTAGTGCCCGTCAGGTTAAGGTCTTCACGAAGCAATTCATTTAAAGTCTTCCAAGGGTCCACTGCCAACGAATATTCGTCACCGTTGACCTTGAAGTTGATATGATGTTTCATTTTCTTTAACCTCTATAGAAGTTCTCGAGTATCAGAAGATCGGATTCCCACTTTACTTTCCGCTTCCGGTTCCCACATCAATTGCCCATCAACAGATTAGAAAGAAAATTTTCAATGTCCGGAAAAAGGCATGACAGAACCGCGTAGTAGTTTAGGACGATATCGTGACAATAAAAATACATTAACGTTGAATCGTCAAGCCCTTTGGTTTTGAATTTCTTATAAAGCTGATTCACAATTTCCTATACTTTCCTCAAAACGGCAAAACCATGGGGAATTATGAACGCACTGTTTGACGAGTATCCGCTTTTCTAATAAAATAGGTTCCTTGTAATACACAATGGTCCATTTGAAACAAGTTCTGAAGAGCAAGGATCGTATTTTTCGTGAACAATTCCGGCGACAAACTTGACCTGTCCAACCCAAACCCTCTCGATTTAATTATTGATTACCGAAGGATTCTCATATCAATAATTGCCGTTGTATCCATAGTCTTTGGATATTTCGCTCTGCAACTCAAGACAGACCCCTCGCTGAAATCCGGCTTGGATACATCTTCAAAAACGTATGAACATTACAAACGATTCGTTGAGACGTTCGGAAATGAAGAATTCACCCTGGTGGTCATAAAGACCCGCGCTGGGATTTTGGATCCACAAACTCTCGATATGGTCGACAGCCTCACGCGAAAACTTGAACAGGTGGAAGGGGTATCAGAAGTAATAAGCCTTACAAACCTTCGCCTTTTTCAAGAACGAGGGGGATCATTCGGTAACTTTCCGTTATTCGAGCGTGTTCAGGGTAAAATAAAGCCGATTGAACAGAATTCACTGGCAAACCTACGGCGATCATTGCCAATGACGAATCTTCTTGTGTCCACTGATTTCAACACCATAGGTATCGCAATAAAGGTCGAAGAAAAATACAAATATGAAGACATCGTTTATGACAAGCTTGTTCGAGTTGTCGATCAAGACTTGAAAGGAAACAAACTAGCCGAAGAATATAGGATTGTCGGCCCGCCTTTTATCCGTAAAGCGATAGTGGATTACAACATACAGACGGGAATAGTGTTTGGCGTCCTGAGTATGCTCATTGGCGCCATTGTCTCCGTATATGTCTTCAAGAGTTTAAAAGTCACATTAGTTACCAATTTTATCCTTGGAATTTGTGTGCTGTGGGTCTTGGGGCTAATGGTAGCCATGAACATTCCTCTAAATTCCACTACCGCCCTTGCTTTTGGATTCGTTCCCATAACAACAATCGAAATTGTCATTCACATGGTCGTTAGGTACCACCTGTATCATCAGATTACCCAAAATAAGATTGACGCATTAAAGAAATCTGTTCGATGGTTGGCGAGGCCGTGCTTTATGTGCGTCGCCACTACCGCTGTTGGTTTTGGAACCCTGATGATAAGCTCGATACCAATGGTTCGAGAGCTAGGGTTCATCATGTCGATCGGGGTAATAGTCGCTTACGGACTCGCAATCATAATGACCCCTGCCTTTTTCTCCGTTATGAAAACGCTTGATAATCCGGAATCCTCCGACATTTTGGTCGATTGGCTGGAACGAACGCTGAAAAAGATTGAATTATTTATATCAGCGCGATCTCGGATGGTTGTTATTTTTTCCTTAGTGCTTTCCGCATTTCTGCTGGCAGGCTCACCAAGGATTCATAGTGACGCCCAGATTTTCCGAATGCTGGATGAATCAACGAAGACGGTGCAGGACATCAGGTTCGTCGAGAAGAACCTGTCACCTGCTCAAACGCTCGAGCTTTTTCTCGAGTCGGATCCTAATGCTTTCAAACAGCCCCAGATGTGGAAAAAGGTCTCCGAGTTGGAGAAAAGAATCAGGGAAATTCCGGACGTAATATCCACAGATTCTTACGAAAGTGTCCTAACTTACCTGAGTAGCATCACAATGGACAAGCCAAATGAGACTCGAGATATCTACTCGGACCCGAACCTGATTCCCCAGCTCCTGTTCATGACTTCGTTGAGCGCCGGCGGCAAGAGAATTACTGAGAAATATATTAGCGAAAACTTTGACAAGGCAAGGATTTCAATCCTGATAAATAATTCTCCTGACAAGCCAATTGGACAAACGATTTCGGAAGTCCAGGGAATTGCCGATCAGGTCATGAAGGGGGCTGGTAAGGCAACCGTCACAGGGGATCTCGTGCTTGTCTCTGCGCAGACGGAGGCCTTGATAGATGATCAGGTTGAATCAATGTTCATAGCTGCTTTTCTCATAACAATAATAATGATGATCCAGTTGCGTTCATTTGTTCTGGGCCTCATCTGCCTGATACCGAACATTCCGCCGGTAGCCGCGGTTTTTGGCCTTATGGGATGGTTCGGGATATCACTCGACATGGTTACAGTATTTGCCGCTACGGTCGCAATCGGTTTGGCTGTTGATAACACAATTCATTACATGACTCAGTTGAAACGGGAAATGTCATTTCATCCTGAAACGTCTATCGAAGAACACGTGTTTAGGACATATCGCTTTACCGCCAGACAAATTGCGTCATGGTCGGTCGTGACATTACTAGGCTTCCTTGCCCTCTCCGGGTCACCTTTCAGGCCCGTAGTCTTTTTCGGGATCCTTGGTTGTTCAGCAATTACGCTCGGACTTTTCGGAGACCTCATTTTTTTGCCCGCGTTAATTCTCACATCCAAAAAGATCAGGAAAACCATAACCGATATTTGTGAACGAGAACAAAAAAGCCACATTTCAAACAATGTGGCTTCTCC
>JAPLJJ010000238.1 GCA_026388665.1 Deltaproteobacteria bacterium
CTTGCGCCATGAGAATTAAACTGAAAAATAAACCAACTCCACCCCACTCCTGTTATTAGAATAATACGTTAGTGTTGGCGTGACAAACGAATTCAGCACAAAAACGTGCCAGTTCAATAAACGCAATTAACTCTTGTAGAAAAATTCAATATTTTTTAGGGTAATCCAAGTTGGACCAATAGAAAAATGGCAAAAACCTCAAAATCCTTGTCTGAAATACACCGCAGTGTGACTATAACCAACAGGGTGAGCCTGTTTAAACGGATGTTCGCGTTTTCCGGACCGGCTTATCTGATTAGTGTCGGGTATATGGATCCAGGCAACTGGGCAACAGACTTGGAGGGTGGATCTCGTTTCGGTTACACGCTTCTTTGGGTGTTGCTGATGTCCAATGCAATGGCAATTGTGTTGCAGACATTGTCCGCACGACTGGGGATTGTGACTGGCCGAGATCTCGCTCAGGCATGCAGGGACTATTATCCAAGGTCCGTCACTTACATGCTTTGGATTCTCGCTGAGATTGCCATTGTAGCCTGCGACCTTGCAGAAGTCCTGGGTACTGTAATAGGCCTCAACCTTCTCTTGGGAATCCCTCTCATGTGGGGTGTGTTCATAGCCGCTCTTGACACCTTTGTGTTTCTGGCTATTCAGAACTTCGGCGTGCGAAGGTTCGAGAGTTTGATAATGTTCCTTATTATCATTATCGGGCTCTGTTTTATTTTTGAGGTTTTTAAGTCAACTCCGAATTGGACCGAGATAGCCGGCGGGTTTGTTCCGAGGCTTCCTGACGGCGCACTATATGTCGTCATCGGTATCATCGGCGCGACCGTGATGCCTCATAACCTTTACCTGCATTCGGCCCTGGTCCAGAGCAGGGCCTATGACACTTCTTTAGAGGGGAAACGTCAGGCATGTAAGTTCAATTTTTTTGATTCCGTCCTAGCCCTTAATTGCGCCTTTTTGGTTAATGCGTCCATCATGATTATTGCGGCTGCAGTATTTTTTAAACACGGGACAATAGTCACCGAGCTTCAGCAGGCGCACAACCTTTTGACACCTATTCTTGGAACCGCGTTGGCCGGTATCGCATTTGCTCTAGCGCTGGTTTGCGCAGGCCAGGCGTCTACGCTCACAGGGACACTCGCAGGCCAAATAGTGATGGAAGGCTACTTGAGATTTAAGATCCGACCGGTTCTGCGCAGGCTTATTACTAGATTGTTGGCAGTGGGACCGGCTGCGTTGACTATTGGGATGGCCGGAGAATCGTCAACATACAATCTTCTTATCTTGAGTCAGGTTGTCCTGAGCCTGCAGCTTCCATTCGCAGTAATACCTTTAATTCATTTCACTTCCGATCGATCCATTATGGGCGACTTTGCCAACAATTCACTTCTAAAGATACTGGCTTGGAGCGTGGCCTCAATAATAGTTGTGTTAAATGGGAAACTCGTAACCGATCAAATCCATGATTGGATTCAGGCAAGTAGCGAACCAATCTGGATTTACACTATTGTGCTTCCAATATGTGTGGTCCTCGCTTTGTTGCTCCTTTTTATAACACTTAAACCATTCATTCATTTGCCACCGAAAGAGACTATGCCGGCGTGGAGAAAACTTAGCCATTTTATAAGAGCGGACGAAGATCGGCTGGATCTTGACACACCACATTACAAAAAAGTCGGAGTGGCTCTAGCCTTCTCGGATGATGACAGAAAAGTGTTGAGTCATGCGCTACCTCTAGCCAGACAACATGACGCGACTTTATGCCTTTTTCATGTGGTTGAAGGCGCAGGTGGCACGCTTTACGGACCTGACGCTTATGATACGGAAGCTCGGGAGGATGAAGCGTATCTGAACCAACTGGCAGTAGCGTTGGGACACAGGGGGGTTGAAGTAGAAACGTTTCTAGGATATGGAAACGTGCCCACAGAGCTGGTTAGGCTGTCTCTCGAAGAACAGATTGATGCGCTGGTCATGGGAGGTCACGGGCACCGTGGCATCAGTGACCTGGTTTTCGGCAGCACCGTGGCGCCTGTCCGACATAATCTGAATATCCCAATTATAATTATTCGATAAAGACTATATTTAACCAAAGTCATCGGATGGCTATTGACCTTTCGGTGAGTATTCAGGAGCACTTATGGAGACATCGTCCCAGAGGGATTTCAATTTAAGGATATTGCTCATTTTGTCATTGGGACATCTTGTTACTGACATATATCAGGGGGTGTTGCCCGCTATACTTCCTTTCCTAAAAACCAAGCTTTCCCTCTCATATGCTTTGACAGGCGCTGTTATGATGGCCGCTAATCTCGCGTCGTCCGTCGTTCAACCTCTCTTCGGGTATTTGTCGGACAAAAAAGGAAAGGCCTTCCTGTTACCCTTGGGTTGTTTGACCGCCGGCATCGGGATGTCACTTATTTCAGTGCCTTCGAGTTACGCTATGGTCCTGGCGCTTGTCGTCATTAGTGGACTGGGTGTGGCATCATTTCACCCTGAAGGATACAAGACAGCCCGTTTTTTCACAGGGGACAAGATGGCCACAGGGATGTCTGTTTTCTCCGTCGGAGGGAATCTCGGCTTTGCCATCGGCCCGGTAATTGCGGTTTATATAGTTACTCATCTTGGATTTGAATTCCTTCCGGTAATAGTTTTCTTGTCTCTCCTTTTCCTTTTTTCGCTCTTGTTTGCGTGGAAAACGATCCAAGGGGTTCAGACAACATCCAAACCCCTGGGAATAATTGGTCCAAGCTCCCAGAGAGGCGCTTATTCAGCTCTCTTCCTACTCATAGCGACAGTAATTATGAGGTCATGGACCCAATTAGGACTGATGGCGTATCTCCCTTTTTATTATATGGATTACCTGGGAGGAGACGCATTGTATGCTGGTAAGCTGGTTTCTGTTTTCCTTCTCGGAGGTGTTGTCGGCACTATAGGCGGTTCATACGTGGCGGATCGATGGGGTCACAAAAAGTATTTGATAGCGACACTAGGATTGTCCAGTCTGTTCTTCCCTTTTCTCTTTCAGGCAAAAGGAATTTTGCTGTTCTTGGCGCTCGGCGTGTTTGGGATGGTGCTGATTTCGAGTTTTACCGTGACGATAGTCATGGCCCAGCAACTGCTCCCACATAACCTTGGAGTAGCGTCCGGCCTGATGGTGGGTTTCGCGATCGGCACAGGTGGCCTTGGGGTAACAGTATTGGGAATCGTTGCTGACCATTTTGGCGTTGCGACTGCTTTGAAGTCCATAAATATCTTGCCAGTAATGGGGTTTCTGTTAGCTTTCCTGATCAAGTACCCTTCTCCGACGGAGAGCGGGAAATAACTGATACTGATTAGTGTTTCAGTAAGTAAATTGATGACGAAATTGGGCCCACTACCGGCTTACTGAAACCAACCACACAAGGCTCAAGGACAAACATTATCCACCAAGGCGTAGCTTATTTTCCTTTTACTACCACCAACAGCATCTTAAACCGCTTTGCAGCATGGAGAGAATGCGGCACATTAGCGGGCATTACAACAACCTGCCCTGTTTGGGCAGCAACTTCTTTTGAACCTATGGTAATCTGAGCTTCTCCGTCCAAAATCTGTACGAAAGCGTCACCAGCGGCAGTATGGGAACTCAACCCTTCGCCCGCGTCAAACGCAAAGAGCGTTAGACTCATGACACTGTTTTGGGCAAAGGTTCGGCTAACAACACGGCCTTCCTGATAGTCCACGAGATCCAACAGTGACAGCGGTTCAGAGAAGGTAACATTCTTGATAAAGACCCCTTCAGTCATGGTTTCTCTCCTAAACGACTACTTCTGACAAATAGCTCAGCCTTTTTGCTAATCATAATCGAAGGGACAACTCCCTGGTCAAGAACTAATTTCGCACTCGGTCGGACGACACGTTTTCTTGGCCTCTGACAGCATTCGAACATGGTCCATTTCTTGACAAATCAGTTTATCGAGTTCACTTGTGAAGGTCGGATCAGGATTCATATCCTTCATACCTAAAAGAAAGTGTACCGAATCTTTTTCAAATTCGATCGCAATCTCGAGCGCTTCTACTGGGGTTTTTACATTCTTCAGCCGTTCCGCTGCGACATCCGGGGTAAAAACTTCGGTGTCTGCGGCAGCCTCCAAGTAACTCTTGGCCAAACCTTCCGGATCCCAAACTTCCTCCTCCGGGAAGTAAACAGGTATTTCACTCCTAAGGGATTTGAAGCACTCGGCCTGAGACTCCTCAAGGCCGGCAAGATCCTCGAACAGCTTTTTCAAGACAGGATCCTCGCCGATCTTCTTGGTAGCGCTCTGGTAAAACGCTTTTCCGTTCTCTTTTATACGAATCGCCATGGCGAAAACGTCGTCCGGGGTTCCGAAAACCAACATCACAACTCTCCTTGTTAAAATAATTTATTCTTTTGAGAACGCGGCTTTCCCCTCTCCACAGATCGGACAAAGCCAACTATCCGGGATATCTTCAAACGCCGTTCCAGGTTGAACACCATTCTCAGGATCCCCAGCTTCCGGATCGTAAACATAGCTACAGACGTCACACACGTACTTTTGCATGGATGCCTCCTGTGCATTATATTTATATAGGTTCTATTTGGACACAATCGGAAATTACCACGTTTTGTGAAGATAAACACTTGGATTTCATGTGTTGAGAAGAAACCAAAACATAGACAACATTTCTAGGAGAAAAAGGAATTGTATATCGATCGAATCTCCGTTCGGATACGAAGGTAGTCACTAATTAGGGCTTCTCCATCCTCGCCGTATCCCAGCCTCTTGGCTAAACCCTTTATTTTGGAACCGGACAGAGGTAACCTGTCTATACTCTTATTCTCCATTATGCGTAATCTGTCCTCGAGATTTGTCAGAAATCGGTAACCGGAGTCGAGCGAGTTATGGATCTGCGGCTCAATGATGTCAGCGTTTCGCAAACATTCAAGGGCTTCCAGCGTGTTCGATCTGAGTATTTCAGGATATTGCGCCGCATGAGCAAGAATCTTAGCTTGGGTAAAGAACTCTACATCAACAAGACCACCTTGGCCGGTCTTTAGATCTACATTTGCGGAGTCTTCCAGAGCAAGCTCCTTTTCCATACGTTCGCGAATTCTAGAGATTTCAGTGATATCCGCTTGTGTCAGTGTTGTTCGCAAGATGCAGTCACGAGCGATGGATTCAACTTTGCCGCCAAGGGTAGGGGGGCCGGTAACAACTCTTGACCGAATGAGCGCCTGTTTCTCCCAAAGCTCTGAAGATTCCCTGTGATACTGGTCAAAGGCTTCAAGAGTGGAGACAAGAGCGCCCTTGTTGCCGGATGGCCTCAAACGGGTGTCAATTGAATAGGCGACACCCTCTGAGGTTGCCACGCTGAGTATCGAAATTATTCTGTTGGCGAGTCTGGAAAACCACTCCCTTGAAGATAACCTGCCAATTTGTTCACTCGGCGAATCATAGACGAAAATGACATCAAGATCCGAGAGATAGGTCATTTCCGTCCCGCCGAGTTTCCCCATACCCAATACCACAAAGGGAAGCGGCTTCGTTAGACCATCGTTTCCGAATTTGAGTTCCATTTCGTAGTTGGCAATATTGACAGCCGCAGACAGGCAAACATCCGCTAGGTCTGTTATGAGTCTCCTCGCAACAGGGGAATCAATCTCGCCAGTGAGCTGGCGAACACCTATCAAAAGGGTTTCTTCATTCTTGAACCGACGTAGTATATTGAGCTTGTCTTCCAAAGTCTCACTGTAGTTAAGCCGTTCATCCAACTCTTTAGTAAGCAGTTCGCAGCCCTTCCTCGTGTGTTCAACCCCACGTTCTATCAACGAGTCAATCGCTTCCGGACGCCTTATGAGAAGATCAGTAAAAAAACGACTTTCCCCGAGAATTCTAATAAGAAATCGAACAGTCGCAGGATTTTCCAGGAAGGTCGAATAGTAGTTTGGGGCCGCATGCATCGAAGTGACGTACGTGTCGAGCGCAAATAGAGCTTTCTCCGGCTCAGGAGCTTTCAGCAGTTCATCAATGAACAATGGACCGAGGCGCTCCAGTAAATCTTTGGCCTTTTCAGAAACCACTTTTCCGGAAGAGGGCAACACCAGGCGCCTCAATATAGGATAAGCGGATGACGGATTACGGAAACCGAGGTCGGTAAGAATAGAAATTATCTCGTGGTGGTTGTCGATAGATTCAATTAGATGGCGGGTTACTGAGGATAGTTTTTCAATGTTCTCTTCAGCCGAATGGTAAAACAACGACGAGAAGAGTTCCTCAACTAGCTTGCGGCGTCTGTCGAGATCGTCCAGAAACCGATCGAGGGCCTCGACTCCTTCATATCCCATACGTCCGGCGAGTTCTTCCTGTTCCACTGGGGTTCTTGGCAGGTCGTGTTTCTGCAACTGATGATCGATCTGGATTCGATGTTCGACCTTTCTGAAAAACAGATAAGCGTCCCTTAGACCGGCGGCGGTTTCTCGGGCCAGGAGTCCGGTATCGCTCAACAGCTCAAGCGCCTTCAGTGTAGAAGCTGAACGAGCGCGAGGTATCTTGCCCGCGTTGATCAACTGCAAGGTCTGAACGAAAAACTCTATTTCTCGTATTCCTCCCTGACCAAGCTTGATATTCAACCCAGGCTTTTTTCTGAGTTGTAACTCGATCTGCTTTTTCATGGACCGCATATCGTCGAGGGTAGAATAGTCGAGATGTTTTCGATATACGAATGGCTCGATTTCCTTTAGAAACGCCTCTCCGAGTGCCGTGTCGCCCGTTATCGGCACCGCTTTCATAAGAGCGGCTCTTTCCCATGTTCGTCCCCAGGAGAGATAATATTCCTTTGCATTTGTCACTGAAGGAACCAGTTCGCCTTTATCGCCTTCCGGTCTTAGACGAAGATCAACACGAAACACAAATCCGTCCTCCGTAACGTCGGACATGGAACGACTTATGGATCGGGCCAGTGTCTCGTAGAACCTGGCGACGACAACCTTCTCAGGACCGGCAGTCCATCCTTGTTCCGGGCCACGCAGATAAATTAGATCTATGTCTGACGAAAAATTGAGTTCGCGACCCGAGAGCTTTCCCATGCTGACAATCACGAATCCGGGTTTATCGGGAGACTGTCCGTTGGGTAATCCATGCTTTATGACGAGGCGTTCAAAATAATAATCAAGGGCTGTTGTGAGGGCGGCCCCGGCAAAGTCCGACAGTTCAGCCATGACCTCTGTAACGTCCGCCATACCGGTGAGATCTCTACAGCCAATCCTGAGAAACTCTTCTTCCTTGTAACGCCTCAATTCACTGCTCAGGTCTTCCGGGGTCGGATTCCGGATTTCAGACAGGCGTTCGCGTAATTCAGCTTCCTTTTGGGGTCTGCCCTTAGTTAGAGTGTAGCCTCGCTCGAGATATATTGAACGAATTAATTCCGTTGAACGGCGAATCACTGAGAAAAGAAACGCTGAGGCCCCGACTGTTTTCACAAAACAATTCCAGGCATCTGAGTTCTCTGAGAGTTGTGAAATAAGGTTTTCCGAGTCAAGACGAAGCAGCTCTTCGAGTCGAATAACCGCGATTCTGGGATTCATCGCCCCCATGAGACCTAAGTCAATATTGTTTTTCTGACGTGATTTCGCCTGATCTATTAGACTATGTAGAAGAGGGGCTTCTGATTTGACAAAATCTTCGAGAATATATTGAACCATTCTTAACGGAAACACACACTAATTAGGAGATTCGTTCATTTTATAATGACTTGAGGTTCTGATTGACTATTCCTGGTTTGAGTAACGCCGATCACCCGAACCGGTAAATCATATTCCATCAGGCATTTTATCGCTATGTCCGTGTCCTCTTCCTTAATGATCATAATCATTCCGATCCCCATGTTTTATCGCTATGTCCGTGTCCTCTTCCTTAATGATCATAATCATTCCGATCCCCATGTTAAAAGTTGTGAACATCTCACGATCATCGAGGCCGGTAGAACTTTTCAGGATCTTAAATATTGGCGGAACTTCCCATGACTTTGAATCAATACCGACTCGAATTTCATCAGGCAGAATTCTGGGAATGTTACCGTAAAAACCTCCGCCGGTGATGTGGGCCATACCATGCACAGATACCTGGTCAAGGAGCGCAAGCACTGGTTTGACGTAAATTCGTGTTGGAGTAATCAACTCTTCACCCAATGTCTTTTCTAAATCCGGGAGTTTGTGACTCAAGGAATATTTCTCTTTTTCCAAGAGGGCTTTGCGAACGAGACTAAATCCATTGCTGTGCAGCCCTGAAGAACCAATGCCGAGGACAACATCCCCCGGTTTAATCTTTGAACCATCAATAGCTTTCGACTTATCGAGGATACCTACACAAAATCCTGCAAGGTCGTACTCTCCAGCATCATAAAAATCAGGCATTTCCGCTGTTTCCCCACCAATTAGAGCGCAACCGGCCATACTACACCCCTGAGCAATACCAGACACGACGGTTTCAAAGGTCGCTGGCTCGATCTTACCCGTTGCGAAGTAATCCAGAAAGAACAGTGGCTCAGCTCCTGTTACCAGGAGGTCATTAACATTCATAGCGACGAGATCTATCCCGACCGTGCCGTGCATACCCGTCATAAAGGCTATTTTTAGTTTTGTCCCCACACCGTCGGTCGCGGAAACAAGCACGGGATCATGAAATTTCTTCCAATCAGGTCGGAACATGGCTGCGAATCCGCCCAGATTTCCTATAACACCCGGCGTAAAGGTGGACCTAATTTTCTTTGTAACAGATCCCAGGGCCCTGTCCGCCAGTTCTATATCAACACCGGCGTCTTTATATGTGATCTTTTTTGACATCATTAACCTTATGTTAGGAATAATTTCTTGCCGGTATCCGTCGCAATTTGTGTAGCGAAATCCAGTGCAAGTTTACGAAAATCGTCGTATCCGGGGGAACAGAGGCGCCGATTCCGAACTATCTGCCGCCCAGCTACAATAACATCGCGCACATCCGAACCTCTAGCGCAATAAACCAATTGCGAAATTGGATTGTAAAGTGGCTCAAGATGAGGCTGCCGTAAATCCACAATAATAATGTCCGCCTGTTTACCGGGATCCAATGTGCCGATCATATGATCGAGCCCGAGGACTCGCGCTCCTCCTATTGTGGCCATGGTCAGAGCTTCTCCGGCACTGACCGCTTCAGGATCATTTGACACTAACTTGGCTAATAAAGAAGCTGACCTCATTTCTTCAAAAAGATCAAGATTGTTGTTGCTAGCGGCGCCATCGGTTCCGAGCCCTACCGTCAGGCCCACTTCCAGGAGGTCTTTAATGCGTGGGGAACCTGAAGCTAGTTTCATGTTGCTTTCAGGGCAGTGGACTATACCGACTCTTGCGTCTCGAAGAATTTCCCGGTCTCGAGCCGTCAAATGAACACAGTGAACCGCGACGAATGAATCGTCCAGAACCCCTGAAGAGTTTAAGAACTCTACAGGGGTAACATTGTATTTACTACGAACCTGTTGAACCTCAGTAAAGGTTTCAGCAACGTGAGAGAACAATTTTGTGTCATGGGACCTACAAATCTCGGCCGCCTCCAAATATGTATCCGTTCCACATAGATATGGCGAGTGACAAAAAAGGGCAGGGGTAATAGTAGAACGTGATGGGACAGATTCAAAGAATTGGAAGGCTCTGTCTTTCCAGGACCCTGGGGTCCTTGCGTCAGGGGTAGGGAAATCGACAACCCCTTGAGCTATCACCGCTCGCAATCCCACATTTATTGCTGCATGAGCCGCTGCCTCCATAAAGAAGTAAGCGTCCGCAAAAGTGGTTACACCGGAAAGCGCCATCTCTATAGCCGACAAGGTCGAACCCAGCAGGACCATCTCCTGCGACACATGCCTGGCCTCACATGGGAAAATAAATTCTTCCAACCACGTTCGTAGTGGCAAATCATCAGCTAACCCACGAAACAGGCTCATGGCAGAGTGAACGTGGCAATTCACAAGCCCCGGCATAATTAGACAGTCGGAACAATCGATAACTTGTCCCGGTGTTAGATCTATCAATTTATTGCTGTTAACAGCGGTGATGGTGTCCCCTGAAATCAGGGTTCGCTCATGGCGCTCCGGTTCGGACGTTGAGGGATCACGCAAGATCAGGCCGTTCTCCAAAACAAGTATGGAATCAGTGATTACGTTCATGAGAACCTTGTTCTGAAACTTTCATAGTTGGATGCGGCCTAAGGTCTTTTCCATGATTTCAGCCAATAATGGTTCGGCGAGATTCGCGTTTTGAATCACCTCCGAAAGAGAAATAGGGGCCATATTGTCCGGATCATTCACATTAGTGATTACTACCAGGAAGAGCACCCTGAAACCAACCTGAACAGCGGTGATGATTTCGGGCACTGAACTCATCCCCACGGCGTCGGCGCCCAGCAATCTCAGCATCCGGGTTTCTGCCGGAGTTTCCATGCTAGGACCGGAAACCGCCACATAAACACCTCTTCTCAATGGCGCCCCTATTTCCTCTATGACCTGAGACGCGACATCTATAGTGATAGGATCATAAACTCGACTCATGTCCGGGAAACGATCTCCAAGGCGAGAATCCCTCAACCCCCTCAATGGATTCGAGGCGATCATGTTGATGTGATCTGTCACGATCATCACATCACCCGGCTTGAAAGATACGTCAAGACCACCAGCAGCGCTGTTGACGACCAGAAGTCTTGCGCTCAGTTCCTTAAGGACCCTCACTGGAAATGTTACCTGATCAAGCCCATAGCCTTCGTAGTAATGAAAACGGCCCTGCATGGCCACGACCTGTTTTCCAGCGAAAGTCCCGAATATCAGTTTCCCTTTGTGCCCCTCGACGGTCGAGACGCAGAAATGTGGGATCTCCTCATACGGTATGAGGTAAATCGGGTCTATGCGCTCTGCCAGGGAGCCTAACCCTGTTCCAAGGATCATTGCCACATCCGGGGCTATTCCCGTTTGTGCAACCAGGAATTTCGCAGATTCCAGAATTTTGTCGTAAATCCCATTCATATCTTGAAGTAACACCAAAGTGTAAATTCCAAAGAAAAACAATCGAGTCTTGGCTCACACTGTTAGATGTAGACCGGGGACTCGACTGCTCTAATAGCAACTCGCTTAGTG
>JAPLJJ010000012.1 GCA_026388665.1 Deltaproteobacteria bacterium
GGCCACGGCTTCCACAGGATAACTCCCGGTGGCTGATTCAGCGGAAAGCATTACACAATCGGTTCCATCGAGTATTGCGTTTGCGACATCCGTAGATTCTGCACGGGTTGGTCTCCGGTTACTCGTCATGGATTCGAGCATTTGAGTAGCTGTTATCACAGGTTTACCCAGGAAATTCGCCTTTACCATGATCTCTTTCTGTACAATCGCAATGCGTTCGATTGGTGTCTCTACCCCGAGATCACCGCGAGCAATCATGACACCATCGGCCGCGGCGAGAATTTCATCGATATTTTCAAGTGCTCTAGATCTCTCAATCTTAGCTATCAGAAACGGGCTTTCTCCGAGCGACGATGCCGTTTCCCTCAGACATTCAATGTCCGAAGCGTCTTCAACAAACGATTGGCTGACAGCGTCAACGTGTTGTTCAAGGGCAAAACTCAGACAGGCGTAATCTCGATCGGTGAAGGCCCTGATCCCCAGCGAAATTCCGGGTAAATTAAGTCCTTTTCTTGACCGGAGTTCTGCGCCGACTATTACCATGCAATTGACGTCATGTTCCTGTATCTCAGCCACCTCGAGTTGCACCAGCCCATCATTCAGAAATATTTGGTCTCCTTTCTTGACAACCTGAGGGAGACTAGGCAGGTTTACCGAAACGCGATGACGATCCCCTACAATGTCGTCAACCGTGAGAGAAAATTTATCACCGGTCCTCAGTTCAACCGGTTCTTCTTTTAGATTCCCGACGCGAATTTTGGGTCCAGGAAGATCAGCGAGAACAGCGACATTAAGGCCCAATTTAGCAGATACGGAACGAACATCGGCTATTACTTCCTGATGTTGTCCAAAATCACCATGAGAAAAGTTAACTCGGGCGACGTTCATACCGGCGAGCATCATTTTTTCGAGTATCTCAGATGATCTTGACGCCGGTCCAATTGTGCAGACGATTTTTGTTTTGTTCGGCGGAAGCGCCATTTTTCCACTCCGTTCGCTTTTGATTATGACATACATTTCGCTGTTTCATTTCAAACCATTACCACAATGGATCATTATCTTGTATAGTAATAATATGTAGACTGTCTTGTTGGTCGACAGGAGGAAACATGGTTTTTCAATCCAGCCCTAGTCATAGTTTAACAATAAGACTCAGGTTTGAGAGACGTCCAGGAGCTTTGGCCCGAGTTGCGGCTACAATAGGTGAGAATGACGCTCTTGTAGGTTCAATACCTATCGTAAAGATTCAAAAAGAACACGTAATTAGAGACTTTGATATTTACGCGAGTGACGAGAATCACGAGCAGAGAATAATAGATGCGCTGAAGGCCCTGCCTCAAGTTGAGGTGATCTCGGTTACTGACAGGACATTCCAGTATCACGAGGGTGGGAAGATTGAGATATCGCCGACCAAGAGGCTAGCAGGCAGGGAAGACCTTTCCATGGCCTATACGCCTGGTGTAGGGCGAATTTCGATGGCTATAGCGAGGAACAGTGATGATGCTTACACCTACACAATGAAAGGCAACGCCGTGGCAATAGTCACCGACGGCACCGCAGTTCTCGGATTGGGCAATATTGGGCCGCTGGCGGCTTTACCCGTCATGGAGGGTAAGTCCATGTTGTTCAAGGAATTTGCGGGCATTAACGCCTTTCCCATTTGTTTGAACGTGACGAGCATTGATGAAATCGTCGCGACGGTTAAGGCCATCAGCCCTGTCTTCGCTGCTATTAACCTTGAGGACATATCAGCGCCAAGATGCTTTGAAGTTGAAAAGCGTTTGACCGAAGAACTCGACATCCCGGTCTTTCATGATGACCAGCACGGCACATCAATCGCAGTCCTGGCGGCTTTGAGAAACGCTCTTAAAAGGGTCAGCAAACGTTTGAGCGATGTAAAAGTAGTCGTCTCAGGGACTGGAGCGGCTGGAGTGGCGTGCATTAAGACCCTGCTGGAAGCCGGGACCCATCACATACTGTCCTGCGACAGCACAGGGGCCTTGTATCCTGGAAGGTCTGAAGGCATGAATTCAACCAAAGAGGAATTGGCCGCAATTACTAACCCGGAAGGAATTCAGAGTCCTCTCAAGGAAGCCCTGGTTGGAGCAGACGTTTTTATTGGCCTTTCAGCGGGAAACCTGCTGGCCGCAAAAGATCTCGAAGTGATGGCCCCGGATTCGATAGTTTTCGCCTTGGCTAATCCGACCCCTGAGGTTAACCCATGGGAAGCCCTGGATTATGCTCGAATAGTGGCTACCGGTAGGAGTGACTTTCCTAATCAAATCAACAATGCCCTTGTTTTCCCAGGGATTTTCAGAGGCGCTTTGAACGTGCGAGCCAGAAAAATTACCCGAGAAATGCGACTTGCGGCTTCAGCGGCAATCGCCGGGTTAATTCCGGAAGACGAGCTGGCTGATCAAAACATAATCCCCGGCATTTTCAACAAAGATGTCTGCCCGGCGGTCGCCGCGGCTGTCGCGGACGCAGCTTCGTTTAGCGGAGGCTTGTGATTTAACAGCTCAGGAACGCAACTCGGGCGGGAATTCGATCAGAAACTCTGTTCCACCGTTGGCTGGACAATCATCTGTTGTGGAACAGCCGGAACACTTTGTGATATCACCGGGGCATACGTCCCTGGGCGTGGGAATGCATGAGCATCTTACGCTCTGGAATCGAACAGTGTAACCGATTCTTTCTGAAAAAATCTTTATTTTTAACAAATCGGCCCCAGTCCCGCCTGCATTAAAACCATACGGCCGACCGGAAGAATAAAGGTCCGTCTCCTGTACAGGGTAAAAGCCTTCAAAAATATTTGGTTGTTCGCTCTCTGGTATTCCGACACCGTAATCTTGAACTGATATCGTGTAACCCCTATCCGTCCTGAATCCTTTAACCACAATCTTCCCGTGATCCGGGGTGTTTTCAATAGCATTTCTAACCAGCCCCCTTATAGTCGAAACCAGTATGTGAGGTTGTATCTTAAGAATGACGGGGTCAGGTTTCTTGAAACACACGTCAAGTTCACGGTCTTGTTTCATAAGAACCGCATAATCTCTTTCCGCATCGAAAACCTTGTCGAGAGACACCCCGGGAGGCTCAATCTGCCTGTCCGGAAACGCCTGATGTATCCGTTTCCTGATGATGTCGAAAGAATCTGAAAGCCACGGTTGGTCTTCACTCTCTATCTCAATAAAGTCCTCAAGGTGATCCAAGAAATTCACATACGTCGGTTTGTCAGGAAGTTCCTTGTCTTCAATAATGTGACCGACTTGTTTTTCTATGGTTTTCAGACGGTCAAGATTGCGTTCGATTCTCTTAAATGGAAAACTATCCGGAACAAGACCTTCAATTCCCAGTTTCCTTTTCATGATGGCCAGGGATGCTTCTATAATAGCCAGAGGGGTCTTGAGTTCGTGTGAGAGATGATGCAGCGTTTTGCTTTTTACTCGGTTCAGACGTTCCAGTTCTTTATGCGAGTTTATAAGGCTTTCATAGTATGAGGCGTTTTCTAGGGCCAGCGCCACGTTGCTTGCAAGGGCCGACATTACCTCAACATCTTCCGAGTCAAATGACCCGCGTGCCTTATTCAGGGCGTACAATACCCCTAAACGTTTTTCACGAGTCTGCAATGGAACGCAGATCATATTCCTCGTCTGGAAACCGGATTTATCCTCAACAGGTCGATACAAACGCGGATCGTTGGCAGCGTCATGAACAAGGGCGGGCTGACCTGTATTAAACACCCATCCGCATACGCCATCATCCTTGGGGATACGAATGCGCTCTCTTGCGGATGACAGGAAACTTTGTTTGTCCTGGACTATTCTCCAGTAAAAGTCATCTTTTTCCTCATCATAGAGAAGGACCCCCGCTCCTTCACAATCAATAACGTTTTGAACTTCTCCAACGATCACCTGGAGCAAGTGATCTATGTCGGTAGTGGCAGCCAGGGCCTTCGCAGCGTTGAGCAGCAGATCCATCCTGTCGGGAGCCAAGCGACCGCCATCACTCCCAACGGTTTCCGCCGCCATGAGAGTCCGGTCTCCGCACACCGAACATTTCAATGCGTCATGTTCGTGCTTTTCTGAGTTCACTGGCCGTTGATCTCCAGACAATCTCGGGGGCTATAAGAGATTACGGGATTTAGTGTTAATCGAACGATCCATGCTGACCGAAACAGGATTAAAAATCCGGCGGCCGGACCATTAGTTGAATGCATTTGGGTTAAAGATCTTAGTGCGGGATTGCGCTCAGCGCCTCATTTGACGAGACGCGACCTATTAGAGTAGTCCTTTTACAAAGGGAGTAAGCCGCGTTGGCAATACCTTCGGGCGTCAGACCATAATCTGCGAGAAGCTCTTCCCGTGTCCCGTGTTCCACAAACGAATCAGGGATCCCGAGGCGTATGACTCTTACATCGGTCAACCCTTCGTCAGCCAGTAATTCCAGAACAGCGCTCCCGAATCCCCCGGCTAGAACGCCTTCTTCAACAGTAACCACATGCCCGGTAGCCCGGGTCATTTTTACAATTAGGTCTCTATCAAGAGGTTTTACAAACCTCGGGTTAAGGACCCCAGCGGAAATACCGGATGCCTGAAGTATCCCGGCAGCTTGAATTGCGGGCGCCAACATTGAGCCCAATGCGATGATCAGCAGATCGGCCCCTTCAAGCACAACGGAACCTTTACCTAGTGGAATGGTCTCGGGGAATTTTTTTATGGCAACGCCTACACCTTTGGCGCGCGGATAACGTATCGCACAGGGAACGCCTAGCTGTATCGCCGTGAAAAGCATATCCGCCAGTTCATCC
This sequence comes from Deltaproteobacteria bacterium, assembly GCA_026388665.1. GTDB lineage: Bacteria > Desulfobacterota > Desulfomonilia > Desulfomonilales > Desulfomonilaceae > CAJBEZ01. Next base: position 4,811 of record JAPLJJ010000012.1, read on the forward strand.
TCATTAGATGGGACCATTACCACGAGGTTCGGGACAGTGCGAGTAAATGCAATATCAAAAACTCCGTGGTGCGTGGGACCATCTTCTCCGACTATACCGGCCCGGTCCATCGCAAAGACTACCGGAAGATTTTGCATACACACATCATGGATGATGTGATCATATCCTCGTTGAGTGAAAGTGGAGTAGATAGCGACAACAGGCTTGTAACCCTCGACAGCTAAACCTGCGGCAAAGATCACCCCATGCTGCTCCGCTATGCCGACATCAAAAAATCTCTTGGGGAAAATATGTCCGAAATCGGCCAAGCCCGTGCCATATTCCATGGCAGCGGTAATAGCGAGGATTTTGGGGTCCTTCTCTGCTAATTTCACCATGGTTTTCCCAAACACGGTCGTGTAGTTTGGTGGGCCTTCCGACGAATGAACTTCTCCGGACTCAATTTCAAATGGTCCGACTCCATGAAAAAGAGCAGGATCCTGTTCGGCCGGGTAATAACCTTTCCCCTTGCATGTGATCGTGTGAACAAGAAGCGGTTCGCGAAATCTCTTAACATTGGTCAGAGTGTCCACGAGATGCCTCAATTGATGGCCATCAATGGGACCTACATAATTAAACCCAAGGTCTTCAAAAAGTCTCCCAGGGGTAAGAAACCCCTTTAATGCGTCCTCGAATTGCCGTGCGACCCCATACATAGAACGGCCCATAGAGCCGGGGATATTCTTAAGGATATTTTTGATTTCGTCCCTGAAACGGGTCACCAACTGACCCGTCATGATCCTGTTCAGGTATGCTGCCATCGCTCCCACATTTGGGGATATAGACATCTCGTTGTCATTCAGGATTATTATAAGGTCCTTGTCAGCAACCCCCGCTTGATTGAGTCCTTCATAAGAGACCCCGCATGTGAGGGAACCATCCCCAACGATTGCTATGACCTTGTGATCACTCCCACTGTAACATCGGGCTTGAGCAAGGCCTGCGGCGACACTAATAGCGTTACCGGCATGACCCGTATCGAAAAAATCATACTCACTCTCTCTTCTTTTCGGAAACCCGGCTATTCCACCTTTACACCTTAATGTGTGGAACTGATCTCGGCGGCCTGTAAGTATCTTGTAGGCGTAAGCCTGATGACCAACGTCGAAAACAAACCGGTCCTTTGGCGGAGAAAAAACCCTGAGTAGAGCTATGGTCAACTCGACCACACCAAGGCTGGACGCCAAATGGCCGCCTCTCTCAGAAACGGTGCGGATTATTAGATCCCTGACCTCGGAGCTGAGGGTCTTAAGGTCCTCAAACGGTAGTTTCTTGATGTCCTCCGGTGAATGGACCTGATTCAAAATCGAATATTGTATATCTGAGATCTTATGTTCTTCCATTTTCTATCCAGGATAAATTCAGCTAATTCGCTGCCCGACATATTCGGTGAGCAAACATAGAGTCTGTGCTCTTTGCCCCAATGGTTCGATTAACTTCTTGGCCTCGCCAAGAAGCTTTCTCATCAATTTGCTAGAATGATCCGCTCCATACAACGCCGGATATGTGGCTTTCCCGCGTGTTCCATCTTTCTTGACAGCTTTCCCCAATTTTTCAGGGTCACCTTCCAAATCAAGAAGGTCATCCTTGATTTGAAAAACCATCCCGAGTTTCTGTCCAAATTTAGAGAAAACATCCAATTGCTCGCAGTTGGCCCCGGCGAGCCTTGCCCCGCTCGTCAACGCAGTCTTGATCAAAGCTGCAGTCTTGTTTAGAATGATTCTTTCTACAACACTTTCGTCTGCTATCTTGCCTTCGAATGTCATATCCATGACTTGGCCGGCTATCAATCCTCGAGAGCCGCAAGCGTCCGCTATATCGCGAATAACGGATAGAATTCGATGGCATGGAAATACTCGAGCCAATTCCACGGAACTTAGTATTTCAAAAGCCAGCGTCACCAGAGCATCCCCGGCCAGAATCGCCACGGCTTCCCCAAACATTTTGTGAGAGGTCGGCTTACCCCTGCGAAGATCATCATCGTCCATAGAGGGTAAGTCATCATGTATTAGAGAATAAGTATGGACACATTCCAGGGCTACAGCAAGAGGCATGACACTCGTTTTGTCCTCGCCCACAATCTCTGCTGAAGCTATCGCGAGTATAGGCCTGATACGTTTCCCGCCTGCAAAAAGACTGTACCGCATCGCTTCATGCAACACCCGCGGTTCAGTTTCCACATTGGGAACGTAGTAGTCCAGAGCATCATCTACGAGACGACGGTTTTCTAAAATGTAATCCGCAAGAGCCGGGTCCAACTGACTAACTCTCTCCTCGGCTGAACGGGATACGGTCCAAATCTGCGAGAAGTTCCTCTACCCTTCCCTCAGATTGACTAAGTATCTCGAACAGGCGCCGCGAAATCCCAACCCCCTCTTCGAACAACTTAAGGCTGTCCTGCAAACCGAGCCCACCACTTTCCATTCTTTCAACTATTAATTTTAACTTGTCGAGACCTACGTCAAAATTCTCAGTCTCTCTGGATTCTTCAACATCTACTGACATAACTTCCTCATATCCGGTTTCTTGTCCAACCTTTTCGGCGTAGCGACTACGAGCTGGTCACTTACTTTCCTTGTCATCACTAGTGATAAGCTCGCTCAATTCACGCTTTGCCGCAACAGAGCCAGGATCTATTTTTAGTGCCTTCAAAAAATTGATTTCCGCTTGTTCCCGCCGCATGTAAAATTTCTTATGAACAAAACCCTCGAGGTAATATCCGTCCGCCAATTTTTGGGGCACTGTCCTATCCAATCGTTCTCGGATCCTATTAGACGCCTGAATATCCTCAAGGGCAGTTTTCACGTAATAAGCGGGAAAATTTTGGTACAATCTAGCTTTTATTTTGGCGCGAGCCAACTCGTATAGGATATCCGCATACAACTCGGGCTGATCCGAACCTGAAACCTCAAGATAGTCCCGAGCCGCGTCGAGAAGATCGAGAGCTTCAAGGTAGTGAGTTCTTTCTACGAGAGAGCGGCCCACGTTTAGCAGTTTTGTAACCTGCAAGTCCTGAGTGACAACAGTCTGAGTCCAAGAAAGACTGGCCCATGAACTGATTAATATAACAGAAAACAGAACATGAAACGCAAGTTTCGTCAGACCGTTAGAAATCTTTTTCTTCCCGTTCGGAAACATCACCCTATTCATGATATTTTATACTAATAGAGACACGCAAAAAAGCCAATGATTGGTTCATTGAGATCAGGTCGTTTCCGGCGCTTTCACCAAAAACATAGGGTATTCCTGGAAGCGAAAGTAGGAGGGAAGCCCTTTTGGAATCGATACAATAATATCGACTGGTTACTACAAAAGTCCCACGGTTCCAGAGTGTAGAAACGCAACCGTATCCTGACATAAGTAGTGATTCCGAGAGCTATTGACTCAATTCGATTTCCACACGGCGACTCATTCGGTCATCTTGGGGGTACAGCGCAGTAGGAGCGGGCATCGTCGCAGGCATCGCCTGAATGCTCATCCTCGATCTTGGGATCCCATACATGCTGGTGAGGAATTGAGCCACAGCGTCAGCGCGTTTGCGCGCGACAGCAAGGTTCTGATCAGGTTTGCCTCGTCCGTCCGCAAAACCTCGGAGTGTGACTCTGGATCTCGGGTTTTGTTTCAAAGAAAGAGCCAGGACATCAATGGTCGCTCGGTTCGCCGCGTTGGTCGTAGGATCTTTGGACACAACGGAAGAGCTGTTGAAATCAAACAAGATTGGGCTGAGCGGCGTGGCGCCGCCAGTGACAGGTGTAGGGGCTGATGGGCCGCAAGGTTTTACCCAGTATTGCTTCATCCACGCGTGCCAACCGGCGGGTGAACTAATTTCGGCGACTCTGTGGTAAGTTCCCCTACCCTTTTGAGCGATTCCCTTTAGGAAATATAAACCATCCTGAGAATTCCCGACCTGGAAGGTATGAATCTCCACGTCTGGGTTATTTTGGCAAATTTGCTCTGCTATTTTGATCGGATCGGCCTTGCATGACTCCATCCCACCCCCAATTAACACAATTATGCTCTTGCCGTTTACTGACGCTATTTCGTCGCCCGCTGCACGCAATCCCGCGGCTATTGCGCTTGTTCCATAGGAAACAGTCCTGGGAAAGGAATTTATGAATCTTTCCGGGTCCCAGGGTTGAATAGCCAGAATACTTTCTGTGCTGTCACATCCCATTCCGACCTTGAGCCCGTAATGCCTAAGTCCGATATTAAAAAAACCGTCTGCTGTTAGAGGAATGGCTTTTTCAAAAAATTCCATTTGCTTAAGGAGCGTCTCGTAATGGTCCTTTTCTTTCATGAACCCCGAGGCGTCAAACAGAACAAGGATGTTGGGGACCTTCTTACAGTCGTCACCGAACGCTCTTCGGCCACACAAATCCGTGTAGAGCATAATGACAGGGAGGATGAGAATTAGTGGGCCAACAAGCCGCCAGGCAGAACGCATTATTCCGCTCCTAATAGGGCCAATGGCCGCGATTTAGCGACCATCGCTGATTTGCTTGCAATTAGCAGAGGATGCCCATATTGTCAAGAATTATGCTGAAATATGTATCATCCGAAGTTTTAACACGCGGCTCAGGGGATTCATACCGTGAGCGAAGATATGTCCCCGGAGGATGGACTTAGGCCTACCGGGCGATGATTCCTTTGCGGCGGCGACTTAGGATTTGCCCAGGAACTAGAGGAGATTGGGATTTCTAAGGAATCTGATCATCGAGGGTTATATGTTGAATATCATCTTGGATCTTATAGTCATAAGCGCACTCGGGTCTATTGTTGTATATGGAATGGGTCAATTGTGGGCCTATCTGGAATGGACCGAGACAGGTCAGGACCGAACGGATTTTGTGACTACAAACGATGGTTGGCGCATTGCGATTCATCGCTACCTACCACGGGGCAAGACGATAGGGAAGCCTGTCATTCTGTGTCACGGTCTGGCAAGCAATAGATTTATTTTTGATTTAAGGCCCGCCCCATCACTGGCGGAGTTCCTCAGAGCAAACGGCCACGATGTCTGGGTCGCTGAACTCAGGGGATCCGGCTTCAGTGAACGCCCTGGAATACTGTTGTCGGATAGCCCGGCAAGTTGGGGATTTGATGACCATCTGAACTATGATGTCAGCGCGATTCTTCAGCATGTCATACGGGAGACCGGACATCCGTCCGTACATTGGGTCGGTCATAGCATGGGCGGAATGTTGATCGAGGCTTATATCGCGCGGAACCAACCGGATCACATAGCTTCCGCTGTAGCGATTGGGGCCCCCGCTGACTTCAGCAAGATGGGAGATCATTCATTCAGGCCACTACTAAGAGTAAAATGGGTCTTCAAAATTCTCCAGTTTAACCCTCTGATTCCGATAGTAAAATTCGGCCTGCCTTTCGCGAAACTGGTGCCTGATATGCTTTCAGTCTTCTTTTGCGTCCAAAACATTAAATGGAGTATAGCAAGAAAGATCGCGGCAATCGGCGCCGAAACCGTTTCATCTACCGCATTATGGCTGGATATGGCGCGATTCCTAACTGATGGAAAATGGGCTGACAGATCAGGCAGCTCCTACATCCAGGATTTGGACGCCTCCAAAATCCCATTACTGGCTATATGCGGAACCAAAGACCGGATGGCCCCGAAAAACGCTACTCTTGCTGTTTGTCAAAACGAGGCCCCATCCGTTGTCAGGGAAGGTGTTGTCTTGGGAAAAGAAACGGGGAGCGTCCAAGATTACGGTCACTTCGATCTCTTAATTGGAACCAGAGCCGGCGAGGAAGTATTCCCCATAATAGAGAAATGGATTGGGAGATGGGATACAGGAGTCGACGAAGATTGAATGGCGTGGCAGAAGAGTCCCCCAAAAAAGTTTGCTGATATTTTATCGTTAGCTTTTTAGCTTGACTTGTGTCAATAAATGTCTATATTCTCATAGTTTGTACTTGATACTAAGTCTCTGTGGCTGCGATTAGATAATGAAAATAAAGGTTGAAGACATACCTTCCAGTGGTCTCGAAATCGAGTTCAAGGGATCAGAGGACGTTCTAAGTGAAGCGATAGCCAATATAGAGCTGCCTCTGGATGTCTCTATTGATCCCAAGTTACACGGTAGTGTCACGCTCAACCGAGATGGTGATCAAATTTTAATTTCGGGAGACATAAAGGTCGGAATGACTTTGAAGTGCTCCAGGTGCCTTAACCAATTCGATACTGAAGACTTGATAAACCTTAACCTGTACGCCCGTCGAACAATCCGGGAAGATATGGATTATGAACAAGTTTCCGACCTGGAAGACAATGAGGTTTTTATTTGTCACGGAGAAATTGACCTAAGTGAATTAATCGTTCAGGAAATTTCCCTGGACATTCCCATGAAGCCATTGTGTAAAGATGACTGCCCAGAGCTTTGCTCTACCTGCGGTTCTATAATAGGATCGAACGGATGTTTCTGTGCTCGTTCTGAGGCTACTGATCCGAGGTGGGAAAAGCTTGTGACATTGAAATCACGATTGACCAGTTGATGTGAGAAGGATCTGAAATGCCAGTACCTAAAAAACGGGTCTCACGTACGAGACGCGATAAAAGGCGAACACACCAGACGTTGACACCGGTAAATCTTTCAAAGTGTCCGGAATGTTCTCAACCGGTTGTGCCTCACAGAATATGTCCGAGTTGCGGTTATTACAAGAACCGGCTAGTCCTTAACGTCGATTAGCGAGCTGCGACGCAAAGAATGGCGCCCGAGTTCGTATCAGTTGATGGCTCATCAATAGCCTTGATGTTTCCGGGACAAGGGTCGCAATTCGTAGGCATGGCTTCCGACATCATCTCAGGGGATGCTGAATCCCGGGAGATCGTGAAGCAGGCGGACGAGATCCTCGGATACCCTCTGAGCGAGATCATGGACGGTAAACGAGGGGATGAGCTTAACCAGACTGTTTACACTCAGCCTGCCATATTTCTTCATTCCATGCTCCTGTGGCGACTTATCGGACGAAAATTCCGTCTTCAACCTCTGGTAGCGGCCGGGCATTCGCTTGGTGAATATAGCGCGTTGTGCGCTGCCGGCGTCCTGAGTTTCGAAGACACTCTGAGGATAGTCAAGACAAGGGCAGAAGGGATGAATAATGCTCAACCGGCAGGGGCCTGCGGGATGGCTGCGATCATTGGCGTCCAGCGTGATCGAGCGCTTGAAATTATTGCTTCCGTCAAAGGCTCGACACTTGAAATAGCCAATTATAACTCTCCGGAACAGTACGTGATCTCCGGTGATATAGATTCGGTCGATCAGGCGGTTGAAATCGCAAGTAGGGAAAAACGGTCACGGGTTGTGCGTCTGCCGGTTTCCTCGGCTTTTCATACGGATCTGATGTCCCCCGCCAAAGAGTCACTAAGCGCTTGCTTGGACGGAATCCGGTTTTCTGCGCCACAATTCAAGGTAATTGCAAATGTGAACGGAAAAACATATCCTGATGAACCAGAGGAGATGAAATCTCTTCTGCTCACGCAACTTATATCTCCTGTCCTTTGGCAATCCTGTGTCAGGAAGATGATCGAGATGGGCGCCCGAAGATTTATCGAGATTGGGCCGGGTAAGGTTCTTTCAGGTCTCTTGAAAAGGATTGATCGTTCCGTAGAAGTGACATCAGTGTCGGATCTTCAGGGAATTGAAGAGCTTCAAGGGGTTCCAGCATGAGCGCTCCGGCTTCGTGGCTCAACCTTGAGGGAAAAACAGCACTGGTTACTGGAGGCGCGCGTGGTATTGGAAGAGAGATATCTGTTCACTTGGCGGGATGCGGAGCTTTTGTTATAGTTAACTACAAATCCGATGACACGGCTGCCCAAGAGACACTAGAGATGATTGAGGAGTCCGGCGGGCAAGCAAGCCTTCGGAAATTTGACGTTTCCGATTCACAAGCTGTTGAAAAACATGTAAATGAGGCCCTTGCGCAGCGGGAATCCATCGAAATACTGGTGAATAACGCCGGAATAGCTCGGGATGGTCTTTTGGGTCGCATGAAGGACGCTGACTGGGATATGGTCTTGGACACGAACCTGACAGGCGCATTCAACCTGTGCCGAGCGTTGACCAAAAGTATGGTCAGGAAGCGTTACGGTCGAATCATAAATATTTCATCCACCGCAGGAGAACTTGGAAACGCAGGGCAGGCTAATTATTCGGCCGCTAAAGCCGGTCTGATTGGCTTGACCAAAGCTCTTGCTCGGGAGTTAGCCCCCCGAAATATATTAGTAAACTCTATTTCTCCGGGAATAATTAGTGGCGGTATTTCAGATCACTTGGGAAAAGAGCAACTGAATGTGATTTTGGAGCATGTTCCTCTCGGCAGACTTGGGAATCCAGATGACGTGGCCGCCGCCGTAGTTTTTCTGTGCTCTAACATGGCCAATTATATAACCGGCCACGTTTTACGGGTAAATGGCGGGTTGTACATGTGAATCATAAATTAAATAGACTAAAATCGCGAAACTCTGGCTCCCTATAAAAGGGATTCTTTTTCGCGCCGTTAATAGCGAAAAAATTTCAAGGAGATCCAGTATGGACGATATCGAAAAGAAAATCGTAGACCTCGTCGCTGAAGTTCTAGTAGACGTTAATAAAGAGAACATTAAGTTGGACTCAAAGATTGTCGAAGACCTTGGAGCGGAGTCTTTGGACATTTATGACATGATCGCTCTATTGGAAGATGAATTTGGTATGGAAATCAGTGATGAGGATGTCGAGAAGATTCGATCGGTCCAGGATGTGGCTGATTTCATCAAAGCCAGTCAGAAAAAATCATAGGTTTAGTCTCCGTTCTTGAAAGTTCGGGAGGAACGCTTGCCGCGCAGAGTTGCAATCACGGGAATGGGATTGGTTACCTGTCTTGGTACAGGTGTTGACCAGAACTGGAACGAGTTGATCAACGGTCGCTCCGGTATTCGAACGATAACCGCGTTTAACGCTGATCGTTGTGTAACCCGAATAGCAGGCGAAGTTGGATCGGATTTTGATCCCTGGCAATATATTCGGGTCAAAGAACTACGTCGCCTGGACAGGCATCAGCAGATTGGACTGGTGGCAGCCTGTCAGGCAGTCGCCCAGGCCGGAATAGAGACCCCTCCATCCGACCCATACCGCTTCGCCGTAATTGTTGGTTCAGGGATTGGTGGTTTGCACACCATTGAGGCCGGTCATGAGATTCTGAAAGAAAAGGGTCCCAAACGAATGCCTCCTATGGTGATTCCCATGGCGGTGGTTAACCTGTTACCGGGGCTGATAGCCATTAGATACGGTTTCAAAGGACCCAACTTCGGTGTCGTTAACGCGTGCGCATCAAGCGCAACAGCAATTGGGGAGGCATACCGGTTAATAGCCGCAGGATGCGCTGACGTGGCCGTCACTGGAGGCACTGAAGCTGTTGTAGGAGAATTTGCTATTGCTGCCTTCAACGCATTGAGAGCGTTATCAACACGAAATGATGAACCGGCAAAAGCTTCCCGTCCTTTCGACAAAGACAGAGACGGTTTTGTGCTGGCAGAGGGGGCCGGCATGTTGACCCTGGAATCGTTTGATCACGCTGAAAGCCGTGGAGCGACTATTTATGGTGAAATTACCGGGTACGGCGCAACATCGGACGCTTATCATGTCGTCATGCCTGATCCGGATGGCGCAGGGGCTTACGAGGCCATGAGACTGGCCCTCGAAGACGGTGGGATACAACCCGAGCAAGTCGAATATATAAATGCGCATGGGACCTCCACAGAACTTAACGATAAGACTGAGACACAGGCTATTAAACGCTTGTTTGGCCCCTCGGCCTACAAATTGTCCATCAGCTCAACCAAATCCATGACTGGCCACACATTAGGCGCAGCCGGAGCGATAGAGGCTATTTTTACGACGCTGGCCCTTAAGCACGGCGTGGTTCCCCCAACAATAAATCTTGATACGCCTGATCCCGAGTGCGATTTAGACTACACACCTCATAAGAGGGCAAAACGAAACATGGAATACGGAATTTCAAACAGTTTCGCGTTCGGCGGTCAGAATGTGTCCCTTTTGTTCAGAAGAGCGCAGTAAAATGTCACGCGTGCTAATTGGCTCGGATCATGCCGGGTTTTGTTTAAAGACAATAGTTAAAGATTGGCTTATCAAATCAGGGTATGAGATTACCGATGTGGGCTGTTTCTCGGAATCGTCATGTGACTACCCTGTGTTCGCCCGTGACCTTTGCGAACAGATTCAGACCAATACGGCCAGTCTCGGGATTCTGATCTGCGGCACAGGGTTGGGCATGTCAATGGCGGCGAATAGATGTAAAGGAATTAGAGCGGCCCTGTGCGCTAACGAGTATCAGGCCAGGATGAGCAGAGCGCACAACGATGCAAATGTTTTGTGCTTGGGGGCCAGGGTCTTGGGACAGGATCTGGCTCTTTCAATTTTAGAAGTTTGGCTGAAGACTGAATTTGAAGGCGGACGTCATAAAAGACGAGTAGATATTATTGAGACGTTATGACTCTGTATTGAAGTTTCGTTGTCTACCTATCTTACGATGCGCTGCAATCTCGAATTCTCATTCAATTATTGATATAAATCAGACATTAGAATTCCCACAAGCAGCCCGGCTGTTTTCCAACCAGGGCTTCCACAAAGGAACACTATGAGCCCACTTCAAAAAACTGATCCAGAGATATTCAATATAATAGATCAGGAGAGGATGCGCCAGGAATACCGTCTGGAGTTGATCGCTTCCGAAAATTTCACCTCGTTTGCGGTGATGGAAGCTCAAGGCAGCATTCTTACCAACAAGTACGCCGAAGGTTATCCAGGGCATCGCTATTACGGTGGGTGCAAAAACGTTGATGTTGTCGAAGACCTTGCTCGCACGCGTGCCACAGAACTATTTGGAGTGGAACACGCCAACGTGCAGCCTCATTCAGGCACTCAGGCCAATATGGCTGTCTATTTTACCGTAATGGATCCTGGAAACACCTACCTTGGAATGGATCTCGCCCATGGTGGTCACCTTTCAATGGGCCACCCAAAGAATTTCTCCGGAAAAATATACAGGGTAATCCCTTACTCGGTCCGCCCCGACAATCACCGAATTGATTATGATCTGGTTCGTGATCTTGCGAAGAAACACAAGCCGAGAATGATAATCGCCGGGGCCAGCGCTTATCCACGGATTATCGATTATTCAATCTTTGGGGAAATAGCCAAAGAAGTAGATGCAGTCCTCATGGCGGACATCGCTCATATCGCGGGGCTCGTAGTAGCAGGTTTACACCCTTCTCCAGCGCCTTATGCCGACTTCATCACGACCACTACTCATAAGACCCTGCGTGGACCGCGCGGCGGGATCGTAATGTGTCGCAAGAAATGGGCGCCGGCGCTCGACTCATGCATTTTTCCAGGGATGCAAGGCGGACCTCTCATGCATGTGATCGCTGCAAAGGCCGTAGCGCTCAAGGAAGCGAGAACTCAGGAATTCAAGGATTACCAGTCCGAAGTTGTCCTGAACGCAAGAACACTGGGCGAAGAGTTGATGAATCTTGGCTTCAGGATTGTGTCCGGCGGGACGGATAATCATCTGGTCCTCGTTGATTTGACCGATAAAGGCGTTAACGGGGCTCAGGCACAGGAGATCCTCGAATCCGCCGGCATCACGGTCAATAAGAATACTATCCCGTTTGACCCGCTTCCCCCAGGAAAAGCTTCCGGTATAAGAATAGGCACACCCGCAGTCACCACAAGAAAAATGGGGCCAGATGAAATGCGTCTCATAGCTTTATGGATATCCGAGGCCATAGCCAATAGATCTAACGAATCCGTAATCGGACGGATCATAGAAAATGTGCGAGAATTGTGTGGAAGATTTCCTCTTTATATGAACCTTGACAATGGAGATTGAGATGCCCTCTTCAGTATTTTCCAATAGACTGAGATTATTCCCCGAAAGCCGCTTTGACCAGGATTTTCCGGTTGTATTCTGGCTCGCGGGGCTTTGGTTCTACCTGAAAAGCTTCCTCTATTTTTGCTACCTGTACATGCTGGGGCTTGACCCAACACCATATTCGGCCGCAGCTACTTTTGAAATTTTCTATTTCGCGATTGCGCTTGTTCCCGCGTTTGTATTGGGAGTGGCCTTCTGGAATGAAAAGGCTTTTGCCGTGGTTTTTGGGATCATTTACTTGGTGATTGATACACCCATTCTTGGGTTTCATGTTTTGCGTATGGCGGATGAGGGTTATCTCGATTCAGGGCTAACTCAGTCTTTCGAGATTGGAAGCCTGGCATTGAATGTGATCGTGCTTGGTTGGCTAATTGGGACGCGTTCAGCGTTAAAGGCCCGTGCGGCGGGATCCGGCAAGGCAAAATGATCGACTCAAAGAAATATTGACAAAATTTACTATAATTAATATAATATATACATAAGTTAAAGCGAAGCTTTATCAGCGAAAGCCTCAATGCTTCGTTACCTCCTACAAAGCCGAGCCCCGAGATGCTCGGCCATTTTTTTCTCGGGCCCTCCCCTGACGTGATCCTCCCGCCATGTTTATTGTTTCTTGATTTGGAACGAACACTGATGATACATTGATAGGCATATTGGATATTTTTTTTCGTCTGTAGTTCAATCGAAAATTGTTTTGAAGAGTTGTTTCATTGTCACTCTCAATTCTGTTCGTTTGTCACGACAGTAATATTGATGTTTCTTGGGGGGAGATTGCGATCTCGTTTGAGGAGACGGCGTGATGGATCTCAAGTATGTAAGGACAACATGCCCCTATTGTGGGTGCGGGTGTGAGCTGCTGTTGGAGACCGTGGACGGCAAGATAATATCAACATTGCCTTCCAAGACAAATCCAATGAATCAGGGCAAGCTTTGCATCAAGGGATGGAACGTCCACGAGTTCGTTCAAAGCCCTGAAAGGCTTACCAAACCGTTATTGAAGAAGGATGGCGTTCTTCAGGAGGTTTCCTGGAACGAGGCGTTGGATTTCACCGCATCTCGATTGCAAGAGATAAAGACAAAATATGGTGGGGACAGCATGGCTTTCCTCACATCGGCAAAATGTAGCAATGAAGAGAACTATCTTTTTCAGAAACTTTGCCGGGTAGGATTTGGGACCAACAATATAGACCACTGCGCAAGGCTTTGACACTCGTCTACGGTGGCAGGTCTTGCCGCCGCTTTCGGAAGTGGAGCCATGACGAACTCGATTCCAGAGATTGAGGACGCTGATTGCATTTTCATCATTGGATCAAATACGTCTGTCGCTCATCCGTTGATTGCGAACCGTGTTTATAGGGCTAAAGCAAAAGGAGCTAAGGTTATTGTCGCGGATCCAAGGAATGCATGTGCGGCAGAAACTTGGTTCCGATGTAGCGCTCTTGAATGGCATGATGAATGTCATTGTTTCCAAGGGTCTTCATGACAAGGCTTTTGTTGAAGAGCGCACCGAGGGGTTTGAAAAGCTTGAAGAAGCTCTGAAGAATTATCCTCCTGAAAAAGTCGCGGAAATCACAGGTGTATCGGTTGAAGATATCGAAAAGATAGCTGTGTTGTACGCCTCTTCGGAGAAATCAACGATCCTTTACGCTATGGGGATCACACAGCACTCGCACGGTGTCGATAACGTCAAGTCCCTGGCTAATCTGGCTATGCTGACCGGAAAGATAGGTAAACCATCCAGTGGCGTGAATCCTTTGCGTGGTCAGAACAATGTTCAAGGCGCCTGTGACATGGGAGGGCTTCCAAACGTTTATCCCGCGTACCAGGCTGTTACGGACGAAAACAATCAGAAAAAGTTTCAGGATTTTTGGAACGCCCAACTATCTTCCAAAGTCGGTTTAACGATAATGGAGATGATGCATGGGTTGGAGGATGGCTCGATAAAAGGGATGATGATCCTGGGTGAGAATCCGGTCGGCAGCGATCCTGATGTGAGACATGTGAAACATGCTCTTCAAGAAGCTGAATTCCTGGCTGTTATCGATATATTCCTCACGGACACCGCCAAACTGGCTGACGTGGTGTTCCCAGGCGCAGCCTTTGCCGAAAAGGATGGCACGTTTTCAAACACTGAACGAAACGTTCTTCGGATTCGGAAGGCTATTGATCCACCAGGCGACGCAAGGCCGGATTGGCAGGTAATTTGTGATATCTCGACACGTTTCGGATTACCTATGAATTACGAATCGCCCGAGAAGATATTTGACGAGATTGCCCAGGTGACTCCTAGTTATGCAGGCTTGAGTTATGAACGTTTAGAGAGCGGAGGCATCCCTTGGCCATGTCCATCCAAGGATCATCCCGGCACACCTATACTTCATAAGGAGAGATTCACAAGAGGCAAAGGACTGTTTCACGCTGTGGAGTATCGTCCGCCGGAAGAACTCGCTGATGAAGAGTTCCCGATTCTCTTAACTACCGGAAGGTTCTTCCCTCATTATCACACCGGAACCATGACACATAACTCCCCTACCCTCGAAAATGAGATGTCTGAGGGACATATTGAAATGCATCCGTACGACGCCAAGGATCTCGGAATATCGAGTGGCGAGGATTGCCGGATCATTTCTCGTCGCGGCGAGGTTGTAACTAAAGCGATCGTGACGGATGTCGTCGAACCGGGAACCATTTTCATGAGCTTCCACTTCATGGAAGCCAACGCTAACGTGCTTACAAACCCAGCGCTCGATCCGATATGCAAGATACCTGAGTATAAGGTATGCGCAGTGCGTGTAGAAAAGATTGAGGCGCAGGCATCGCCGGAATTGAGCGCGGCGGCAAGCGCTTAATTATTTGCGACATTCACACCAATTTGGACCAGGAGGCGCAGCTTCATTGCTGAGCGTCCCTGGTCCATTTGTCTACCCCCCTGATACGAATTCGTATTTCAGAGAGTAGCCGGCAGGAATGGGACGCCTTCACTACGAGCAACGCAGGGACGTTGAATCTTTGTTCTGGAGCCCCCGTTGAAATTTTTTATCAATCTTAGGACTCTTGTCCATCATCCGTGCGGGGGATTATCTCGGTAGCGCCGTGGCCAAAAAAGTTGAATCGACCAGCAC
The DNA here is from genome assembly GCA_026388665.1 of Deltaproteobacteria bacterium. Lineage (GTDB taxonomy): Bacteria > Desulfobacterota > Desulfomonilia > Desulfomonilales > Desulfomonilaceae > CAJBEZ01. The sequence continues at coordinate 19,921 of JAPLJJ010000012.1, forward strand.
GCACGTAGGTGACAACGTCAAGATTGGCCTGCCGCGCGATATTTAACGCGGTTGAACTGGCGCTCGATCGAGAAACAATAATTGGGAATTTGGCTCGAATGGCTTTGGAAACCGCTTCCGAAGTAATTCTGCCTGTGGTCAACAGGAGCTTGTCGCTAGGGCTGACATGATTGAGGAAACAGTAGCCAATTATCTTGTCGATCGCGTTGTGCCTTCCTATGTCTTCCAGTATCACTATGGTTTGTGCCTCCGAAGCGACAGCAGCGGCATGTGTTCCTCTGGTCTGACTATAAATCCCTTGGAACTTGTCCACTTCTTTCATCCTCATCGATATTAGATCAGCAGGGATCATGATTCGAGTAACTGCGTTCTCTCTTGGTTGTATAGCGTTCTCCACCGAAAAGACTATCCCTCCCGCGCAACCGGAAGTGAGCATCCCTTTTTGTCTGATTCGATCCAAACGCTCTTCCGACACATTGACTTCTATCGACACTATCCGACTGCTCTGGTCGACCCTGACCTCAACAATTTCTGAAGGGTCCGTAAGAACCGCTTCCGAAACCAGGAAGCCGACAAAAAGCTCTTCAAGGTGTGTAGGCAATGTCGAAATCGATAGTATTTCCTCATCGTTCACAAATAGCGTGTAAGGAGTTTCCCGAGCAAGAGCTATTGACCGGGTAGTCGGGAATCCATTCACGAATCGTGTCACCTGAAACTCTTGAGTCAATTCCACGTTGTTTTCCTGAGCCACCGTATCGGGATTATTCGATTGTTTCTCCGGAGCCTGCTTCGTCACTCGGGTCTTGTTCCTTCCTGAAAGTCTTTTCACCACTCAGTTTATAGAAATCCCAAAAAAGCTCCTTGAACTGCGCGTCCGTATATTTTTCGCATCTGTTTCTGAGCCTGGTATATGCCCACAACAGTTCCAGACCTTCTCGAGTAAGTCGGGTACCTTCTTTCGTCGCGGTTACAAGTTTGAATCCGCAGCGTTCCTCTGTAGCGCGAATCTTGCCCCATACTGCTCTGAACGGCTGTTTGAGTTTCTGAGCCGCCTTGTTCATAGAACCAAGTTCAAGTATGGCCTCCAGTATCTTGAGCCGGCCTGTCCCTATCACGAGTTTAGCGTCGTCGTTTTGAATCCAAATTTTTGATCTTACCCGCAGTGGCATGTGGGCCTCTCGAGTTTGTCCTGAACTCATTAGTTTGAGGTTTTCGCCCAGACAATATCGATTGGTAATGGATTATTGTCACAATTAGGCTTAGGTTGCAACCAACCTCATTTGATCAAGTCGAATTCATTCCGGGACAAAAATCCGCTAATCGCAAATCTCGTGGGCGAGTAAAAGGGTTCTTCTGAGCACAGCTTTGTGTTATTGAGCCCTTTATCCAATGATGAGCAGGGAGTTCCAATGTCGAGCGACAAACTCAGAATCGCAATACTCTATGGAGGAAGATCGGCAGAACACGAAGTTTCTCTAAGATCAGCGGCTTCAGTTTTCTCGGCTTTGGACAAGAAGAAGTACCGCGTGACGCCCGTGTTTATAACTAAGAATGGCGCCTGGTTCACCCGACCGGAGGACTTAAGCTCGTTTGGATCGAAAAAACACCTGTCGGAAAAGGATAGATTAATTCTCTCTCCTGATCCCGCGCATAAGGGTTTCCTCAGATCGAAAGGAGATAATTGTTTCGAACATTTTCCGATCGATGTGGTTTTTCCGGTGCTGCACGGGACCTTCGGCGAAGATGGAACGTTGCAGGGTTTGCTGGATCTTGCGGACATTCCCTATGTGGGGTGTGGAACACTGGCGTCGGCTGTGGGTATGGACAAAATCGTCATGAAAGCGGTTTTTAGGGATATTGGTTTGAATGTGGGGCCATTTCACTGGTTTTATCGCTCTGAGTGGAGACAGGATCCGGACAGGATTGTTCAGGAATTGCACGGTCGCCCCTTACCTTTGTTCGTAAAACCAGCTAACCTCGGTTCTTCGGTAGGCATCAATAAAGTGTCGAACTTTTCGGATTTGGAAAAAGCTATCGAGATTGCGGTGAGTTACGACCGAAAGATTTTGGTGGAACATGGCGTGGCTGGCCGAGAATTGGAAGTCAGCGTGCTTGGCAATGAATCTGCTGTCGCTTCGATCCCCGGTGAGGTCGTGTCCCATGCGACATTCTATAATTATGAAGAGAAATACTTCCAAAACACGGCGGAACTAATAATTCCTGCCAAATTGACTGAACAAGAGACACAAATGGCTAAAAAAGATGCGCTCATGGCGTACCGGGCTGTTGACGGAAGCGGTTTGGCTCGTGTTGACATGTTCCTCACACCTGATAACGAGATAATAGTCAATGAAATAAACACTTTGCCCGGTTTCACCTCAGTAAGCATGTATCCAAAATTATGGGAGGCATCCGGACTCCCCTATAGTCAGTTAATTGACAAGCTGATCTCTCTCGCGCTGGATCGACACCGCGATAAAACGGCCATTGTGACTGATAGAAAAACCGTATGAAGGCAATGGTTCTTACAGCGGGCATGGGAACGCGTCTCATGCCTCTGACCCTCGAAAAGGCCAAACCGGCCATTCCTCTATTAGGGAAACCCCTCATTCTGACCATTATGGAGAAGTTCAGCGCTTTGGGGATTAATGATTTCAGGCTGAATCTCCACACCCTGCCGGACACTATCACTCGCATCTTTGATTCCCTTCCGAAATGCAGTTGGAATGTATCTTTTTCTTATGAACCTGAGATACTTGGAACAGCAGGCGGCCTCAAGGCAAACGAATCCTTTTTTTCCGATGAGACGCTCATTGTAGTTAATGGTGACATATTCTTCGAATTTGACATTCGACCGGTAATAGACTTTCATGTCCGGCATAAGGCATTGGCCACACTGGCCCTTTGTGAACAACAGCCTCCGTATATTTACACGCCGATAAGAATTGACTCAAACCATCTGATACAATCATTCCCCCGATCTGAAGAGAGCAAGAAAGAAAAAGGTCCGGCATACGTCTTTAGCGGGGTCACAGTTCTGTCAAAAGAGATTTTCGGTTTCATTGAGCCGGCTGGATTCTCGGAAATAGTTTCGGATGTGTACGAGCCTGCGATTGTCGCTGGTTTCGATATTTGCGGTTATCCTGTTCATGGATATTGGAATGACCTCGGGACCCCGGCCCGTTATCTTTCGACCCAAAGGGAACTTTTCATCCGCAACGCAATCAGTCCACCCCGCGCCATATCAGACGATGCTTTTGTAGCCGAAGTCGACTACATAGGACCTTACGTTTCAATAGGACAAGGTTGCGTGATTGAGGATGGTTGCGTGATTCAAGATGCGATACTGTGGGAGAACTGTCACATTCGACGAGGATCAACGGTTCGTAATTGTATACTGGGACAAGGTATGGTTATTCAGGGACATTACGAGGATAGAGCGATTACCTTGAATGGAGAGTGTTCACTTGTCTGAAGAAAACTCGATCTCTACACGAATCGAAAAAGTGGCTTCGAATATAGGCATAGTGGAGAATAGTAATAAACTTGTCGGGGACGCTTCAACCCGCACATATTTCAGAATCTCTTTTCGGGATCGTGAGACAGCTATCGCTATGGTGGCGCCTAAACCTGGATCCAACGAGGAAACCCCATTCATCGAAGTTCAGAAATATCTTGAGAATCTAGGCTTACCGGTCCCAAAAATCTATTTTCATGATCCTGAAGCTGGAATCGTGGTCCTCGAAGACCTCGGAGATGATCTGCTTGAGAATGTAGTTTCAAGCATGAGCGTCGAGGAAATGAGATCCATATATACTTTGGCGCTGGATACGCTCCTGGATCTCCAGAGAACCACTTCTTTGAGCCAATCACGTTGTCTCTCGTTTGATCTTGCGTTTGACGAAGCCAAGCTAATACAGGAAATGGATTTTTTCATGACCCACTTTGTTAAAGGGTGGGCGCGGAAGAATCCTGAAGCCTCGGCGATTGCGGAAATGGCGAGATTCTTCAAGAAAATCTGTAGTAAACTAGCTTCTGAACCGAGAGTTTTCGCTCATCGTGACTACCATTCACGAAATCTCATCCTCAAGAACAATCGCTTGTATATGATTGATTTTCAAGACGCTCGAATGGGCCCTGTGCAATATGATCCGGCATCCTTGCTCCGCGACTCATACGTCTCTTTACCGGAAGATCTCGTAGAAAACCTACTCTATATGTACTTCGAAAAAGCAGACTTCCTCGTTGAACGAGACTTTGACTATTTCAGGCGTATTTTTGATCTCATGTCACTCCAGAGAAACATCAAGGCCCTGGGGACATTCGGATATCAGATTGCCGCGAAGGGGTCTACGCGGTACATTTCCTCAATCTCACGAACTGCGGCAAACGTCCTGATAAACCTTCGAAAGTACCCCGAATTTTCGCCTCACTATCCTGCGCTGGAGGAATACATCCTGGCTCCGGCTCTTTCGGCATAGCTCATACCGATTCGCGTTTCAGAGCGTAATTTACCGGAGGCCTCAGGACGGGGGTTCATTCACTGCAGGCAACGCAGAGCCGTTGAAGCTTCGTTCGTGCGAACCCCATCCTCTCCCAATGTCATTCGATTTCGAAGCGTATCTTGCGGGCGAGCCAATCCAAATAATTATATTTCACTTTAATTAACTATTGTAACAATTTGTAATTAATGATATATTAACTATATACGAAATAATGGAAACATTGATCGGAAGAATGCTTATGAAAACACTAATTAAAGCGTTCGCCGTGTTACTCGGAATATGGCTCGGGTCACCAATGGGATACGCGCAGCAAGCCTCTGACGTTCTGGCGCGGATACAGAGTCTAAAGACCGAGATCCAAAAGCAAATCGAGCGAATCAAGACTTCTCGTGATTCCACCGATAGTCAGCTAACGCTGGCTCGTCTCCGCATCGGGGAACAGATCAGACGATCTGAAGAAGATCTGACGGTTCAACTGGAAGGACTCCAACGGCTCAGAGACCAGATAAAGGAACAAACCGGCCAGGCGGAACAAACAGTAACGCGCATGAAGACCGATCTCTCAACTCTGTCAACGACAGCTTTAAGCGATATAGAAACCCAGCTAAGTCAGACAATAGATCTTCTGGACCGAATGAAAAGAATTCGCGAAGAAGTTACGGGCGAAACCGATTCCGGGGTTCCGGTCGTAATTGCCAGGACGGATACCACGTTAGCCCCTACTACACCGTCAGTCACACCTGATCCCGAACCAGCTACAACCCCGGCGGTAGACCCTGCCCCTGTTCCATCAGGCGGCGGCTGACCGTATGCAAATCAACAGGCCTCTAGGTAAGAGGCCTCCCTCAACAGACGGTTAATCGTACCCCCTCTTATTTTGGGGGATCCGGTTCGTACTCGAACAGATCCCCCATTCATTCTTTTTCTTACCCTCTGCCAGGCTACTGACTACAACGCTCCTAATTAATTAGAATCAGGCTAATCAAGATGGCTGTCCGCCCCATGATGGTCAATTTCATATTCCTTCAATTTGTTTTGCAATGTCCGACGAGTTATTCCAAGCTCCGCGGCGCTTCTAGTCCTGTTCCCGTCATTATGTTCAAGCGTCACTAGGATCAGTTCCTTCTCCATTTCTCGAATCGTCATCCCCGGTCGAATCCCTTCCTTAATGCTCCACGGAAGTGGATCTTCCACCGCGCGAGCGACCGATTCCGGCAATTCGGGCAAGGATACATACTCGTCTCGAGTTAGAATAACTGCTCGCTCTACGACGTTTTCGAGTTCCCTTATGTTACCTGGCCATGCATAACGCATCATTGCGTCCAATGCACGAGGATGGAACCCTTTGAGATTTCGTCCGTTCTTTTCATTATAGATTTTAAGAAAATGCTCAATGAGCAGAGGTATGTCTTCTTTACGTTCTCGCAAATTAGGCAAACGAATCGGCACAACATTTAGCCTGTAGAACAAATCTTCTCGAAACGCGCCTCGTTTGACTTCTTCCTTAACGTCTTTATTGGTGGCGCTCAGTATTCGTATGTCAACTTTGACCGTCTTTGTGGAACCAAGTGGTTCAAATTCACGCTCCTGCAAAACTCGTAACAATTTGGCCTGGGTCGACGGGGTCATTTCTCCGATTTCGTCAAGGAATATGGTACCCCCGTCAGCGAGTTCAAAACGCCCTGGTCGCCGACCGACGGCTCCAGTGAACGCTCCTCTTTCGTGACCGAATAACTCGCTCTCTAAAAGTGTTTCCGGAAGCGCTGCGCAATTGATTTTTATGAATCTCTTGTCAGATCGCGAAGACCCCTGATGTAACGCGTTCGCGATTAGTTCCTTCCCTGTCCCGGATTCCCCAAGAATAAGCACGGACGCTTCGGTAGGCGCAACCATCGCAACGGTCTCAAGGACCTGCCTCATTTTCTGAGATCGCCCTACAATCTGCGAGGCGTCAAATAGATTCTCGATCCTTCTTTTTTGAAGGATATTTTCTTCCTTTAACCTCCAGAACTCAAGTGTCTGATTAACTTTTATCCTTAACTCTTCAATATCAAGAGGCTTAGTTAAATAATCATGAGCTCCGGCTTGCAAAGCCTCGATGGCTGTCTCTACAGAAGCGTATGCAGTTATTATGATTACCGGGATACCAGGGGAGATCTTCTTGATCTCCCGCAGGGCCTCAATTCCATCAACATGGGACATACGATTGTCCATGAGGATTAAATCGTAAAACTCTTCGGAAACCCTAGCTATAGCATCCTGACCATCCTCCGCCTCAAAAACCTGATAACCATCAAGGGAGAGATTCGCTTTAAGCATTTTCCTCTGCGATGGCTCATCATCAACAACTAGAATCTTTGCCTGCCTACCAGTCATAAGTAATCCATTCACCTTAACAAAACAGTCAATCGGGGGAAGCGTGAAGTCCTGTTAGGACAATACGTCCGGTAATCGCCAATTATTGACCGTGAGAATTACGATATCGCCGCAGCCCGGTTACCTTCAGTTTCGGGTGGTTCTAGCGAGACTTCCTGCGGTGGTTCGTACGGGTTAAGAATCACGATAAACCGAGTGCCTTGGCCGGGGTTCGGTTCAACCTCAATCTCTCCGCAATGACCTTCAATAATGCTTTTCACTATTGCGAGACCAAGTCCAGTGCCTTTTTTCTTGGTCGAGAAAAACGGATCAAACAGTTTGTCGATATTCTGACGCGGAATTCCCTCACCTGTGTCCTCTGTCACTACCTGCACTCGACCTCGAGAATCAGTGATCAATCTCACTGATACCTTTCCACCTGATTGAGAGGCCTCGATTGCGTTGATAAGAATATTGAGAAAAACTTGAGTCATCTGATCCGAGTCAACGAGCACCAGCGGAAGATCGCTCTCCGCAGATTCAGCCACTACTTCTACTCCAGCTTCTCGAGCTTCTCGCTCCACGACTCTAACGCAATGATCCACTATTTCCTCTGCGGATCTAATGGTCAACCTCGGTTCTCTCGGCTTAGAATAAGCCAGCAGTTTGGATATAACCCGATTCAGTCTGTCAACCTCGGTCAACATCAACTCAGTATATCGATAATCTTCAGGTTCTAATGAAAGCTTCTTTTGAAAATACTGAATAAAGCCTCGTATAGAATTCAGCGGGTTTCTTATTTCGTGAGCCACACCCGCTGACAAGCGGCCAAGCGCCGCGAACTTCTCACTCACTATTACCTTCTGCTCGAGTTCGCGGATCATGGTCATGTCCCGCAAAATTACAACTGCTCCGCGTGGAGTAGATGACTCCTGGTCCTTTAATGGGGACACGGTTAACGCCAGAAAGCTCTTGCCCTTACCATCCCCATTCATTTTGACTTCCTTTTCCAATATTGAATTGGGGTCGGAAAGCACTTTTCTGATTTCATCCTCCACAGGGAGAATCTCCGATATCAACTTGCCGTCAAGTTCTTCCTTGGTCTTTCTCAGAATTTCCAGCGCGTTAGGATTATAGGTCGCGACGCGTAATGACCGGTCCACCGTTATCAATCCGTTGGCCATGCTTTCGAGAACGTTCCTGGTGTATGTCCGCATCTCATCAAGAGTTCGTCTCACCAGATAAGCATTCTGAACCACAAAAACGAAGTAGACGCTTGCTGACCCTACGATAAACAGAACCGCCCCCATAAAGACGGCAAATACAATCTCCTGACGCCTTATCTCCTTAAAACGGTCCATCTTCAGCCCAAGAAAAAGAACCTGCTTCTGCTCTCGATCGAACAAATCCAGTAACTCCTGACCTATCCGCGTGTGTTTCGCAGCGATTTCGCTTTCGGCCAGTTGATCTGGAAATGGTGTAAATGGTTTCCATATTTCGAAAATTGTCCGTCCGTCCGGCAACTCGCGCTTGAGGGACAAAGGCTCTCCACTCCTGATGACCGTTCGGACAGTGTGAAGCTCTTTCCCCATTAACAGGCGCAGACCGATCTTGGCCGGTTCACTATGAGCCACTATCATGCCGTCACTGTTGATCAAGCCCACCCACTCGACATCCGGATCCTTAGCTGCCTGTTCAATGAGCATCTGTAGGTATTCTATCCCCCAGTCCCCCTCCATGAAACCTGTCCGGGTACCAGCCTCGAGTGTCCGTATGACTGAAATCCCCTGCCTGAGAGTGAATTCCTCCATCCTCTGGTTTTGCGCGTTTATATTCCTGATTGTGAAAATGACAACAATAACGAGTAAAGTTCCGGCTACAAGCACAATAGACAGAACCGGAAGATATCTCATCAATTCTTTGATCTTCATCGCCACTTTTTTCCGCCCGCCAGTCACTTTTGGACTCATGGAATGATCACGAGGCGTCTAGCGCTACAAATATTTCAGGAGCTTTCTTCCCACCGGAGGCGGACTTTCCTTTGTTAGCACTCCTACCATCTTAATCGCGTTGCTTCAACAAGTATCACTTGGTTCAGGCCCCATGAATGCTCCGATCTTATGGCCCAAGAACAAACCTAAATAATTATTATAAATTTTGTTGAAAAGTTAAATCTTATATGTTATGCATCGCTTCATTAAATGAGCACAACATCTCGTTTAATAAATATATTATGTTTATCAATATTAGTGTTGCGAGTATTTTAACATGCAAAGCAATAACAACGCAGATGAGTTTTCATATGTCGCCAGAGGACGGGAGTTATTAGAGCAGGGTGATATAGCCGCTGCCGTCGAATTTTATTCTAAGGCATTCGATCCGGAATCACTTGACGAGCCTGAGGCCCGAAGCATGCTGATAGAGGCTAGAGCGAATCTTTCCCGGAAATTCCTCCCAGAGGCGCTTGAAAGTTTTGAAGATGCCCTCATCGTCGGTGACGTAATTCAGCGCAGGCAGGCTATAGAGGGCATAGTCACCATAGCCGACATCCGTTCAAGGTTAGGATTCCTGGCCCAACGATTAAAGGCTGGGCTAAAAGAAGTAGCCAGGAAAAAGACATTACAGATCAGTGGATTAGCACTCCTCTCAGATGATGAAAACCTCATATTGATCTCGAATGAAGCGATTGCAAAGTTGCCTGATCGTCTCTCCCGTGGGGTCGGAATCGCTAAACTTCCCCAGAGGTTAAAGGTCGCCAACCTACCAATAAACGCCGAAAAGTGTATCCCTTACTCAAATGAAGACGACATTTTTTACATTCTGGAAGTCGCCAAAGCGCTCGTAAATTACAAAGAACCGTCGCGTCCACTGTCCAACCATTTGGGAAGCGTCTCAATGACAGGGCTTGATCAGAGCATATAATATCGATTTGCTTCCAGTGAAATAACGTCAACGCACATATTCTCAGAACCGTACAGTTCTAAGCCTGAGAAAAGATTGGCAAGCCCTCACTGCCCCGACGGTTTTGAAAAGCTTGACACCCCGATTACAATCAAATAAACGTGCTTTCCAATGTTTTTCAGGACAGTCGCATCAACTGTCGGATAAGGGGCGCCCATTTGCGAGCGTTGGGTTTAGACATTGGATCAAAACGGATAGGCGTTGCTATCAGCGACCAATCAGGGTTAATTGGACAAGCACTGGAGACTATTGCCTCCACAAATCCGGAAAGGGACCTTCGCAGGATCCTTGAAATTGTTCGGGATTATGAGGTAACTGAAATTGTTGTAGGCTTGCCTTACAATATGGATGGATCTGAGGGGCCTCAAGTAGACAAGGTGAGAAAATTCATGGATCTTATAGCAGGAAATGTGAGCGTGCCGGTCCATGGATGGGATGAGAGATTGACAACAGTTGCAGCGGAACGAGCTTTGTTGGAAGCGGACATGAGTCGAGCAAAACGGAGAAAGCTTGTGGACAAGATCGCTGCCGCGTTGATTCTACAGGGCTATCTCGATCACCGTCGCAATGAGGGATTGTTTGCATCATGAAAGTCCCCGTTTTTTCCGTGATCAGGACTCTATCGGCTATAACTCTTCTCATACTCCTCGCCGTCGGAGGACACTATCTCTACACGAGTCTTCCCAATATCATAAACCATTTTCTGTCGCCTGCACCAGAGAAGAGCGCTTCTAGTCAAGAAGTCATCATTACCATTCCAAAAGGGGCTTCTTTATCCGAAGTCGCCGGTATTTTACAGGAAGAAGGGGTTATATCCAGCAAGCTCCTTTTCAAACTGGTAGCCTTCATTCGAGGTGAGCAACGCCATGTCAAGGCAGGAGACTACCAGTTAAGGACTGGAAGTGACCCTGGAGAAGTTCTGGAACTCCTCATTTCCGGCAAGACCCTAGTTTTTACTATCACAGTGCCGGAAGGATACAACATTTTCCAGATTGCGGACCTTTTCGAACAGAAGGGTATAGGTTCAAAAAAGGATTTTCTGACGATTGCGACAGACCCCTCATTTCTCAAGGAACTCGAAATTGACGCGTCAAGTCTCGAAGGTTTCCTGTTTCCTGACACCTATTTTCTCAGGCCATCCGAAAAATCTAATGCAAAAGTGGTTGTCAACAAAATGGTGACTCGTTTTAAGGCGGTTTATGACAAACATGTCAGAGAAACCGCTGAGAAATATGGTTGGACTCCTCAACAGGTTGTTACCCTCGCTTCTCTTGTTGAGAAAGAAGCGAAACCTAACGAGCACGCTTTAGTGTCCGCAGTGTTTCACAATCGCTTACGACACAACATGAAACTCCAGTGTGATCCTACGGTAATTTACGGCATCAAGCCCATGGGAGCAAAAATTACAAGAGCGGACCTGGATCGGAAACACCCCTACAACACATATCAGATCACCGGTCTACCTCCCGGACCAATCGCAAATCCCGGAAAAGAATCGCTGATTGCGGCAGTTCAACCGGCAGCAGTTGATTATCTCTATTTTGTGGCCAAGAATGATGGTAGCCATCAGTTCTCGAGCAACCTCGCTGAACACAACAAATGGGTGAATCTCTATCAGCGGCAACCTAGTTCTATGACTCCATAAAGTTTTTGATTATATCATGAAGGCCGTTTGTGAAAATCGTCCATGACTGACAGTGATTCTACCCGGCTACGTTCGCCGTAGTATTTCTCCAGGAAAAACCACATGCTTATCGCCTATTTCGACTGCTTTTCAGGCGCATCAGGAGATATGATCCTAGGTGCTCTGATGGATGCGGGACTGCCTTTGGATACCCTGAGAACCGATTTAGGAAAGCTCAATGTTGAAGGATATAAGATTGATCGTAAGGAAGTTGTCAAGGCAGGCATCAGGGCAACCCAGGCCCTAGTTCAGATCGGAGTTGGTCACGACCGTCACGCTACTCATCTAGATGATATCCGATTGACCATAACCAAGAGCAATCTCAGCCCAAACGTTAAGGACAAGAGCCTGCAAATATTTGAACGACTTGCAGCCGCAGAAACCCGTGTTCACGGCGTGGAGAACGGGCATGCGCGTTTGCACGAGGTGGGCGCTCTTGATTCGCTCATCGATGTCGTAGGTTCGGTTATTGGATTTTCATGTCTAGGAATAGAAAAAGCTTACTGCTCCAGCGTCAACGTTGGTGGCGGAACGGTAACATGCTCTCATGGTGTCTTACCGGTTCCAGCGCCGGCCACTCTCGAGCTGATTAAAGGTAAACCGATTTATTCCTCAGGCGTGCAAACTGAACTGCTAACGCCGACGGGAGCGGCCATTCTGACGTCACTTTGCTCTGATTTTGCGCCTATGCCGAACATGGTCGTGGAATGCATCGGATATGGCGCGGGGAAACGCGATCTTGAATCCCCTAATGTGCTACGTTTATCTATTGGAAACGACGAGACGCAATCAGCAGATTTGACCCCGAGAACCGTTGGAATTATAGAGACAAATATCGATGACATGAACCCGCAACTTTACGATCACTTGATCAGCCGAGCCCTGGAGATTGGTGGACTTGATATCTGTCTGCATCCCAATTGCATGAAAAAGAACCGGCCGGGAGTATCCCTACAAGTTATATGCCCGATTGAAAAAATTGATGAACTCGCTAAGCTCATATTCACCGAAACCACGGCCATAGGGGTACGCTGGAGGATTGAGAACCGAATCGTGACTGAGCGCGTGGTCGAGACCATTACGACGGACTACGGCAATGCCCGTATAAAGATAGCTTCTTTCCAAGGGCGTATTGTGAACATAAAACCGGAATATGATGATTGCAAGAAGCTGGCCCAGGAGAGACGGGTTCCCATAAAGAAAGTGATGGCTGAGGTAATTCACGAGGCGGGGAAAATGTTTCCCGAAGGTAAAACGAAATGAAAATTGAATTCGTTCTTTACGCTTCTTTGACACAGTTTGTGTCCGGATCTGTCGCGGGTAAGCCTATCACCCTGGAAATCCCAGACAAGGCCACCGTGAATCATGTCCTGCATATGATGGCTATACCGTCCGACATGGCGCTCATTTTACTGATTAACGGGCGATCCGGCACGAAGGAGCATGAATTGAGTGAAGGTGATAGATTGGCTATATTTCCTCCTATCGCAGGTGGATAGCGTATCAGGGGCACCGATCCGCCAATGAAATCGAAGCCAACGACCCCATTATGTCAAGCTAGGCATAACAGCTAAATATTATTACATTTTTTAAGCTTTTCCTCTTGACTCACCAGCGTCCAAACCATATCATAAATCGGTACCGATAATTACTTGTGTCTTACGACCCTGCGTGGTCATTCAAATCACTACTTCAATATCTCGTCTTAATTGAATGGAGGAACACACCCATGGAAAAAATTTTGCGAGTCGACATGGGAGCGGAAGGAGGACCCAAGACCACTTTAGTTCCGCCTGGGGAATATGCGGGTCTTGGTGGTAGGGCCCTAACATCCGCCATCGTTTCAAAAGAGGTTCCGCCCTTGTGCCACGCTTTGGGTGAGGAGAACAAGCTGGTTATAGCTCCGGGCTTGTTGAGCGGCACTATTGCAGCGAATTCGGGTCGTTTGTCCGTTGGATGCAAGAGTCCTCTGACCGGTGGCATTAAAGAATCCAATGCCGGCGGCATGGCGTCTCAGACACTAGCTAAACTGGGATACGCGGCCATCGTTTTAGAGGGTAAACCCAAAACTGACAACCTTTACACAATCTTCGTGAACAAGGGCGGAGTTAAAATCGAATCTGATAACACGTTAAAAGGGCTTGGGAATTACGCTCTGATTGAAAAACTAAAGGCCAAGTACGGCGATAAAGTCAGCTACATGAGCATTGGTCCAGCGGGTGAAATGAAGTTGGCCGCGGCGTCTATCGCGTGTACTGATATGGAGTGCCGCCCGACTAGACACGCTGGTCGTGGCGGTACCGGGGCTGTCATGGGTTCCAAGGGCGTCAAGGCGATCATCCTTGATGACACCGGCGTATCCATGAGACCTCCGAAAGATGCTGAAAAGTTTAAGGAAGCCAACAAGCGGTGGGTTGACGGCTTGAAAAAGCATCCTGTAACTGGCGAGGGGCTTGCCGCTTACGGAACCAATGTTCTCACGAACATACTCAACGAAGCTGGCGGCTATCCGACTCACAACTTCATGTGGGGACGTTTTGAAGGTCACACCAAGATAAGTGGAGAGACCGAGGCAGCCCTAGAGAAGGAAAGAGGCGGCAATCCAACGCATGGCTGTCACCGTGGCTGCGTCATGAGATGCTCCGGCATTTACAATGACAAGTACGGCAATTATTTAACAAAACAGCCTGAGTATGAGACAGTCTGGGCTCATGGAGGTAATTGCGGTATCGACGATCTCGACACAATCGCTATGCTGGACCGTCTTGATGACGATTACGGGGTAGACACTATCGAAATGGGAGCGACCATCGGAGTCGCTATGGAAGCGGGCCTTGCCAAATTTGGCGACGGCGAAGCAGCCATCAACTTTGTCAAGCAGGTGGGCAAAGGCACTAATCTCGGACGCATCCTGGGAAGCGGCGCAGCGGTAACAGGGAAAGTTTTTGGTGTCGAACGCGTCCCTGTTGTCAAAAACCAGGCGATGCCGGCTTATGATCCCAGGGCCGTCCAAGGAATCGGTGTTACATACGCGACAAGCCCCATGGGAGCGGATCATACAGCGGGTTACGCTGTCGGTTCAAACATTCTGGGAATCGGTGGAAAGACTGATGCGCTGTCACCCGAGGGTCAGGTTGATTTGTCTAGAAATCTACAGATTGCCACTGCTGCGGTTGATTCAACCGGCATGTGTCTGTTCATAGCATTTGCAGTCCTTGACCAACCTGAGACTTTTCAGGCATTGATTGATATGATCAACGCATTCTATGGCCTTAACCTTAATGGAGATGATGTCGCGGCCCTTGGAAAGAGCGTGCTCAAGAATGAACGAGAGTTTAACATCAAAGCGGGCTTTACTTCAGCTCATGATCGTTTGCCCGGATTCTTCTCTCGAGATGCGTTGCCGCCTCACAACATCAAATTCAAAGTCACAGACGCGGAGTTGGATCAGGTTTTTAACTGGTAGGAAGATTACAACTCTCAACATCCCGGTTTTTAAGTCAAAAGCCTTGACTATTACTTCTTAAGGCGAATCCATGATTTTTGATACGGATTCGCCTTTTGTTTCGAGACAGCCATGATCGATAAAATCAGAGTCACGCAAATCCTGAGCCCAGTATTTCAGAAGGGCGTCTTCATGAAAGTAGTTGTTGGGTCCTCCATCCGAGAATTGCTTCAAGACCAGTTCGGCATCACGAGAGATTTTGTGGATAGTCAGATAGCGACGGTGTTCCTAAACGGAAAAGCGGTTGATAATATCGATAGGGCTATTGTCCGGAACAATTGCGAGATAGCGCTTTCCGGCGCGATGCCCGGATTTGTCGGCGCGACGATGAGGCGTGGAGGCTATTACAGCTCCATGAGAGCGGCGATTAGCTACGTTGAGGAGAATCCCATATCCGGATCCGGCGAAGGGCTAATTAGAATAAAGCTTTATAACACGCTGATTGATTCTCTCGGGAAATTATTCGCGCGTCAAGGCTTCTTCATTCAAGAGATAGATTTGTCCAGCCTGAATGGAACAAGGATTGAACCATTCTTAACAACCACGCGTTACGAGCAATTCCCTGATTTAGTTCTTGTAAAGGTAGATGCCGACTCATGATCAATTTCTAAGGGAACCTAAGGAGAATGATCTGCTCTCCCCAGAAGTCTTAAATAGATTTGAATCCAAGCTAAAATACGCCCATTTTTCCGGAATTCGAGAATCTCTGGAGTGGCTGGCGGCTAACAGGCCCTTTCCCATAAAGGTTTTGGATGTTGCCTGTGGTCCTGGTAACATGGCCCTTTTCAGCGAGGGGATCTCGAACCTTGAATGGTTTGGTTTGGAACTGTGGCCGTCAGAGTTGCGGCAGGCCGCTAACACGGGGGCCTATGCAGGGCTTTGTCAGGCGAATCTTGTCGACAAATTGCCCTTGCGCAAAGGAGTGATGGACGCTGTTGTGCTCAATGAAATCCTTATGTATTTAGGGAACGCTCCCAAGCTCATGAAAGAATTCTTTCAAATTCTTAATCCGAATGGCATGTTGTACGTATACAATCCCATCTATACAGCCCCTTCTCTGCTCGCAGGGTTTAAGAAAATAGGAAGACAAATTCACAGATCAGGTGAATCGATCGCATTCGACGCCGAAACTGACTGGAAAAGAGCTTCACGAGCTTCGAGAATCAACTTTTACTCTTTTGATTCCTTGATCGAGGAAGTCCGTAAGGCAGGATTTGAAATTCTAGAAGTGTCGGGATTCAGGATCTTTCGGAATCGCATTCGTTTAATGCGGGAACTTGAAAACTACAAGTGGTATAGAGAAATCACCAAACGATTTGCGAAACGCAATCCTCGCTGGGCTTCGGACATCCTGATAATTGGACAAAAACAGTAGCGTATAGGTTACGAAAGGAGCCTAATGATTGCTAACAGGATGGGCGGTGGGACCCTCAGAAGCTTCGCCGTGTCTTTGAACGGTCGCTTTTGATACTCGTCAATGGAGGTATGCGTTGAGCACATATTGCTGTACCATCCGTTGCGTGTTGAAGAAGGAGGCGTTGAAGGCTATGCAGTGCCGCATGATTTCCGTCCATTTGTCCCTGTTCCCGTAATACATCGGGAGGATGATGCTCTCCAGTTTGTCATAAATCTCTTGCGCCTCGGGTCTGTGGCCGTCGGATTCCATTGATCTTGATCCAATGGACCATCCTGTGACACCCTCTACATGGCCTTCAAGCCACCAGCCGTCGAGCACACTGAGGCTTGGAACACCGTTATGGGCTGCTTTCATACCGGAGGTGCCCGACGCCTCCAGAGGCTTTTGGGGTGTATTGAGCCAGAGATCAACACCGGATGTCAGAATCTTGGCAAGTTCCATGTCATAATCAACGAGATAGGCAATCTTGATATGGTCTTTCAACTCATGGGAGGCTCGGAATATTTTCTTGATCAGTTCCTTTCCAGGCCAATCTTTCGGGTGGGCCTTGCCCGCAAATATGAGCTGGATTCTTCCCGCCCGGCTTGCAACACTCCGAAGTCTGTCTACATCGGAAAATATCAAATCCAGTCTCTTGTATAGGGTTGCCCTACGGGCAAACCCAATGGTGAATGCCTCAAAGTCCATCCCGATGTTCATTTCCTTGTTCACATGATCACAGAGCAACTTCTTGGCCTCCACGTGAGCGTCCCAGATCTCTTCTTTGGAAATCCCCAAGCTGTATCTCAGTGTGAACGAATCTGTTGTCCATCCGGGGATATATTTGTCGAAGAGACATTTGAAGCTGTCCGAGGTCCACGTGTACGAATGAACGCCGTTGGTTATGGTATCAATGGGATAAGCAGGAAACATCTCCTTCGATACTTCACCATGTCTCTTGGCCACCCCGTTTATGTAATGGCTCATGTTCAAGGCCAGTAAAGTCATGTTCAAGCGATCGTTGCCCCCGAGCATTTTTATGATTTCCAGCGGAAATTCTCCTCCAAGGTATTCTTCGACCAACTTGTAGGAAAAATGATCGTGGCCGGCTGCTACCGGGGTATGGGTGGTAAAGATACAAGTTTTTCTTGCACCCTCAAAATCCCATTCAGGGGCTTCCTGTCTACGGCGATCTCGGAGCAGCTCCATAGCAAGTAGGCTGGCGTGACCTTCATTCATGTGGAATTTTGTGAGGTTGCTGTAACCCAATTTCTCAAGCATTCTGACGCCACCCATACCGAGAATCATTTCTTGGGCAAATCTGTACGCCTCATCGCCCCCGTACAGGTACCGGGTAAGCCCTCGATCGTCGGGATTGTTTTCTTCCATATTGGTGTCCAAAAGAATGACTGGAACGCAATAACCTGTCATCCCAATCATGTCGTATTGCCAGCCAGCCACCTTTACAGTTGCGCCCCTTACACGGACATCAATGGTCCCAGGCAATCGCCGCAAGTAATCGCTCGGATTCCAATCAACCGGCAGTTCAGATTGATTGCCATGGTCATCCAAT
>JAPLJJ010000183.1 GCA_026388665.1 Deltaproteobacteria bacterium
GACCGTATTCGTGTTCCAGATGGACTGCGTAAGGGCGCAGTCTATGCACTTTTATGGCCACAGTCTTCCACCAGTCCCTCCTGGACATGTCAATGATAGGAAAGACACCTTCTCCTTGGCCGTCTGTGTGACTTATTACCAACACTTCCCTGTCAGGATTAAGCTTCTGGATGAATTCTCTTGCTTCCTCAGCAAAAGTCGCAATTCCACACAGGCGTGGAGGATAGCTCGAAATCATGACTATGGGGTCTGAATCACTCATCGAAAGTCCTTTTCTTTACGTCTAAGGCACATTGATTCGCCCAAGCGTAAGTAAATAATTGGTTGGTTTTACCCGGGACGTCGTATGCCGGTTGCAACCAACTTATCCGTTCACGGGGGTTTTACATCAACGAATCCTCTTTTGCAACCGGCAAAGATCGTGAACATTCGTCAGAGCAATCAAGTTACCTGTTTGGGCGCGCAGCGGCATAATAGGAGAAAATACGGACAGTTCTGAAGCTTCAGGAATGGCTGTATAGAAACCTTCACCATCGATCAACAAGACAGCGTGAAAATGATTCGGTTCTATTTGGGAGGCAGGATTCTTTGAGCCTTGAGTTCGGAAAGACCGAGAACTGCAAGAAGGTAGCACACAACTCCTTCTGCGCCTTGGTTGGCGCTGATTCCGCTAGAGTCGATCCCGTCGGCCACCGAACCGTCAGCAAAATCATAGAGCGCGGTATTCAGTCTATTTCGGCCCAGGAACCATTCAAAAGCGAGCCGAGCGAGTTCCAGGTACTTGTAGTCGTTCGTTACCTCTGAAGCCGCAACGTAGGCTTCTACCAGATAGCCTGCGTCTATGGGCTGTTGTCCAAAGAGGGCCTTTTCCCCACCTTTGGGGTACCAACCTTCATTGCCGACAAGGTCAAAATAGACTCCATTCATTTGCTCTTTGGTAATGAAGTCAAGCGATTCTAGAGCAACGTTCAGGTATTCATCACTTTGGGTTACCTGGTAAGCACGTAGCAATGCCTCTGGGATTTTAGCGTTTCCGTAGGCTATCACATCCTCGAACCACTCCCAGTCCGCGCTCCTGTTTTCTTTGTACAGGCTAACCAGATCATCAGCCAACAGAATGAGAAGTCGCTTGAATTGACTTGCTCCTTCGAATTTTTGCAAGAGATGGTACATACCTATAATGGCATAGGCCTTGGCCCTCGGCGATTCAATCTCGAGTATTCTCGGAGCGGCCTTTGCCATCATGTTTTGGGCCAGGGCCCGTATTTGCTCTTTTGTCCCCCACCTGACAACGGTCCCGAGGCCCCAAAGGACCCGGCCCAACGTATCCTCGCTCCCTTGGTTGTCCATGAATCTTCGATCATAGGACATGAAATTGTGGAAATGGCCTGTTTCCGTCTGAGAGTGACTCAGAAAGCTAATATAAGTTCGGATTAAAGGAAGCATCTGCTCGTCTTTCTGCTGATTATAACAAGTCATTAGCGCAGCAAGTCCCCGACCGACATCATCAGCGCTGTACCCATGATCACGATTCGGTATACCGAAGCACGTATGTTGCAACAGACCGACGTCGTCTGATAAAGATATCAAATGATCGAGTTTGATCTCTGGGAGGGTAATCAGGGGAAGCATCTTTTGCTTCCAGGAAGATGTCACCCCCAAGTCCCTCCGTTCACTGAGCATTTGTAAAAACATTTCCACGTAATGACGCCCTACCTCCCGCCACACCATTGTGCGCCCGTACTCGTAAGCCGCCTTGCGAATTCTATTCCGCCGCAAGGAATCGCCGATCAAGTCGTTCAGAGCGTTGGCCATACCTTTCACGTCGCTGAAATCGACCAACACTCCCCGTGAATCCGAGAGCAATTCTTCCGCATACCAATACGGCGTAGACACTACAGCCTTGCCCATGCCCACAGCGTAAGCGAGTGTGCCCGAAGTTATTTGTTCTTTGGCCAAATACGGAGTCAAATAAACATCACAACAAGACATATATTCCGTTAATTCCTGCAGATCGACGAATCTGTTCTGGAACACCACATTGTCTGCTATCTTCAGGTCAATGGCTTTTCGTTCAAGTGATAAGCGGTACTTCTCGCCCTGAATCTTCTTAACTTCAGGATGCGTTGCGCCAAGAATGATGTAGACAGTGTTCGGGTATTTCTCCACAACAGAAGGTAGGGCTTCCAGGGCCGTTTCTATACCCTTATTGGGACTGATCAACCCAAAGGTAAGAAGAACTGTCAGCCCTTCCACGTTGAACTGTTCCTTATAGAAGTTAGAATCAACAAAAGGAACGTCAGGAACACCATGATGTATTATTGAGATCTTGTCTTGGGGAACGCCATATATCTCATGGAGCATCCTGGCCCCCTTTTGACTCATGGTGACAAGTCGCTGGGAGCAGTTTATGACGTCCTCTAAGGCTTCCCGGTAATCGCTGGGAGGATTTTCTAAGATCGTGTGCAGAGTTGTTATTACGGGCTTTTTCAAATGAGACAGCAGCACTGAAAGGTACTTGCCGGCATCGCCCCCGTAGATTCCGAATTCGTGCTGTAGGCTGACTATCTGTGCCGATGAACCGTTAAGATATTCGGCTGCGCGAGCATAATCACGAATTACGTTCTTTCGGATCTCAAACGTAACCTCAGGCGGGTAATTGTACCCTCCTGCTCGATCAGTAATGGCAACGACGCGATATGGCTTGTCCCCCATTTCCTGCGCGATGGAAGTACCCAGGTCGTTGGCGAATGTCGCAATTCCGCACGTTTTTGGTACGAATGTCCCGACGTAAACTACGTCGAGATCTGATACCAATATAGGCTTTTCCTGTTTGATTCTTCTCACGCCTGCTCCTGCATACTCTGATCGCTTGATTGGAAAGCGTCGCTCATCCATGATTCAATTCATTAATTAAGTGGTCCTGTTGAGCGTCTGTGACTTGAAGATGGAATATTCTTCGAACATTGGACGGTTTTTGTCAAGTCCAGGGGCGCCCCCAAAATTCCCCACAAATTTTCCGAAGTTCATTCGTCAGGTTTTTTCATGAAGGATCAGGGTTGGCCAGGCTGGCTCATTTCAAAGAAAAGGAGTATCCTAAGATGAAAATCAGACTCGGCAGCGCCGCAATGGCTCCAAGGTTGGGTGTAAATTCACTCAAGGAAGGCAAATCATCATGAAAAAGGTCGGAATTATTCTCGGCGGCGGAATCCTTTTGGTCATTGTGTCCTTCGGATGGTGGGTCTTAAGTCGCCCCGAACGCGGCACGACCGGCTCAGTCAGCACGCATTTTCGCTGGCTCGGACCCAACGACAAGATCGTGATCGACGGCTTCGACGACCCCAAAGTCCAGGGCGTCGCCTGTCACATCGCCCGTGCGGAAACGGGAGGGGTGAAGGGCCAATTGGGAGTGGCGGAGGATACGAGTGACGCCAGCATCGCCTGTCGTCAGGTCGGCCCGATCAAGATCGTCGGCGAACTCAAGGACGGCGAGAGCGTCTTCGACGAGCACCGCAGCCTCGTGTTCAAGAGACTTCATGTCGTGCGCTTCTTCGACCGCAAGCGCAATGTTCTGGTTTACGTGGCGTACAGCGATCGGGTTATCGAGGGTAGCCCGAAGAACAGCATCAGCACGGTGCCGATCATGGGGTGGCCGGTGCCATAGATTCGAACTGCGCTGCCTGGTCGGCCCCAGATGGTTTGTAGTGGAGGTGATATTCCGGGATCGGTCATCCCTGCGATGGGCTTGATGTTAAGCGCTTACGTCAACGGCATCATTAATGTCATTGTAAGTAATATGTCATTTCTTTCTCTTTTTTTATGGCAAGACCCTCAACTAATAAAGGCCATGTGTTTGTTTTCAGTCTTTCATAAATTCAGGCTGATTTCACCTTTTTTGATTGAACTATCTGGGAGGTTTAACATAACAGACTGCACTTCTTGAGGTGATCCGGAAAGTTCCCTGAGCGTTTCAGTTGAAAGCAGAACTATGAATTCGCCATTGGTAACCTTGTTGAAAAAGTTCAGGCTGTTTTCTTTAAACTCTTCATCCTGAGTTCCACCAAAAACTGAAGTATCAGCATAAACTTTTAAAGGGAAGGCTGTCCCAAATAATCAGAGAAAAACAGTCAATTTAATTGCTGAATTTGTAAAAGCCTTCATCCTCACGTAACCAGCGAACATAGTCATCATGAAAGTAGCGATTAACATCTTCAGGAGTCTTACCCTAA
>JAPLJJ010000232.1 GCA_026388665.1 Deltaproteobacteria bacterium
AAATGGAACGGCGCACACTCACAACATACACCTAAGGCTCCACGCCTGCGATATATTTTCCCCTCCATGTGTTATCGTTTTTCACTTTTTCACCCTCGCTGGAAAAACAAAGAGAGCACAGTGGTTACTGTAACGGGGGGGAAGTTACAGTGTCCTCTGTGCTCTCAGCCGATTCGTATATCATGATCATCATGAGGGACCCAATAATTTTTTCCTCGAGGTTTCTACGTGACAATTATGTTAATTTATGATCCTGTCTAAGCTCAAATATGTCCAGTTAAAGGATTTCCTGCGGGACAGGGACATTCCAGTAATTCTGTAATGGGGAAGAGGGATATCATCGAGAATATCCCTTCGGTCCACCTGGTTGACGATCAACATCGTACAATATGAAGCTCACACGGAGCCATGATGTTATTTCGAACGGCCCTATTAATTGTGTTTCTTGCTATTACGACTGCCTTTTCAGCCGACACCTCCACCTTTCGGGCCAAAGTCATCGGAGTTCTTGACGGGGATACCATCGAAGTCCTGCGGGACAAATCGCCGGTTCGCATCAGACTTTACGGGATCGATTGCCCGGAACATGATCAGGATTTCGGGACCAGAGCCAAGCAGTTTACGTCGGATAAGGTTTTCGGGAAGACCGTTGAAGTTGTCCCAATGGATCAAGACAGATACGAGAGGCTGGTCGCCAAAATTTACATTGATCGCAAATACCTGAACCAGATGATTGTCGCCGAAGGATTCGCCTGGTGGTATCAGCGATGCGCCCCGAAAGATGATGATCTTCAGATAGCTGAAAATGGCGCCAGGGCATCCAGTAAAGGCTTGTGGTCCCATCCGGATCCGATTCCGCCGTGGGATTTCAGAAAAACAAAAGAGTCCACGAACGGGAAAGCGCATCAAAAACCTGAGCCGAAAGCAAATTATCACGGTAATATAAAATCAAAGGTTTTTCATAAACCCGACTGCCAGTATTACAATTGCTCGAATTGCACTGCGAAGTTCAACAGTCCTGAAGAAGCCTCAAAGAATGGATATCGGCCTTGTACATCGTGTTCGCCATAGATTGTGTTAGTTGAAGGAGGGGATACCGCAAATTAGTGTGTCAGTACGCCGCGCTTGTCCCGTGCGTGAGACTTACTCGTGAGGAAAATCTCTTTGCGGCGATCCCGGACGCTTTCCCGTAATAATTCTCGCTCCCAGAGTAGGCCCTGGCCGATTCGAAGTAGTTGACGCCGAGGTCTATCGCATGATTGATCAATTGGACAGCGTGCCTGTCATGGCCGAATGTCCTTAGTAATCCTTCGCCACCCAGTCCGATGAGTGTAACCTCTTGTCCTGTAGATCCAAGTTTCCTTTTCTCCAGAGCCATCGTTTGACCCCCGTAGTTTGATACTCAAAGCATTGGCGAAAAATGCAGCGAGAGCAAGTGACCGTCTTCAGCTTTTCTGGATTCTATCCGATTCATCGAGATGGTATTCGCTTTGGAATCAGCATTGGCACTTCGATCTGATATACCCGATAATCATCACCAAATAGCTTCACGAGATCTCGTTCCTCAAGAATTGTCCCAACTATTATCCATGCGGTCCACAAAAGATTAAACTGCAAGCGGTCGACCGTAAGATCCGGACAAGACCAAATCATCAAGATGAAAAATAAATACAGCGGGTGCCGTACCCACCGATATGCGCCCCGGACCCTTAAACGACTCGGTGTAGCCGTAGCGCCTTTGGTACTCTGGAGAATTCGATCGAGTCCGAATGGGTCGAACGAACCCAGAGATCGGATTCCCCAGATCAAACCAAAAACAGACATGACGTATACTACCCTAAGGATCCAACGAAGACCATCGTGTGCAGAAGCAAGAGTGTAGCTCGATTTCTGCCAGAACACTACGAGTAATAGTAGTGCAATGCTAGAGGATATCGTGAACAAAGCGCCTTGGTACTTCTTTTCAATGAATTGGGCCGACCATCGTTCAAACGATTTTCTGATCATCCCACTGTGTTGAATGAAAAAGCCGATCGAAAGAAATGAATTCAACAAAAGCGCCGCAGATTCTCCGACCTCTAGTTTAACCAGATTCAGTGAGCCTACGGAGGTAAAAACCATCATAGCAATCAGCGACACGCTTCCCAGGAAACGGGTAAATATGATCAAGAAGTAATCGGACATAGTGGACGGCGCCTTATTTCCGTCAGGAGCCAAAGACTAGCTCAGTTAAGCCGATGGCCTTGAGCGTGCTTAACTCCTGCTACGATGACCGACATCAGCGGAACTGCCTGCCGCATCCGTTGCATTGAGAGGTTAGGATGTCTTGGCGTTACCTTTCTCAGCCAACTCTCTTTGGTACGCTTTCCAGCCTGGACACCATCCGGTATGCCATCGCCAAATCCGGGCAATTAATGAATTTGGCTTGCGCTCCGCATAGTTCCGAAATCTGCATCTTGCACATGTGGATTTCACTGTCGTGTTCTCCTCTACGATACTCAGTTCGCAATCTATAAGGCATCGCTATTTGTAACGCTCTGGTTCACCGGCGGGGCGTGAGCGCCGTACACTGCAACGGCTTGTTGACGGAGACTCTTTTCTTGCTTTATTAGCAGTGTCTCGCTCTCTGGAGGCTTCTGTTACGACCAGTGAAACCTCCTGCAACTGATTCATTAATTCCTCAATGTTTGTTACTTTTCCTGCAATCGAAGCCGGTTTATACTTGATGCCACCGCTTGCAGAAAAGTCATCTTCGGACACCAATACCCCGAATTGACGGGTTATCTGTCGCTCGATCACATCGTCCAACGGGTTGTCCAGCCTTTGTCTCACGTCGATTTCCGCTTTTGAACGAAACTCCTCATGATCTGTCTCGACAAAACCGATAACGGTAATCTCTCGCGCATCAAATGTGTTGATCACAGTGTAGAGTTTGCTGGAAGCTCCAAAACCAACTGTATGATACCATGCTTTGCGAAAGTCTTCATAGGTCTTACCTTCTTTCAGTTTCCGAGTGATAATGGCTACAGTAATCATGATCGCCTCCGCTGGTCATTTGACGGTTTCTCTGTGCAGCCCAACAATGGAGCCTTTGGCAAAGGCGTTGAGTCTCTATGATTCCTCCGTGTGTATCGGTTTCAATCCCATTGACATAACGGCCCCGATCAAGGACACAGCGCAAGCGAGCAGAAACGGACCCGTGAAAGACCTTGTCACGTCGGCGAGATACCCGCCGATCCACGGTCCAAGCGCTTGGCCGATTCCAAAAAACAAGGTGATGAAACCAAGTCCCGCTGGGGCTAATCTGGGACCCACGTAATCACCCGCGGTTGCAGCCATGATAGTTGGAATACTCCACGCTGTGAGGCCAAACACTATAGCGGACAGATAGAATCCCAGCTTGATCTGAAACAACGCGAAAATAGCGTACGACAGTGCAAGCGCAATGTATGCGATAGCAGCCCCTCGAGCACGCCCAAGTTTGTCGGACAAGCTTCCCCAGATAATGCCGCAAAATATGCTAAGCCCACCAACCAATGCCCACAGCCTGCCTGCCTCGCCCGAGGTCATGCCCATTTCCCGGCACAGATAGGCTGCGAAAAAAGTCATATAGATGATGTAGGAAAAACCATAGAGAAAATAAACCGTGCCCAAATACCAGACCGACCTCATTTTATAGATAGTGCTCCAACTCATGAGACCTGCTGGCGGTTTCGGCGCATTGCCACCGACCTCGGGTTGCGCTCCAATTTGACGTAGTCCAAGATTTTCAGGGCGGTTTCTGATAACCAATCCAGCGACAATTGCAATCACCAGCACAGCCGCTCCCAGGTAGTACCAGACAAATCGCCACCCTTCGGTTCCATAGGCGCTTAGAATCATCGGGACTACTAGCCCCGCGATCATTGTGCCACCACCAATCCCTGCCGAGACTATCCCCGTGGCAAATCCACGACGCTGAACTGAAAACCATGCGGAACCAAGGGCCATGGCCGGAACGTACGCTGCCCCATTTCCCAGACCGGTGAGTAACCTGCTGCCAAAGGCAAACGCGAAACTCTCGGCCAAACCAGTTAGAATCATTGTGACACCCATCAAGACCAAAGCCAGTGTGATAACAATTCGAGGCCCAAAACGTGCGGCAAGAAATCCTCCTACGATGGCCATCACGAGGTATCCGATGAAATTTCCCGTCCCGAGTAACCCCAGTTCACTGTAGCTGAAATGTAGCCCGTCCTTCATTGCCGGCAGGATCAATGTGTAGGACATTCGGCCAAATCCGTGAGCGCCGATGGTGACGATGAGCCCCGCAAAAATAACAAGCCAGCCGTAGTGCAATTTGTTTTTTGTCATTTTCTCGCCTCAATCCTTTGCCCGTGACTGTGTGTCGATTCAGATTTTCGACTGTATCTAAGCAAACTTCAAGTTTGACTCAGATGAAGTAACGCCGTCTTGAATCCAAGTCTTCCATAACAGATTCGCCATCGTGGCGAATCTGGACGATGTACATTTGCCAGACGTGAAGCAGCGGAGACAGTCCCGTCAAGCCGCCCATCACTATCGTTACCCATGACCATATTCGGAGCATCGGAGGTGTGTAGTCCTTTCTCTTGTAGATTATATCTTGGCCGGTTCCGGCTCCTGCCTGGGGCAAGCTCAGGGCGGCTTTTATTGGGCGTCGAAGAAGGCTATGGCCTGCCTAAGCTCGGCGAACTGGTAGATGATGTAATCCGGCTCCACCCCGTTCGCTGTTTTCCTCCCCTGGTTGGATGAAAAGAACACGGTCTTCATGCCGAACTGCTTCGCCCCGTAGACGTCGCGGTACATGTCGTTGCCTACGAAGATGACGTTCTCGGGCGGCAGGTCGAGCCCACTCAAGGCTGCTTCAAATATCCGTTTGTCCGGCTTTCTGAAGGCGAAGTCGCCAGAAACGATGATGGGCTGGAAATAGGTCTCGATGCCAACCGCCCGCATTTCAGGCAGCGCCCAGACGCTCTGGGCGTCGGAGAGGGCCGCCAGCTTGAAGCGCCTTAACAGTTCGTCGAGCACGTTCTTCACATCGGGATAGAGCTGTAAGCGGAAGCGAGAGACACCACGGTACATCTCTGCTAAAAAGAGGGGCATCCACCGCAGTTTGTCCGGAGGCAAGGCATGGGAGGCTTCTGGCCTGCGCCGGAGGAACTCCCGCCACAACTCCACGGCGTCGAACTCAGGGAAGGCCTCGGCGCTTGCCCCCCGCTGCTCGTCCATGAGCCGGAAATACTCATCGCGTACGTCCCACCGGTGGACATACATCCCCTGGTAGGTCAGAAAATGGCTGATGCCCCGGTAGATTTCCTCGTTGCCTTCATCGGTCTGAATGTCGATGAGCGTGCCGTTGACGTCGAAAAGGATCGCCTGAATGTTCATGGCAGTGCCCTCAGAATCTGTTTGGCTTCCTGAACAAGTCGCCGGCGGTATTCCTGGTCGATCCAGGAATTGCGAGCAATCCGCAGCAGGGTGATGCCCATGTAGAAGGGGGTGCGCCGGGTGATGGATCTGAAGGCGCTCATGCGATCAGGAAAATGGCAGCAATATTCCCAGAGAAAATGCCCGATGAAGGGTTCGGCAGCGTGGGGGTCGCCCTTGGCTTGGAAGAAGAAATGCTTGAGTTCGCCGCAGAGCCTTCCCAGGTCGAATACGCGATCAGCCCATTGCATACGCTCTAGGTCAATAGCCATGACGTTGTGGCCCCTGCCGAACAGGAAGTTGGACGGGGTGACGTCGCCGTGGACCAGAACTCCCCGGTCTTCCCACATGCAGCGTTGGTACCGCCAGGCCTCGCGCAGGTGGTACAGCTCACCGAATTGGTCGTGCCCTATGTCCCGCTTGACGATGAGCGAATTAAGCAATCGCCCCATGTAAGCATGGCTATGGTCGAAGTTGACCGGCCAGTCGCCCGCAGTGCGGTTGTGCATAGAGGCCAGAAAATAGGCCAAGGCGGAGAGCTTGCGGTACAGCCGGTCGCGCCTGCCCAGGTGGATGGCGTCGGTTATCACCTTGCCTAGAAGGTCGCTCTCCAGGTATTCCTCCAGGAGCACGCTGCCGATGGCCAGGTTGAATCCTAGGGGCTTGACCACGTAATGCGGGAACGAATCAAGCCCCAGGTCGCGCAGGAACACAAGGTTGTTGTATTCCGTTTCCCCGGTTTTGGGAGGGTACAGGTTAGGATTGCGGCGAGGGGAATGAAACTTGCCGATCACCCGCGCACCGCTGCGTTCTTCCTCGTAAAGGTACACGTGGCGAGAACACGCCGATTGAAATACGCGGAAAACCGTATGATGCGAAGAAACGCCCAATTGGGGAATGATGTGATCGCGCAGATATCCGCACAGGGGATCGTTGTGGTCAAGATGTCCGAGGTACCTGCCGATCATCGTCACGCTCCGGGCTCGAGAGAAATGTAGTCGGCCGTCGCTCCACGGATGTTGGCGCAGCGACGGTGGAATGTTTTGGTTTACGCAGTATGGCACAGAACCGCAAACGAACGAAGGGAAAGCATCCCAATCACATAGCCATGACTCAAACCCAGGCTCCCTGTCACAGAACTCCTTACACCTGGATTTTACCCCGAGATTATTGAGAAGTTACATTTGTGTCTTATGGCCTAATAACCCTGTGCTTTCTGTCCCTTGCGATGGTTCATCGCTCCCAAATTGCCAAATTCGTCCATGATCCTCTCAATTCCCGACGAGCTATTCGAACTTAGCCCGCCAGAATTTCTGCTTATCTACTGGCCATCTCGCACAGAAAGCCGGCTTGCCTTTCATAACCAATTTCGTGCAGGCATTGCATGAGTCACACTGCAATATGTCATTCTCCCGTCCTTGGATTACCTTCTGTGGCCATTCCGGGTCTGTCCAGAGTACCCGGGCAAGTCCGATGAGGTCCGCTTTCCCTTGAGTAACTATCCTTTCCGCCAATTCTCCGTTGTTAATGAGACCAGCGGCTATTACGGGAACATCCACTTCTTTTTTTATCGTCGCCGCTAAATCGACCATGTAGCCTGGTTTCGCGGACTTTTCCAGGATATCAGGTAAGAAAAAGGACTCGTACGTTCCACCCATGACTGAAAGGTATGCAACGCCGAGACTAGCAAGAGAACGAGCAAAGAGAACCGATTCCTCCAGCTTCAGGCCGTCAGGAAGCCACTCATCAGCCAGGAAACGGTACCCGACCGGGAAAGGACTGACCGCATTATTGACTTTAGATACGACCTCGAGAGCAAACCTTTGGCGGTTCTCGAAGGATCCTCCATACTCATCCAGCCTCTTGTTCGTCCTCGGAGAGAGAAACTGGGCGAGCAGGTAGCCAGTGCCACCATGCAACTCCACCATGTCGAAACCGGCCTTCCTGACTCGGAGAGCCGCATCCACAAAAGAGTCCTCGATCTCGTCGATTTCCTCCTTAGTCAAGGCCGTGGGAATGCGGCCGAATGTGTCGACAGCAGATGGAGCGACTGGATTTGGGACAGCCGCAAACCTTCCTGCGTGGTTGATCTGCAGACAGGCCAAGGCGCCTTCCTTCTTGATCGTTTCAGCCAGACGTTGCAATCCTTCAATAGTATCGTCAGTATCGGAGCGTATGGTGCGATGAGAACCGCCGCCACGCAGGTAATCGATGGTTGCGTTTTCGACTACCACCAACGCCACCCCGCTTCGGGCCATCAATCCATAATGTTTTAAGAGCAGGGCGCTGACCGACCCACCTTCTCCCGCATACCCCAGATACAGAGGAGCCATTATCAGTCGGTTTTTCAACTTTAGGCCGTCAATTTGAAAAGACTCGAAAAGCTTTCCGTACATGATGTTTCCCTTTCGGATCATAATCTGTGTCTGAATTTTATGTCTCCCTGAAGCCCAGAAGGCTCAGCCCCTTCATGGTCGTTGTTTCCTCGCCTGTCTGATTCAGGACATCCACGTAAGAGTGAGCAAATCCTCGCTCGCGTTTGGAGCGTGAGCGTTCAGCCGCGAAAACTTCAAGGTCCTCGGTTCTTTTTACGGCTTGACAGAGGTGAACAGAGTGCCGTCTTGGTTTTTGACTATGCCTCGACCCCAAAAGCCCTTCATTATTTCATCATATTGGGATCTGTAATTGGTGCCGAAATAAACGAAATGATTCGCATTCAAATATCCTCGTTGAATGAAAAACAGATTCTCCATGATTTCAATAGGGGCTGATTGGTTTGATTTAAACTGGACCTTAAAAGGAGCCGCTAGAGCGTCGATCATTTTTCTCCAAAACCCTTGAAAAAAGTATAACAAAATACGCCATCCGGCTCCGTTGTTCTGTAAAGGTCCTTAATTCCTTCCTCAAAGACGCGTTGGTCTACCATTCCTGCTTTAATTGCAGATTCACGAACACCCTCGATCATAGCCCAATATGAGATCTTCATGGTTCTCCGTGTGTCATAATTGCTCCGTTCCAGGTATTTAGTCCTCGAATTACCAAGATTGAGAATTCGGTCTCCTTAACGAAACAGTATGTATAAGGCCAATGGCTCTGAAACGTAGTCGTCCAGATCTAACGCTGCAGATCGGAGAGAATGTGCCAGAGAATTTTACGGGCGGTCGTATCCAGTTTTCTGTTCTGAGGGCTACCATTTGCAAGGGCTATGATGCCCACCTTATCGGCCCTGCTGAATGCGATAAAGCTCTGAAAACCGACTAACCCCCCATTCTTAGTCACAATCTGTCTGCCTCTGACTGTATTAACTTGCCACGCCAGCCCCATGAACTCATTCTCTTTCCCGGGAACCTCCCGACGAGGTGTTTGCGCATCAAGGAGTGCGGGCACAATCTCGGCGTTAGAAAGGCCCATGTTGGCAGCGAGGTAGTTCAACATGTCGTTGCCCGTCGAGTACAGGCCGCCAGAACCCTTACCCACGTCGTATGTCTGCAACTTGACGACCTTTAACTTCTTGTCGTACCCTTGAGCTAGTCTCTGACGCATTGATTCGTCCGGTGTAATTCGCGTGCTAGGCATATCTAGAGGTCTGCAGATGCGATCTTCTACAAGTTTTTCGTATGGGACTCCGCTTGCGATCTCAAGAATATGGCCGAGAAGCGCTACTCCTATATTTGAGTACTGAAATTCCAGGCCCGGAGGGTTAGGAAGACGGTAGTGGGCCAGAAAATCGTACAACTGTGCAACGCTGTAAGGGGCTATCGACTTCCCGGTGTGAGGTGAATTCATATTGGTCGGCATCTTAGGCAGGCCTGAAGTATGAGTGGCCAAATCGAGGAGGGTGATGCGGCTCAAGGGCTTACCTGGCTTGATAACCCCCGGAGGCAGGTAATTGGCAATCGAATCGTCGAGTCGGACAACTCCTCGCAATGTGAAATCGGACAAAAGATCACCCGTGAAAGTTTTGGTAATTGACGCAAGCGGGAAGACGGTATCTCCAGAAGGCTTGTCCATTTTATCTCGGCTGATGGTACCAAACCCGAAGACTCGCCGTCCTTTGGGGCCTACGATGCCTACCACGATTCCGAGATACGAACCATCCTTGAGAAGCGGTTCAATTTGGGAGGCTATCTGTCTCTCGTCGGGTAAGCCGTGGATCGGATCGCCGGCAGCGAGCGCAAGGCTTCCGATCACCAATGTCAGACCGATCACCAAGACTTGGGTGGTTATGAAAGATTTTATAATAGATGCCATTGATGTGTTCGCGAATCTCGACTCAAGGCATTCGGCCTGAAGGACATACTTCTTATTTTCCCTCATGCGAGCAAGCCGGGTTCAAGCTGTCGATTCTCAGATTCTTTTGACTGAAATCGTGCGATTTTCTCACAATGCATTGACCTTGAAGGCATAAGTATCACAACAGATGGACGAGAGAAAGAGGGCGGTGGCTTAACGGAGCTACCGCCTCATCCAAAGCGTCAACCCAGGAAATGGGCGCAGGTAGATTAATAACTACCGATCGACTTATACTCTATTACCACCCACTCAGTGGCAGTATATTTTCTTTATGCTGGGGAATATTAGCTGTTGTAGAATTCGAGATTGTATAGGCAGAATAGGGGGCATTTTTTCAAAATAGGTTGACCTAGAATGAGCCATATCAAGAGACTGACAATCTGTGCAAAACTTGTATAAATTCTCCGTCTCATTCATGAAATACCCAGGCCGGGACATCAATAACAAGATTGTGTGATTGACTCTTAAAGACGGGTGTGGTTCTCTCTTATAAAGAAGATTTCGTAAAGAAGAAGGCTTGAATGTGACGCAAGACCAATCGCATCAATCTCCTGAAGAGGAATTTAGACTCTTCAGAACAGTCTGCAAGGAGCAACGGATCAAAGTTACTCCTCAGCGGTTGGAGATTTTTCGGACAGTAATAGCTGCTTACGATCATCCCTCCGCCGAAGATGTTTACAACCGTGTCAAGGATCGCCTGCCTGCCATTTCCCTAGATACCGTTTATAGGACTCTCGCTACCTTTGAAAGCGGTGGAATCATTTCAAGAGTCTCGTTCTGCGAAGACAAAACACGATTCGATCCAAATCGCAAACCGCACCACCACTTGTTCTGCACCGTGTGCAAAAACCTCACAGATTTTTATTGGGCTAATTTCGATAATGCCGATCTTCCCCCTGAAATTCCAGAATGGGGATATCCCGAAACGAAGCATGTCCAGATAAGGGGGATATGCTCGCATTGTTCCAGAGAAAGGAACAAAGCATGATTTACTTCAACATCCGGCAACCGAACTTAGGTTCTCCGATACTCAGATTGACCACAACTTATGAGAATCCTTTACTAAGGCTGATCTCTGCACGTTTTCATTTTTTGGGAATGAGATCTCGATGATTGTGCTTGACGCGCGACTTAACATAGAATAACCTCCAATATTGAGAATAATTACTACATAGGATAGTTTACAATCTAAAGCAAAGACTGAGGATGCTCAATAAGAAGGGAGGATTCAGATGGCACAACAAAAAACGACCCTCACTACTGCCTTTGGCACTCCTGTGAGTGACGACCAGAACAGCATGACCGCTGGGAATCGAGGGCCGGTGCTCATGCAGGATGCCCACCTCCTTGAGAAGCTTGCCCATTTTGATCGCGAGCGTATCCCTGAACGAGTAGTTCATGCCAAAGGCGCAGGGGCCCATGGTTACTTCGAAGTCACGGCCGATGTGACAAAATATACTAAGGCCAAGTTCCTGTCTGAGATTGGCAAGAAAACTGAAGTCTTTGTCCGCTTTTCCACCGTTGGAGGCGAAAAGGGGTCCGCGGACGCGGAACGAGATCCTCGCGGATTCGCAGTGAAATTTTACACGGAAAACGGCAACTATGACCTTGTTGGTAATAACACTCCGGTTTTTTTCATCCGTGACCCCCTCAAGTTTTCGGACTTCATACACACGCAGAAACGCCATCCTGCGACGAACTGCAAAGATCCGAACATGTTCTGGGACTTTCTCTCTTTGACCCCGGAGTCTATTCATCAGGTTACAATTTTGTTCTCGGATAGAGGCACTCCAGCTACCTATCGTCAAATGAATGGTTACAGCAGCCATACTTACAAATGGTACAATGACAAAGGCGAGTATTTCTGGGTGCAATACCATTTTAAAACGGATCAGGGGATTAAGAACCTGACTCGTCAAGAAGCGGAGCATTTAAAGGGAAGCGATCCGGATCATGCCACTCGAGACCTTTATGAAGCCATAGAAAGGGAAGACTATCCTTCATGGACGCTCGAGATGCAAATCCTCACACCAGAGCAGGCCAAAGATTTTCCCTGGGACATATTTGATATTACAAAAGTTTGGCCTCACTCCGAAGTACCGCCGATAAAAATCGGTAAACTCGTTTTAAATTGTAATCCATTGAATTATTTTGCGGAGGTTGAGCAGGCGGCGTTCTGTCCGGGTAACCTCGTTCCAGGCATTGCGATTTCACCTGACAAAATGCTTCAGGCAAGGGTTTTTTCCTACCATGACACTCACATCCATAGGCTGGGGCCTAATTACCATCTTATCCGGGTCAACTCGCCGAAGTATGCGCCTGAGAAGAATTATCAACGTGACGGCTTCATGCGGATTGACGGCAATGGGGGTGGTGGCCCCAATTACTGGCCTAACAGTTTTGGCGGTCCTGAACCTGATCCATCTGCCGCGGAGCCTGATTTTGAGGTGGAAGGATTTGCCGGACGCCATGCCTTTAATCACCCAAATGATGACTTTGTTCAGGCTGGAAACCTGTACCGCAAAGTGATGAAGGAACAGGACAAACAGAACTTGATCGGCAACATCGTAGCGCATCTCGGCGCTGCTCAAAGGCGTATCCAATTGAGGCAAACCGCTCTATTTTTCAAGGCCGACGCCGAATATGGCCGTCGTGTCGCGAAAGGACTCGGGCTTGACGTAAACGAGGTAGAAGAGGTGGCGGCAATGTCCCAGGAGGAGCGTTGCAAGGCTACCGCGGGATAAACCGGGGATGATCCAGGATAGTTAATTCTCCCGTGTTTTAGGCTATCCTGTGTTTGCCATTGAAAAGGAGGAACAAATCCGATGAAAACATGGCCCACGAAATTGTCCTTTGTAACCTGGATAATTGTCTGCTCACTCTTCATGGCTTCGGCATTGGTCTACGCCGAGTCGGCCAAGAAGCCATCAAGCTATTCCCCTGTGGTAATTACCGAGCCGTTCGATTCGATCATGACTCGAATGAAAGCCGCCAAACCTGAGATCATGAAACGACAGATGGATCTCCTCAACTCCCGCTATGACCTGAATGACCGCCCCGCAAAGACGATTTCCATGTCCCGCGGCAAGCCGATTCAGGAAGGCGTCAGAGTTAAACTGCCCCAAGGCGTGACCTGGGAAAAGCTCGCCAACATGACTCCTGAGGAAATCCGCGAAAAGGACATTTTCCCTGCCGGCTTTTTCCCTCTTCCTCATCCCAACCATCCCGAAGGCGGAATGTTATTTCCCAAGATTCACATCGAGGAGATCAAGAAACAGGAAAGCAGGGATTTAACCCGCTTCGACCTGGATTTCGACATTCCCCAGCACTTCTTACCGGAATTATCTCCTGCCATTTACTTGACCACACGTCCGGACCTAGGGGATGTGTCTCAAGGTAAACTGGTAACCATAGAGAACTACTTTGGACTGTTCAACGGCATTCTCAACCCGAAACAGATTGAAGGTCTTCGCCTGCTAGTAACCCCTTTTCCTCAGCAGCAATTCAACCAGACGGACGACCGCCGTTCAGAGCGTCCCAGCCGTGGGGTAACGTGTTTTGACTGCCACGTGAACGGTCATACCAACGGAGCGACACATCTTGTTGGAGATATTCGACCACAGGAATTCCGTCACCGACTCGATACTCCTAGCCTCCGGGGCGTCAACATTCAGCGGTTGTTCGGGTCTCAAAGAGCACTGAAGAGCGTCGAAGACTTCACGGAATTTGAGCAGCGTGCCGCCTATTTTGATGGAGATCCTGTGATAGCAACGAAAAAGGGCGTGAATATTCTGGAACGAGGGAGCCAGGTTCACTTCATGGCGGAATTTCAAGAAATCTTGGACTTTCCTCCGGCTCCAAAGCTAGATATCTATGGAAAGCTTGATCCGAAAAGGTCATCTGAATCAGAACTGCGGGGGCAGGAGCTTTTTTTCGGGAAAGCCAAATGCGCCGTTTGTCATCCAGCGCCCTATTACACCGACAACCTAATGCATAATTTGAAAACGGAGCGCTTTTACAAACCCCGCATGATCAACGGGAGGATGGCTTCTGCGGATGGTCCCATAAAGACATTTCCTCTCAGGGGTATCAAGGAATCACCACCGTATCTACATGACGGGCGGTTGCTCACTCTGGAGGACACAGTAGAATTTTTCAACATGATTCAGCAACTCAATCTGACGCCCCAGGAGAAGACAGACTTGGTGCAGTTCATGCGTGCCCTCTGACCACCGTAAGGGAAAAGTGGGCGGGAACGATTTACAGCCCTATACCTCGTTATTTAATTGGCTGGAATGAAGACGAATGAGAGGGAGATACATATGTGAACGGTGATCAAAGTTTTTCAGATGCTTACTCAACTTTCGCACTTGGCGATAAATCCAGGTTTGATGAGGGCTAGGGCCTCTTTCATGGTGGCTTCGATTATTTCCAGTACTAGTTGTTCCGATGTTGAGTAGTATTCGCGTACTTTATTCCAGACCAGCGAGAGTATACGAACCAGCGCTTCAGTGAGAGAGAGGTCGTGAATTTCGTCCGAAGTGGCAAGAAACAGGGTTCCTATTGTCCTATCATCCGAGGCGAATCGTTGTTCCACAGCCAAGAAGATGTAACGGATCATGACAATGGATGAATGAGCCAGAATGGAGTCGAAATCCCGGACCTGCGTCTCGGAGTCAAGCTTAAGATAGTGTTTCGCCATCTTGAAAAACACTTCGATATCCCAGCGCTTGCCATAGATGCGGACCACATCCTCATCGGGAAGGGAAAGATCAGTGCATAACAGGACCAACCATTTCACGCCATTATTGCGGTTGCGAACGAAGACCAACTTGGCCTTCTTTTCCTCGCCGATCCCTACGATCATCGAACCCTTGATCTTAGCTCGACCTCGGCGCTTCCTGATCATACGATAGATCTTTGACAGCGTTAAAGATTGCCCTTCAAGCTCGCAGAACACTTTCGAGGTGTTCTTTACCATGCAAATAACATGGATATGGCCCATCACAGAGCGAACCAGGGCCGGAAAACTAAACCAAGAGTCCATTAGCAAATACTTCGCTGGAATTAAGAGATTTAAGGCTCGTTTCACCATAGGGACTATTAGTTTGGTGGATTTCACAAGAGCTTCCTGATCCCGGCTCGGTTCAGAAGCGTGCCGATCTTAAACCGAGTCATGAATTCATCGATCCGACCTATAAGGTCTTGATCCTCTACCTCAAATGGAGTAACTCTCATGATGGGGCGTCCTCCTGTGCGATCTTTTGTTGCCAATACTTGTATAGCGCATTAGACGCCCCTTCGCGAGCCTATTACACCGGTTTGGTTAGCTTTTTACCATTGTCATCAACTGCGAAAGTTGAGTACAACGGATCTGAAGAGCCATGATATTGGTCTGAACATTCATGAGGAGGTGCCGATGTCAATGTTGACACCATGGCTTGAACTTGAGAAAAATTATAAAGG
>JAPLJJ010000052.1 GCA_026388665.1 Deltaproteobacteria bacterium
GGCACCTCCTTGACGCAGGCTATATGCTGGGTCATATCCAGCTCCAGATAGCATTGACGGACGAAAGGCCAACTTAGCTTACCATCTTCGTCAAACAGATAAATTTTGCTTGTCGGGGCGTAAATTGCCTCCAGGTGTCTTGTATCCTTGCTGTAAGGCGCCAGGAATTCACAGAAAATCGCTGTGAAATACATCCCGAGTATAGACACCAGGCCTATCATGGCAAGGGTATGCTTCTGGTATCTCCACCAGATAAGTTGTCTGGTAGAGGCGTTAAGATATTTCTGCTGTTTTTCGCTCGCCGGATCGTTTTTCATAGTCCCTCGCGAGCGCCAAAGCGTATTCTAGGATCGACCCACGCCAAAAGAATGTCCGAAACCAAGGTCCCCACAACAGTAAGGCTGCTCAGAAACATAATAAAAGTGCCTGCCAGTTGCATGTCCTGGCTGAGTAGAGCGCTCAACAAAAGAGGACCGGTAGTGGGCAAATTCAAGACCACGGCGGTTATAGCAATTCCAGACACTAATTCGGGTAGTGTCCATCCTATCGTGCTGACTAGTGGATTGATCGCTATTCTAACCGGATATTTCAGTATCAGACGTGTTTCAGAAAGACCTTTAGCGCGAGCGGTCACAACGTACGGTTTGCGGAGTTCATCCAGCAGGTTTCCGCGTATGATTCTTATAAACTTGGCGGTATGACCCAATCCAACAATTACAACCGGTACCCACAGGTGTTTCATCAAATCGAGGACCTTTGCCAAACTCCACGGCGCTTCCGCGTAATCAGGCGAAAAGAGACCACCGATACTCAGTCCGAGATAAGCGTAAGAAACCCACAAGAGTACTAGAGCCAACAAGAAATTCGGGGTTGCCAGGCCGATGAAACCTAAAACAGTTAAAAAATAATCCAACCATGAATATTGCCGGACTGCGGAATAAATCCCGATAGGCACTGATACAGCCCAAGTGAACAGAAGCGTACATACCGAGATCAATACAGTAAGACTGAGTCGTTCCCCGATCAGTTCCGAGACAGGTTTGTTCCACTCGAATGAGTGCCCGAAATCGCCGTGAATGAAGTTCCAGGCCCATTTCAGATATTGCATGTACAGAGGCTCGTCGAGCCCGAAACGTGTTTTAAGAGCTTCTAGTTCAGCCTGGTCTACAGTCTCTCCACTAGCGCTCAATTGAGCCACATAGGTTGTTAAGAAATCTCCGGGGGGTAATTGAATGATCACAAAAGAAATTATGGATATGGCTACAAGTGTGGGAATCATAATCATGATGCGGCGAATTATGTATGCAAGCACTACTGTTCCCCTTTTTCGACCGCTTCAAAAGCGCGGACAGACATCACTTAATCGAAAAGGCTTCAGGGCCTCACCAAGTATAAATCTACCTGGAAACCGATTTTTTGCGTTCGAAAGAAAACTGCTCCGGGTTAATAGGCCCCGGGTTTGGGTATATCCAGCTCTGTAAGTCTCTTTGAGGCAAATTAAACATTTTTTTCGAAACCACATAGTAGTCTGGAGGATCCTGGACCAAGCCGATAACCCAAAGATTCTTTTCGTCCGATTCGATTATTTTCTGAAACAGTTCCTTTTGCCTGTCAGTAGAAACCGTCCTGAGAATTTCGTCATAAATTTGCATCAATTCTTTGATATCGTCAGGGGGTTCTTCACCCCTACTACCGCCACTCTGAAACCATTGTCCGTACATTGGGGCGTTAAGACTTTCCGAGCTGAAGGGGAAGTACCAGCGAGGATCCAGAAGACACTCCAGGCCCCCGTCACCCGGCCATAAAGCAATATCATGAGACGCGTTCTGTGTCCGCTGCCTAAACAACTCCATCGTCTCAGATTTGACTTCAGTGTCGATCCCAACTTTTTTCAGGTTGGACGCTACTATTTCAGCGGTATCTACCCACCCCGGCATTGTTGCAACTACATCCAGAGAAATCTGCAAATGTTTGCCGTCCGGGCGAAGGCGCCTTCCGTCCTTTGTGGTTGTAAGGCCCATCTCGTCCAATAGCGCGTTAGCCTTGGTCAAATCGAAATCCGTGTAAGCGTTTTCATAAGAAGCACTGTGATACCCTGACTCCTTAAGTGGGGCTGCCTGCCTGGGGATTCCTTTACCACGGCACACTATTTTGTTGATCTCAGATCGGTTCACCGCGTGAGAAAGGGCGATCCTAAAACGTTTGTCCGAAAGAATCGACCTCATGACAGGGTCCTTATGATTGATATTCGGGGCAAGCAAAATCCCGACTGACGCTGATAATGTTTTTGGAACAAGACGGAAATTCCCATTACCCGCGCTTGCGAGCAACAGAACCGTGTTCTGCATACTACCCAGGTGACGGCCTTGCATGTCGATCTCGCCGGCAATGGCCTTGAGCACTATTGTCTTAGCTTCCGCAACCAATTCATGGACAACGGCGTCAATGTACGGCAACTGGTTTCCATCCGGATCAACCTTCCAGTAATACGGGTTACGCTCTAGAACAAATCGCTTTGAAGGGGCCGGGATCCTGGTGATCCACGCGCAAAGAGACGGGAACTTTGAACTAACATACATCGCGTGCCTGAGATTGGACACGTCATGGAAAAGCTTTACCCATGTGGCCACATTTCGTTCTTTCATTAATTGTTCGAGCCGAGCGGGATCAGCATATTTCTTGTGGAAGTTTTTCAGATAATGTCTTGGCTTGGTCACTAATTCCATGGCGTAAGGACACGCCAACTCTTGTAAGAAAATACTGTATGGCTTAGGAAACTCAATTCTAAAAGTGTAGTCGTCCAACTTCTCCACTTTTGGAGGAATACCGTCAGGGGACAACCAGTTAGGGATCGCTGTCGTGAGTTCTTTGTTAAATAAGATGTCGTCAAAATAAAATATGATGTCGTCAGCGGTAAACGGTTCACCGTCCGACCATTTCACTCCCTTGACCAGGTAGAAGGTATAAATTTTACCCGCTTCGTCTACTTCCCATTTCTCTGCCAGATTCGGGACAACCTGAAATTCCGGGCTCCAACGAACGAGTGGTTCATACAGGATCCTTCTGACACCGACCAAATCAGAGAGCCCTGTGTAAGCGCGACGCCACACACCACCGTAGTTCCCGGTCCTGTCAACGGGTTTTACTACTACGGGATCAGGGGGCAGTCGGTTTTCGATTGGCGGTAAGGTCCCAGACTTAACCGCTTTGGTCAGAACTGGAGCTTCATTGAATGCATGTGTCTGAAGCGTAAAGACCAGCGAAAAAAATACCAACGTGAAGGGTAGCAATCCGGCTAACTTTTCTCTGTTCAACCAATCCGGCATAAACCCT
Organism: Deltaproteobacteria bacterium; assembly: GCA_026388665.1. Taxonomy (GTDB): domain Bacteria; phylum Desulfobacterota; class Desulfomonilia; order Desulfomonilales; family Desulfomonilaceae; genus CAJBEZ01. Next base: position 3,334 of record JAPLJJ010000052.1, read on the forward strand.
CCTAACGCTGAAGACTCGCAAGGCAAAAGAAAGATATAACACTATGCCTAAAACGGAATGTCATCATCTGGCGTGGGCGGATAGTGTCCTCCCTTGTCATCGGCTTTGGGTTTGGCCACCTGCTGAGCCTGGCCTCCTGATGAGGCGCTTTTCTTTGCGCCTTCTTCCGATAAACGTGAAGACGCGCCGACATTGCCGAGCAAGATCATGTCATTGGCAACGATTTCGACTGTGGCTCGCTTGTTGCCGTCTTGATCTTCCCATTCTCTACTCTGTATTCGGCCTTCAATATAAACCTGTTTGCCCTTGCTCAGGAACTCTCCGCAGATTTCTCCCAGGCGCCCCCACGCGACAATTCGATGCCACTCTGTTTTTTCTTGATCGTTCCCTTCCTGATCCTTCCATCTTTGAGAAGTTGCAAGAGAAAAAGTAGCCACTGCCCTGCCGGACGCGGTGTATCGCACTTCAGGGTCCTTCCCGACATTTCCTAGGAGAAGCACCTTGTTTAAAGACCTCTGGGCCATAATCGCCTCCCTCCTTGTAGTTAAGAAACAAAGGAAAAAATTTGCCGTAGGCTCGCCAGAAAGGTTATCCTCTATGAAATGAAGCACGCTTGTCAAGCTTAAACGCTTAATAAAGCTTGATAAGGAGGCGCGTCCTGACCATAAGGAAACGAATCATTGAATTACTTCAGGAAAGGCCCATGACGGCTCGAGATCTGTCCCGATTCCTGGGCGTGTCCGAGAAAGAAGTCTACGATCATCTTCCTCATATAGAGAAATCTCTGGGACTAGCGGGTGGTGTAATATTGGAACCGGCGCGTTGTCTTAGCTGCGGGTTCAGTTTTAAAAAAAGAAGCCGATTTACGACGCCCGGCCGTTGCCCTATTTGCCGTTCAGAGTCAATATCTCCTCCTGCCTATTATTACTCGGGAAAAAATACAAAGAAGTTTGGTCCGCCAACCGACGCGGATGAAAGTTTAACAGCTATTAATAACGGTCTAGAAAGGTGTCGTGAAATGGATGAAGCCAATTTTCACAATAGTGACTCCGAGAGCGTCTGTGAGTTCAAAGAGGATCAGTTGATTCCCGCCCAGGAAGAACGCATACGCAAGGTAATCAAGGCAATGGTTCAGTCATGTAGCGATGATAAGACGGTGGACCATGTGGGAGCAGCGTTAATTCCTTCCAAAGATGAGATCATTCGGATTCTAGGGATACTCCAGGATGTCCTTTTCCCTGGTTTTTTCGGCAGGCAGGAACTAACCCCATCAACTCTGGAATATCACCTCGGCAATGAATTGGTGAATTTGTATGAGGCCCTTTCAGTCCAATTAGCCAAGAGTATTAGGCACGAATGCCGTCGAACGGATAGCCTGTGCGTCAAATGTGTTCAAAAGGGACGAGAGGAAGCTGTTCTGTTCATGGAGAAAATGCCTGAATTAAGACGCATCCTGGCTCTTGACGTTAAAGCTCACTATGACGGCGATCCCGCAGCCAAGAGCCTGGATGAAATTGTTTTTTCGTACCCCGGTCTGTACGCTATTTTTGTTTACAGGGTGGCGCATGAGTTGTTCATACGGAACATTCCCCTGATGCCCAGAATAATGACGGAACATGCTCACTCATTAACAGGAATAGACATCAACCCCGGAGCGGTAATAGGTAAGGAATTCTTTATAGATCATGGGACAGGAGTGGTTGTAGGTGAAACTACAAATATAGGCGACCGTGTCCGGATCTACCAGGGCGTGACGCTTGGCGCATTATCCGTTCCCCGTGGATCGAAAGGGGGAAACCCTTTAAGAGGTCATAAGCGGCATCCTACAATAGAGGATGACGTGACTATATATGCTCAAGCTACTATTCTAGGAGGAGAAACCGTAATCGGCGCTCGTTCGATTATCGGCGGTAACGTGTGGCTCACGTCGTCGGTGCCGCCTGACACGACGGTCCTCATTGAACCTCCCAGACATGTATTCAAGGACGAGCGCAACAGATGAAAAGCTATTGTTATTTCGAGTTTAGTCTAAAAGAGTAATTTGCCGCATAGTATTGATGATGAGTGACGTTTTTGTTAGAATGAATTGATCACGTTTTTTCTAAAATAATTTATTAAGTTGGAGAATGAATTTGCCAAAAATTTTTTATGATCATGATGCTGATCCGTCATTTTTACAGGGAAAAACGGTAGCCATCATAGGTTATGGTAGCCAGGGACATGCCCACGCTCTTAATTTGCTTGATTCTGGTGTAAAGGTCATTGTTGGTCTTCACAGGTCGAGCCGCCGTTGGGATAAAGTTACTGAGGATGGCCTGGAAGTCATGGAAGTAGACGCTGCGACTAAGCACGCAGATATAGTGATGATTCTGGTTCCCGATGAAGTTCAGGCAAGCTTGTACCGCGAGAAGATTCGCCCATATTTGGAAGAAGGCAAAACGCTAGCTTTTGCTCATGGATTCAACATTCATTTTGGACAAATAGAGCCCCCCGCAAACGTTGACGTTTTTATGATAGCGCCTAAGGGGCCCGGTCATCTAGTGCGCCGCATGTATAAGACAGGTTTCGGAGTGCCCGCTTTGCTGGCGGTTCATCAAAACGCGAGCGGTCAATGTAAAGAAATAGGGATGGCCTATGCCAGGGCCCTCGGAGCTACCAGGGCCGGTCTTATTGAAACAACTTTCGCTGAAGAAACTGAAACGGACCTGTTTGGAGAACAAGCCGTATTGTGTGGCGGAGTGACCGCATTGATCCAAGCAGGATTCGATACATTGGTGGAAGCCGGCTATCAACCCGAGATAGCGTACTTTGAGTGTCTCCATGAATTGAAACTTATCGTGGATTTGATCTATGAGGGCGGTATAGGTCGAATGCGGTATTCGGTAAGTAATACCGCTGAATACGGTGATTTGACAAGAGGCCCTAGAATTATAACTGAGCAGACACGACAGGAAATGAAGACAATGTTGAATGAGATTCGTTCGGGTGAATTCGCCAAGGAATGGATTCTAGAAAACGCTGCCGGTCGCCCGGTTTTTAGAGCTAAGGAGAGGCTGGCTGCGGAACATCCGATCGAAAAGGTAGGCCAGGAATTAAGATCGATGATGAGTTGGATTTCCTCGGGCCTAGAAGAGAAATGATTTATTATTTGTACCAGTCGTGAATGTCAGATACATAATGCGGGGCAAAGAATCAGAATTAGACTTTGCCCCGTTCCTAACAAAGGATTTAGCAAGAACCGAAAATATGGCCATGGCTCGTGCAACCTGACTTTTTACGATCAGGACTCGAGGCTTTTAAAAACGCGTTATCGAGGGATGTCTTTGAACCCCGTCCGCTTTTCGGCGAATTTCGCGTCATCAGTTCGTGTTTTTCCAGAGCTATCGGGACAACTGCGTTCTGACGCGAGAGGCGATACTTTTTAAGAAAGGCTCTTTCCGGTTATGATCAAGAGTATTCGTGTCAAAAATTTCAAAAACTTCAGGGAAGCCAAATTTGAAGTTAGGCCTCTCAATATTTTTATCGGGCCCAATGGAACGGGAAAGTCAAATTTGGGTAATTTCCTCCTTATGCTGAGTTTTCTCGCCTCAGGCCCTTTCAGTAGCGCTTTTGGTCCCGGTCCTTTTACGTTTCGTCAAACATTGAGTCGTAAAGCCAGAGACTTGGGAGATAGTCAAGACCTCGATCTTCATTTTGAAATAACTCTGGAAGTAGAAGAAACCAATTATAGTTACTGTCTGGTGTTCACGGAAATCAGGAGAAATGAATATCTGATTAAAGAGGAAACACTGCAAGAGATTCAAGGTGAAATTCTCTTTACCATAAACGATATCAAGGCACGTGAGTCCAAGATGGCTCAGATGCGGAAAGGTCACGCATGGAATGATTCAGAGAAAAGGATTCGATCGGTTGCTCAGTATCTGTCTAAAATAAAGAGATATCGGTTTGTGCCGGATTTGATAAAGAAACCGGCCCAAATTCAGGATTCATTCTTGTTGGATCACACCGGTGAAAACCTCGCTGCCGTGATTCACTTTATAGAAAAGAATTACCCGGAAAATTTTTACAAGATCGTTCAAGAGGTAAAACGTGCAATTCCAGGGACTAAAAGGATTTTCACCCCGCATTTGGGAGATCCGGGGCAGGTGGGAATTGGCGTGGAGGAAGAAAACAAAACAGGTTATTTTGTAGGCCCACAATTATCAGATGGTTTTCTTGTTTTCTTGGCTCTTTGCACCTTGTTCAATTTACCGGATCAACCCCGTATATTCTTTATCGAAGAGCCCGAGACTTATCTCAATCCGAATCGCTTGCGGGTGCTCTATGGTTTGATGCATCGGTACGCCGCCAATAATCCCAACAAACAAATCCTTATGAGTTCTCATTCACCCTATTTTTTAGACTGGTCGGACAAGGCGCCGGAGGAACTGACTCTAATGCTTGACCGAGACGGATGGGTGGAATTTCGTAACTTGCAGGGAATTAACGACTTGAGGTATTTTCTCGAAGAAGATTCATGGGGTCGCGATTGGGTGACAAAATTCTTCAGAGCTGATTTCGCTGATGACCCTCTGCCGGAAATTCAGCTCAACAACTTCTGCAAATCCGAAAACAGCGATCAGGACCCGGAAGTGGAAGGGATTGATCAGCAGGCAGGTGAATCACGGCACTTCGGTGAAAACCACTGATCTCGTGTTTATTAGCCTAGCTGAATATCTGATCTGATTCAATTTGTTGATTCCGAGATACGCTGTGTTTCAAGAATGAACTATGAATTCCTTCACGAAAAATTGTTCGGTTGAAACTGAAACATCTAGCGGAATAATAAGTAACGTGCTAATTAATAAAATGATATCTTTCTAAACCGTCACCCGGCAAAGATAAAATCATCATCATAAAAAGGAGCGCTGAGATGGGCTTTTTGCAGTTCTTGACTTACTTAAGTGGCCTGGTTTTCGTGATCGCGTTCGCCGCAAAACTCTTAAAGTATGCGACGATGCCGATGCATGTGCGGTGGGAACTATATCCAATACCTCATGAGGGCAAGGAATGGGGTGGTTCCTTTTATGAGGAAGTGGACCACTGGAAAAAGACTCGCCATAAGGACCACATGGCGCAGTATAGGTTTATGGTTCCGGAAATACTTTTTATCAGAGCTTTGCATGAGGATAACAAGCCATTATGGTACTGGTCTTTTCCTTTCCATATGGGGCTTTACCTCTGTATTGGCGGCCTGGTTTTTCTTGGGCTGGGAGCAGTCTTACAGATCTTCGGTATGGTTCCCGAAAATTCTGCCCTAGCGAGTCTTGTTCAATCATTTACAATTGTTTTCGCCGTACCTGGTTTCATTTTAGGAGCATTAGGCTCTATAGGTTTGATCGTGAAACGAATGACCGATGCGAACCTGACCGATGTTACAGCAGGGATAGATTATATGAATCTGATATGGCTTGGACTGCTGTTTCTAACGGGTTTCATCGTTTGGCTTCAGGATCCGGGTTTTGGAGTTTCCAGGGCATATTTAAAAAGTCTCATCACTTTCGGTCCGATGACCGAATCCATGGGTGGGGTGCACATAGTCAATCTGCTACTGTTCATTGGCTTCTGGGCATACTTCCCATTTACCCATATGACGCATATGGTTTCAAAGTATTTCATGTGGGACAAAGTGAAGTGGGACGATGATCCCAACAGGGGTGACGCTGGTATGGATTCCAGAATAAAGACTTATCTTTCGTACCCGGTTACCTGGGCAGCGGCTCATGTTGACGCTCAAGGAGGCAAAAAGAGTTGGGCCGAGGTTGCCACCACTAATCCTTGGGAAACTAAAGAACAGAAATAACTGGAGGATCCGATATGAGACCCGAAGAAATATCAAAGAAGACAGATCAACTTGTCAACATAAGGCCTGAGGATTTAGCTCCTTTACCTTTCCCTTACGAAACGTATGAGGAAACTCCGATAACTCCTCTTAAAGAAGATCAGAAAAAGAAATGGGAACACTCCCTGGATGGAGTAAGCGCTCTGACTCTGCCTAAACCCGAATCGCCTGAAGAAGAGGAGCGTCTTGTAAAGGCATTTCTTAGTGGTTTAGAGAAATTACTGACCAGGGAGAACAACTGGACATTTCTCCAACCCCTGTCGTTATCCCTCGAATATTGCGCAAAATGCCAGACATGCGCAGACGCGTGCCCGGCCTTTGAGATGAGTGGTCGGAAGGATATCTACAGACCGACCTTTCGTGCTGATGTGTTACGCAAGATAGCCAAGAAATATTTGAGTAAAGGTGGAAAAATTCTCGCGGGCTTCCGAGGACATGACATTGACCTGAATTGGGATACCATCGCAAGGTTGGCCGAACTCGCTTACAGATGCACATTGTGTCGACGCTGCGCTTCTGTATGCCCTGTAGGAGTCGACAATGGCTTGATAACTCACGAACTGCGTAAGATTTTTAGTCAGGAAATGGGAATTGCTGCGGTCGAAATTCACGAAAAGGGATCCGTTAAGCACCTGAAATTCGGATCGAGCACAGGAATGACAAAGGCGGCGATTGGCGATATTATTGAATACCTCGAAGACGATATAGAAGAAAAAACCGGCAAGAAGATTAAGATGCCTTTGAACAAAAAAGGGGCTGAAATTCTTCTCGTTCATAATGCTGGTGAGTTCATGGCTTGGCCGGAGAACCCGATGGCCTTCGCCATACTTTTTGACGCTGCCGGGATAGATTACACTTTGTCTACGGAATTGACAGGATATGACGCCGTAAACTATGGGCTTTGGTACGACGATGTCCAGTTTGCCCGTGTAGCGCTAAAACATCTGGAAATAGCTCGAGAACTGGGAGTTAAAAAGATCGTTATCGGCGAGTGCGGACACGCTCACAAAGCCCTATCCGTGATAGCGGACAGACTACTGCCCGGTGGACAGATGATTCCCCGTGAAAGCTCTTATACTCTGCTTAATGATATTGTGAAATCCGGAAAAATAAAGTTTGACCCATCGAAAAATGACTTCCCCGTAACATTGCATGACCCTTGCAATGTCGTCAGATTGATGGGTATCGTTAAGCCTCAGAGAGAGGTCCTTGAAGCAATATTGCCTCCGGGTCGATTTCGCGAAATGGAACCACATGGTGTCAAAAACTATTGCTGTGGTGGTGGGTCCGGTTTTGCGATCATGAGTTCGGGGAACTTTACGGATTGGAAACGTCTCGTCTCAGGCCGAAAGAAATTGAGCCAAATATTGAACGCCTTCCAAGGAGAAATGGACCCGTCCATCAGGAAAATGGTGTGCGCTCCATGTTCTAACTGTAAAGGTATGATCAGGGATATGCTTGAAAGTTATGAAGTCTTTGAAAAGACTGGAATCTGGTACACCGGTCTGGTCGAACTGATGGTCAACGCCATGGTTGATCAGGAGAAACCATTCCTGGAATGGCCAGGTGATGATGATGACATGTAGGTAAACTTAGCAAAAATAAAAAAGGTCGGTTCATTCCCGAACCGACCTTTTTTTGTTTCATGTTCCAGAAATTACTTCTCGCTTTTTTTTTCGCAAAGCTTCAAGAGTTTATTCCATCTCTCAGTTATCTTATCCTGAATTTCCGCTGTCAGATGTTCATCAAGATGCCTGTACCGCCCCTGACCTTTAAAATATTCAGACACGGGCTTCAGTTCTTTTGGTTTCCGGTTGAGTTTCCACACACCGTTTTCGACCTCATAGAGCGGAAACACCCCGGTATCAACCGCTAGCTGCCCGTATTCGATCGCTTTGTTAGGGGGAACTCTCCAACCGGTGGGGCAAACGGACAAGATATGAATGTATGACGGCCCGTTCACTTCCTTTGCCTTTTGAATCTTTTTCTGGAGATCAGCAAAGAAAGTTGGGCACGCTGTCGCGGTATACGGTATTCCATGAGCGGCCGCTATCGCAACCATGTCCTTTTTTGCGGTCATTTGACCGGCAGGTTGTCGTTTTCCGGCCGGAGTTGTAGTTGTCGTGGCGCCAAAAGGTGTGGATGAAGACCTCTGAACACCCGTGTTCATATAGGCTTCATTGTCCACACACACGTATATCACTTTGTGACCACGCTCCATCATTCCTGATAAGGCCTGAAAACCGATATCCGTAGTTCCTCCATCGCCTCCCATTGCCACTATTGTGACGTCCTTGTCAGGGACCCGACCTTTTCGGCGCAAGGCTTTGAGCCCGGATTCCACGCCTGATGCAACCGCAGCGGCATTCTCGAACGCTATGTGAATCCATGGCACGTTCCATGAAGTCAGGGGGTAGGGTGAGGAAATTATCTCCATGCATCCCGTAGCCATGGCCATGATCATGTCGGGTCCGATGGCCTTTAACACATGTCTGACTGCGAGAACCTCGGCGCAGCCCTGGCAAGCGCGATGCCCGGAACTTATGTATTCTTCCATCGCGAAATTCTTTATCGGTTTAATGACCTTCTTTTTTTCAGTCTCAGCCATATCGTTCTCCAATCAGGCGGCGGTCAACCTCGCACACCAAAAATGTTGTATCCGTGATTCTTGTCTGCCAGAGCATTCTGAACCATTCTGGTTATGTCGTCCGGAGTAACATCTCTACCGCCCAACCCTGCGATAGTGTTGTAAACATTGGGCCTATTGGGTTCGTGATACATAATGGATCTAATTTCAGACGTCACTGGAGCATTCGCAGCTCCGAAAGAGACGGCGCGATCCAACACCAACACGTTCTTGGCTCCCGATAGCGCTTTTTTGATGTCATCCACCGGGAGTGGCCTCCACAATCTTAATTTCACGAGACCAACTTTCTTGCCTTGTTCCCGCATCTGATCGACTGCCATAGAAGCTGTCTCACAGATTGATCCCATTGCTAAAATAATTGTTTCAGCGCCTTCCGTTCTGTAGAGTTCAACCGGTGAATATTTTCTTCCAGTCAGTTGCGCCAACTCGTCCCAACCCTGTTTAATTACTGGGAAAGAGTTCCAGAGAGCTTTGTCCTGAGACATTTTAGCCTCAGCGTAGATCTCCGGCATTCCAAAGGCCCCCATTGTTACGACCTTATCAGGGTCCAACCTATGAAGCGGTTTGAATGGAGGAAGATATTTTTGAACCATTTCTTTTGTCCAAAATTCGATTGGCTCTATAACATGAGTCAGGTTGAAACCATCTACATTGATCATTACCGGTAACGACACTGTGGGGTCTTCCGCGATTCTGAACGCGTGGAAGATAGAATCATATACCTCTTGTCCATTTTCACAGAAAATCTGAATCCAGCCGGAATCCCTCACCATCATTGTATCGGAATGATCATTCCATATAGATAATGGAGCGCTGAGGGCGCGATTCGCCAAAAACATGACGATTGGAAATCTCATAGATGAGGCTATGAAAACAATTTCCGCCATGAGAGCCAATCCCTGAGATGATGTTGCTGTGAAAGTCCTGGCTCCAGCGGCCGAGGACCCACAACAAACACTCATAGCCGAATGTTCGGACTCCACAGGCACAAATTCCGCATCAAGCTTACCAGAGGCGCATAATTCCGCTAAGTGCTCCACAACATGAGTTTGAGGGGTTATAGGATAGGCCGCTACAACATCAACATCACAAAGACCAACTGCATCGGAGGCAGCGATTGAAACCTCTATACCTACTTTTTGGCCCATCTCTAGTCCTCCTCCATAGTTATGGCATTGACTGGGCATTCATGAGCGCAAATGCCGCACCCTTTACAATAATCGTAATTCCAAACGAAAAGATTTTTGTCGAAATTCGGGGAAATTGCAGCATCAGGACACATCACAAAACATCTCCAGCAACGAATACACAAATTTTCATCATAGTTGGGTTTTTGTGAACGCCATGTTCCCGTATGGTAACAAGACGCGTTTCCCGGTTCAGTTATAACGGCGCCGGCTTCTATCTCCTGCCAGCTTATTTGTTCCATGGGTTTAGTCACAATTGCCTCCCTTAGTAGACGCATAGCTTCGATTCATGTTTAGTTTCATTGAATCTACCGTCAATTACTGTTCGTAAATCTTCGTTTCCTCAAAAGCTCTTTTCATAGCCTCAATATTTCTGGCAGCAATCTTACCAAAACGTCTTTTAAAAGGTTCAATCAAAGAATCTACAGTGACAGCCTCGGTAGCTTTGACAAGAGCGCCAATCATGGTTGTGTTGGTTATGGGTAGGCCAATGACTTCTCTAGCGATTTTCGTCGCGTCAGTCACAGCCAGGCGCCCTTTAAAAGAAATCTGTTTTCTAATAGCCTCAGGCCCCTCAGCGGAATTGATAACAAGAATTCCATCCTTACTAAGACCCTCGGTCGGATTTGCGATTTCGAGCAACGAGGGATCCAGAACAATAACAACATCAGGATTATAAACCTTTGATCTTATACGAACCGGCTTCTCATCCAGACGAGCAAAAGCTACAACCGGGGCCCCTCGACGTTCAGGACCGAAACTTGGGAAAGCCGTCGCGAATTTTCCAGTGTCGATAGCAGCCTGGGCAACTAATTCGGCGGACGTTACCGCGCCCTGTCCCCCTCTGCCATGGAATCTCATCTCGATCATAATTTCTCCTTCTTAATCAAACTCAGGCTCTTCTCGAAGTTGCGCTTCTCTTACATCAGAATACTTAAATTGGTCATTTAGAATTTCAATACAACTTATTATATTTAATTTAGCCTGTGATAACTCCAATATCTCAGAGCTTAACAACTCTTTCTTTTGAAGATAGGTTTCTATCCTATCGTTTAGCAGATTCAAGTGCCTCATATCTATTTTGAAGAAATCTTCCTCACCAGAATCCGAGTCATTAGGATCCGTTATCGTTTGAACTAATTTGAGATCCCATTCATCGTTTTTTTTCCAGCGAGCGATAGTGGCAGGATGCACCCCCAATTTTTTTGCCATTTCTTTATTGGTAATTCTTCCGCGATCTTTTAGGAATGTTTTTTCTGCATTCTTGCGATCCTGGTTTTTTTTCATATTGGCTCCACAAGCCTGTGTTCAGCCTTAATTTTATTCGCGAAATGTTAATTATTATCAAAGAACCGGGTATTCGATCAATCAATAATATTTTATATTTGAGCAATATATGGATTTTCAGGTTTTAGCCAGACAATCGTTTGTGTTTTTTTGTGTTCTCATGACAAAATATCGCTCAATTTTTTGTTACAGGTTGATCAAATCTCCATGTCAATAGATGAGACTTTTCTCAAGAACCTTCCTACCGGTCCAGGCGTGTACATTATGGAAGACCGGCAAGGAAAAGTTATTTACGTCGGCAAGGCCGCAAACATTAGGAATCGCGTTAGAAATTATTTTTCAAAGGGTGGAGACGAACGGCTAAAAGTAAGGTTACTCGTTCAACGGATCGCAAACATAAAAACTATCTTGACTGAAACGGAAAAGGAAGCGCTCCTCCTTGAGAACAATCTCATCAAAGAACATAGACCGAAATACAATGTTAATTTAAGAGACGACAAGTCTTTCTTTTCCCTCAGATTGAACGTGTCACACACTTACCCCCGCCTAACATTGATCAGGACCCAGAAGATCAAAATCAATGGCGCCAAGTATTTCGGTCCGTACTCTTCGGCGCGTGACGCACGGATCACACTGAACCTTATTCGTAGGATATTTCCCCTTAGACAATGTTCGGATCGCCAGATCGCTCGAGTGAAGCGACCCTGCCTTAACTGTCAAATGAATCGATGCCTGTGTCCGTGCGCGGGGACGGTGGATCCAAAAGAATACCGCAGAATGGTTGAAAATGTTTCCCTCCTCCTGGAAGGCAGGAATGAGGAATTAATAAAAACCCTAAAGAGGGAAATGCTGGATGCTTCTGAGAACCTGCGATTCGAGGAGGCTGCCCGAATAAGAGACAGGCTTTACGCCGTTGATCGGACTCTGCAAAAACAAAATGTCTCTTTTTTCCACTTTAAGGATCAAGATGTTGTCGCTGTCTTGGAAGACCCTCCGGATACCTATGTTGTTGAAATTTTGTCATTTAGAAGAGGAAATCTTCTGGCTGAGGAATCCTATATAGTGAAAAATTCCACACTTGAGCCAAATGAGATTTTAACTTCTGCAATCAAACAATTTTATCATAACGCCGTTTTGATTCCTGCGGAAGTTCTTGTGCCTATGAGCTTGGAACGTCAGGAAGTTATAGAATCATGGCTATCCGATATGCGAGGGGCAAAGGTAAATATCAGAGTGGCCCTTAGAGGACCAGGCGCTCTACTGATTCGGTTGGCGTTAAAAAATGCTGAAATGGCGCTAGAAAGGGGAAAACAGAAAAGCCTCGCGGACAATGCGTTGGACGAACTCTCGGTGAAATTGAAAATAGACTCATCCCTTAAATTGATTGAATGTTACGATATCTCTAATATTAGTGGTGTCGAACCGGTCGGAGTGAAAGTCGCCTTTCTGGACGGGGTACCGTTTAAATCCCTATATCGAAAATTCAAGATACGTAACTTCGAAAATCAAGATGATCCAGGAATGCTTAATCAGGTAATTTCAAGGCGAATCAAACACTTGGCGGAAGATCCATTAGGAGATCTATTGATTATTGATGGAGGCAAATCTCAATTAAACGCCGCTGTAGCGGCTTTACAGGAGGTAGATCCTGATCATCGGCCTCCGGTAATTTCGATCGCGAAAGCTCAATCCCAGGATGACACTGACAGAATATATGCTCCCAACAGGAAAAACCCTCTTTCATTTTCTAAAGGGGACGCATGTCTCTTGACAATTATGAGGATTCGCGACGAAGCGCACAGGTATGCTCTTTCATTCCACACGGGTAGGAGGGCAAAAACAGTCATTCGTTCAAATCTGGACAACATAGCGGGAATTGGACCAAAAAAACGAAATGTTTTGCTAAAAACCCTTGGGAGCCTTAAGGGAGTTTTAGAAGCAACGGACGATCAACTTCTAGGGCTATCAAGTATAACTTCTAAAGACATTCAAAGGATCAGGGAATGTTTTAAAGACTTTGATTTCACGGAATCGTGAGCAAATATGCCAGAAATTATGGATAGTATTCTGAATACTCTTCCCAATTTTTGAATTGTGATTTATCCTTCGCGGTAACGAAAAATTGAATTTACCAGGAGACAAATACGTTGAGAATTCTACTAGCTGAGGACGACCTCATAACGAGGCGCCTTCTCGAGGCTCAACTGAAAAACTGGGGGCACGATCTTGTCGTGTGCTCTGACGGGCAACAGGCATGGGAAGAATTAAAACGCGAAACGTCTCCGAAGCTTGTAGTGCTGGATTGGATGATGCCCGGCATGGATGGCCTTACACTCAGCCGGGAAATACGGAAACTGGAAACCAAACCTTATACCTATATAATCTTATTGACCGCAAAAAGCAGAAAAGAAGACGTTATAGAAGGCCTGGAAGCAGGCGCCGATGATTACATCACAAAACCTTTCGATCCACAGGAACTTCGTGTAAGAATAAGAGCCGCTACCAGGATTGTTCAACTCCAGGAAGAACTATTGGCGGCTTTGAGGGCTTCCGAGTTTCAGGCCACTCATGACTCCCTTACAGGCCTTTGGAATAGATACGCAATACTTGGGATTCTTCAGAAGGAATTGTCAAGATCAGATCGTGAACATTTGTCAATTGCGGTCATCATGGCGGACGTGGATCACTTCAAGAAAATTAACGATACTTATGGTCATCTTGCAGGCGATGAAGTGTTAAGACAAACTGCCGGTAGAATTGTCTCATCGCTAAGACCTTATGATTCTGTTGGACGGTATGGTGGCGAAGAATTCCTCATGGTCATGCCGAGTTGCAGTACCACCAACGCCCTGAATATCGCTGAACGATTAAGATCAACATTTGAGAAAAACCCTATTAGTAACGCTGAAGGAACTTTCCCCGTAACTCTGAGTTTTGGCTTGGTCGTGGTAAACGGAAAAGATTGTCAAAACACTGACATTATTATTGGCCGGGCTGATGAATCGCTTTACAAGGCAAAAAATTCAGGACGAAATCGAGTAGAATTTGGAGGGGAAATCCCCTCTCACTGTTCAGATTGCGCCTAGCCTCCCTTGACACGCTCCATTTATCTCGGAGCGAACTAAACTAATTATCAAACCGATTTTTCGAGACTATCCACAAATTCTTGGATAGCCGCATTGAACTCATCCGGTTTTTCCATCATCACAAGGTGACCTGCGCCTGGGATTGTCACCAAACTTGATGGCTTTATTTTCTCGCTCAAGTATTTGGAATATTTTACCGGTGTAAGCGCATCTTCTGCACCGACTACAACGAGAGTTGGGACACAAATTTCTTGAAGTCGATTCATGACATCAAATTTGTCACACGCGCTAAGATCTCCATGAATAGTCATTGGATCAGATTTTCCATATTTTTCTCTGATCGTGTTTCTTAATAGATCCGGACTTGAATTTGACAAACAATAGTCGGCCAAGGTTTGCAATGTTTTTGAAGGCTCTTTAATGAGTCCTTCGAGTATAAAAGGATGGACCCGAAGTCTGGCTCCCGAGCCAATTAGCCCGACGCCAAATAACCAGGGCTTGTGGCCAAAGGCTATCCACTGTGTGATAGCGCTACCAAGCGAACAGCCCACAAGTACGACTCTCTTTAGCCCAAGTGTCTCGACAAACCCTTTGACCCATTCCGCATAGGCCGAAACGGTTGTTTCGCCGGGTGGGTCTGATATGCCGTGACCCGGAAGTTCCATGGCTATGACAGACCCAGGAACAGAGAGATCGTCAAGTTGACTACGCCAGTCATCTCTATCCCCGCCAGTTCCATGAACGAACAATATGACCGTCTTGGTGACGTCGAAGTCCGCAGGGTTGGATTCATGTCCGATTCGCCGACCCCGGACAAATAACTCAGGCATACAGTAACCCTTCTCAGCCCTTTATTGACTGTCGTTTATCATTGAACGCGTACACGTTGAGTCCTTGGTTAATAGACCAGACTACTTGAGACTGATACCTTTCGGGACTACTACAACACCGCCGGGTGAAATGGTGAAACGCCGTTTATCGTCTTCCTGGTTGTAACCAATTGTGACTCCGTCAGGAATACTCACCTCATGATCAATGATAGCTCTTTTTACTTTGACATTCTTACCAATACGGCATTCGTCCAATAGCACGGCATCTTCAACTACGCTGCCCTCACCAACCACAACACTGTGAGAAAGAACCGATCGGACAATTTTCGCTCCCGATACCACACATCCCCCGGAAATTATGCAGTTTACAGTTTCCAGACCACCTGAGACAGAACAGTTAGAGCCATAAGAAGCGACAATTTTTGCCGGCGGAACCTGCTCCTGGTAGGTCCTGATAGGCCAATCCCGGTCGTAAAGGTTGCATAGAGGGGTTTCAGAACATAGGTCCATGTTTGCCTGCCAGTACGCGTCCAAAGTTCCAATATCTCTCCAATAGGCGTTGGATTCTTTGTTGGCCTCTCTGAAACTATGCACATATACTCTGTTAGACTTAATCATTTTATGGACTATGTCTTTGCCGAAATCATGTGAAGAATTCGAGTCCTTGGCATCCCCAATCACATTCTTCACTAGAGCTTCCGTATCAAAAATGTAGACACCCATTGAGACAAAAGACTTGTCTGGTTTGCCTGGAATAGTTTTCGGTTCGGCCGGCTTTTCTTCCCAGTCAACTATACGAAAATCATCGTCACAACCGATAACCCCAAATCCCTTAGCTTCATCTTTCGGGGCTTCAACTCCAGCAACTGTCAGATCAGCCTGTTTTTCAATGTGAAAGGCCAACATATCATTGTAATTCATCTTGTATACGTGGTCACCGGAAAGTATCAAAACTCGTTTCGGGCGTTCTCTCTGAAGAATATAGATATTTTGATAGATGCTGTCCGCCGTTCCCCTGTACCAACGGTCAACATTCCTCTGTTGAGGCGGTACGCATTCAATAAATTCATCCAACTCATGATTAAAAATGTTCCATCCAAGTCGGATATGTCGATCCAAAGAAAGCGAACGATACTGTGTCAAAACATAGATTCTTCTTATGTCCGAATTCAGGCAATTTGAGAGCGTAAAATCGACTATCCTGTAAATGCCTCCGAATCTGACGGAGGGTTTGGCTCTAGCTTTAGTCAAAGGATAGAGACGTTCGCCTTTCCCACCAGCCATCAATATGCATAGAGTGCCCCGCATTTCGTTCTTTAAGTTCATTTGCACAATAACCTTTTGATTTCGGCTTTGAGTTTCGATGTGTCGGAAGACTTAACAACGTACGCGTCTGCTCCCCATGTTGTGAAATCATCCTTGTAATGGCTGTAGGCTGTGTTGAGGATTATTGGGATCCCTTTGTCTTTTCCCAGAAGCTTTTCTAGTGTTTCAATGCCGTCCATTCCGGGCATTTGTATGTCCAACACTATCAGGTCAGGCGGATTTCGATCCACTTGCTGTAGGGCTTCTGCTCCAGAGTGAGCCAGGGTTACGGAATACCCTTCTTCCTCGAGTTCCATTCTATACAACTCACAAATGTGCATTTCATCATCAACGACAAGGATGCGTTTCATTTTCAGCCTCTCGCTCAAACTTGAAACCCGATTAAAATGCTTTCAACTCGATCACCAAGCGCTTCCAGGTCTTAAATTCAATCGTATCACAAAAAGTAAGGGAATTCCGTAGGCTCGAAACATTATCAATATGTACCCTTGGTCAGAGACAGCTTTGCGTCATTCCGTATTTTTTCAGATAGTTCTCTTACACCTGCGTTTAGGGCTTTGACCAACGATTCCGGGTTCGTATCTGTGCTCGGAGTTTTTATCGTGTAGACCTTCTTTATCAGTTCTTTTTGCCCTACGGATTCAGGTTCAAAATCGATTAATTTAACTTCTGATTCAATCAAACTGGAACCGTTACCGTTATTAATCTCTCCCTCGAATTTTCTTATAGTGCCCTCGAGCGCGTACCTATATGGCACGTTGCTTGTCTGATCCACGGCCTTTTGAAACAATCCTGAAGATTCTATATCTCGAGTGACCAGTTCGGTAACCATTTCAGATGGATCCTGAACCCATGCGTGGTGACTTACAGCCTTTGTTTTAGTTTTTGAATCGGAAATCAGAAGATAATGTGTATCAACGGAAGAATCCATTAAAAAACGATATACCATTATAGTATCAGAGATTGGGGATTCCCTATGCGGTTTCGGGGCAGGATAATTTATTGCGTGAAAAACAACAGCTTCTTTGTTCCAAAACGCGCAACCGCAAAAAGCAATGGTAGACGCCAATAATAAAACAGCTATTATTCTATCTAGTATTTTCTTTCGCGCGGAAAATGTTATCTGATCTCGTTTTAGACTAACTTCAGCTTTAACCATACTTGGAACATAATCTCCAGGCTAGCCGAGCGAGAAAAAATTTTGACCTGCTAAACAAATCCCGATCACGTTATGTTTATAGGCTAAGATCAACTAAAATAGAACAACTACTTGATTGATCCTAAATTAGAGAAAACCCCTTTTTATCTGCTCTCGCCAGCTTTTTCCCCAGGGCCAAAAATTATGCTGGACGGTTTATTTTTTATCATTCTAGTAAAATCAATTAGATTGTCTGCGCTCCTGTCCAATTTTTGCGTTAATAGACTAATATTATTATCGGTACGTCGAATCATCCTGTCTGCGCTCCGTACGGTTTCCGTGCCGGCTTGCAAGAATTCATTGGTTTTTTCAATCGTTTTGGCCAATGACTTGCCGATTTGAGCCTTTGAGAGGTCATCATTAATCTTTTTCGCGGCTTCCTTTATCTCCCGAACAGCCTCGGCAGCGTCAACCCCCATCGAATCAACCTTAGAGTCCGCCAAAATTTTGTCCAACTTGGAGGAAACCCGCAGGAAATGATTTGATATCCTCTCTATGTCCAGCGCTCTCAGTTTTTGAAATACATTCTCCAACGCTGCCCCAATCTCCTTGATGTCTGACGCATACGTCGGTATGACGCGGTAACGCGACTGGAAATTCAACTCGATTGGTTCCCTATAAAGATCGGGTTTGAAAGTGTCTAATTCCAAATACTTTAGACCTGTCAGACCGAGCAAATTAATCTTGACTCCCAGGTCATCAGTAATCTGAAAGCTCCGATTAAGCCCCATGACGACCTCTATGAGCTTACCGTCAGGCGCCATTCGAATCTGCTTCACCCGCCCGACAGGAACTCCCCTGTACTTGACCGGACTATCCGACTCCAGACCTTGTACACTCTCGGTGAAATACGCCACCACGGTTTGTGAATCTTCAAAGTATCTTGAAGCCCCCAGCCAGATTAGTATGGAGACAATCAACAACAAACTTGCGATCAAAAACAGGCCTATCTTAAATTTTGTTGACTGCTCATACATCTTGTTCTCCCGCCTGCAATCAAGTCCCCAAGACTTCATAGTTAAGAACAAATCAAACTGTGTCTAACGCTAATTAGCACACTATTGGATTTGTTTCAGCATCCTTCCTGTTTATCTTTTTAAGAAATTTTCCGACTCTCGTCATGCAAAAACGCCTCAAGGGTTGTTGATAGAATTCAGAAGTTGGTTCTAGTCGACATGCCCTCGAAAAAAGTCCCTTATTCGAGGATCTGAAGTGTTTTTTCGTAGTTCCTCCGGGGGGCCCTCAGCTATTATTGTCTTTTCTGACGGATCCAGTAAAATTGCCCGGTCGGCGACAGTAAACACGCTCCTGAGTTCGTGTGTTATGACAACAATTGTAGTTCCCATGGACGAATTTATGCTTAGGATAGTTTCGTCAAGTTCTGCGCTTGTCAGCGGATCAAGGCCGGCAGAGGGCTCATCAAAAAAAAGTATTTCCGGGTCAAGCGCCATTGCTCTGGCTAGCGCGGCTCTTTTTTGCATACCTCCACTCAACTCTACGGGTAATTTCCTTGCCGAATCCAGCAATCCGACCAATTCCAACTTCAAACAGACCAGTTCTTCTATCACACTTTGAGGTAAGGGAGTGAACTGGCGAAGCGGCAACGCAACATTTTCGGCTACAGTCATGGAGCTGAAGAGAGCGCCTGACTGAAATAATACCCCTAATTTTCTCAGTATATGTAATTGTGGCCGTTCCGATATCGGCTGCATCTTTTCATCGCCATAATAGATTTCACCCGAAAATGGTCTGAGCAGACCCACCATTGCTCTAAAAAGGGTGGTTTTCCCACATCCGGAACGGCCCATAACAGCAAAGACTTCACCTTTCACAACCTCTAAAGAAACATCGCGAATCACTATTTCGCCTACGTAACCGGCCGAGACATTCCTTACAGAAATCGCCGGAATTGAATGATTCTTGGTCAATACTATTCCTTAAAAGTAACAACAATTAATTGTGCGAACTCTTCAAATTGGGCTTCGGGTCGTTTCGACGTCTAAAAAGTCCAAATGCGTGGAAAATAATAAAATAGAACAGAAAATAGCGCATTAGTTGCGGTTAGAACGAATATACATGTCACAACAGCAGAGGTAGTGGCAGAACCAACACTTTCCGCTCCACCTCTGACTTGAAAACCGCGAAAGCAACCTATACTCGCGATTTCAACACCAAAGACAAGGCTCTTGATTAATCCCTTCATAACATCACTTATTTCCAGGACCTTTTGAACCTGATTGAAATAAGCAGTGGGGGTGATATCCAGTGAGGACCCAGCCACCGCGCACCCACCTATTATACCTACAACATCTGCAATTACCGTCAAACAGGGGGCTGCAAGGGCCACTGCTATAATCCTTGGAGAAACGAGGTATAAAACCGGATCTATCCCCAAAACCCGTAAAGCGTCAATTTCTTCCGAAACTTGCATAGAGCCCACGTGGGCAGCGTAACCGGCGCCGGAACGACCTGATATTATGAGCGCAGTCAGCAGTGGTCCCATCTCCAAACAGATTGAAACACTCACAAGGTCTGCAACGAAAATATTGGCTCCAAACTTACGCAACTGTATCGCCGCCTGAAAAGCTAGTATGGCCCCCATGAGGAAACTTAAGACCACCACGATTGGAACTGCGTCTACCCCTGCTCTTTCAAAAAGCTTTGTGAATCCGTCCCATTTTATTGAGATCGAACGACGGAACCCCGACCAAAAAGCGTCAACTATGCCTCCAATAAAAGTTATGATGTCGAAAGCGTTGCGCCTTAGTTGGTCTATTCCCTCTACTATCTGGACGACGAGATCCGCCCCCTCGACTCCCTTGAGAATGTTTTTGCTATTGTCGATGTCAATATGGGGCGCGTCGAGAAAACGTTTTGCGCTCTTGGGAATGTTCGACAAAGTGACCATGTTTTGACGTTTGGCGCAATTCCGGGCAAAATTTCGGATTACGGCTATGCCTGCGCCATCCAAATAATGGAGACCTCCGAGATCAACTTCAACGTTTTTGAGAGGCTGAGATTCCAGTATGCCTGATAATTCCTTATTGACGGAAACAGCGTTTTCTATGGAAATATCTCCCTTAATTTCAATTAAGAGTTCATCAAAAGACTTCTGTTTAAATTTTATTTCAAACATTTAGAATAATTTAGGATAAGCCTAATTCTAGAGTTAACCGTCGAATGACGCAGCCAATAATGCTTGAAAGAGGGTTTCTAATTTCTCGATTCGAAAAAGGCTTTTAGAGCTTTTAGCGATCGAGTCAACGGACTTTTATGAAGACTTTCGAAGAAAAATTTTCCGTAGTTTTTCGATAGAATCCGAGTATCCATAACGCACAGAGCGCCCTTATCGTTTCTCGCTCTTATTAACCTTCCCAACCCTTGTTTCAGCGCAATAACAGCCATTGGAACCTGCAGGAGGAAAAAAGGATTCTTTCCGGCGGATCTCAATAGATCAACTCGTGTGGACAGGATCGGATCATCCGGGGGAGCAAACGGTAAACGATCTATAATGACACATGACAACGCTTCCCCTTGAACATCAACCCCTTCCCAAAAGGAGGAGGTTGCAAAAAGGACTGCTCCTTTGTTGCTTTTGAATTCTTCGATAAGTCTTGTTTTCGGTTTCGTGCCCTGAAGCAAGAGAGGAAAAGGCAAAGTTCCCTTCAACCTCTCAAAAACAGTTTCCATGTTCCTTGTGGAGGTGAACAGCACAAAAGCCCGGCCTCCAGTTACAGAGAGGATCTCGCCTATTTTGTCGGTTATGACCTCAACAAACTGATTTGAATTAGGTTCAGGAATTGATTCAGGAACGTAGAAAAGAGTTTGTTTATTATAATCGAAGGGGCTATCCAGGATTTCTTCTTTAGGAGAGAGATTGCCGTTAAGCCCCACACTCGACTTAAAATATTTAAAAGAGCCGCTTGTCGCCAAAGTAGCAGATGTAAACACTACTGCAGGCACTTTCTCGTAAAGCCTTGTTTGGAGAGCATGACTTATCTCTATCGGACAGGCGTGAGCGGTCACCGCCCTATCTCTTTTTTCAACCCAACGTGCATAATCGTTCTCGGAAATAGCTCCAAAAATCGTTTCTATTTCAAGTATTAAGTCCTGGGCGCGCTGAGCCGTATTTTTTAGTTCCTCGTTAACCTTTGCAATCCCAGCTATCATCGAAAGAAAACTACTGAGAACTTGGGATAGATTTGTTTGAGCTTCCATTACCCGACGGTCATTTGGATCTATCTTTATTTTCTGAAGTGGCGCCTCTTCGAAAATCCCGAATAGAGTCTTTGCTTGTTCCTCTGTCTTTCGCAGGGCCTTCTCAAATTTATCATCATTCACCCCTGCTTCCGCTAATCCGAAACGGCAGTCTCTAACGAATTTTCTGAATTTATAAACTCCTGAATGGAACCCGAAATGTTGAGTCACGGCTTCCTCAAAACCATGGGCCTCGTCGACGATCAGCGCGTCAAAGCGGGGTATAACTTCCCCTCGTCCACTTGCGCGAACTGCCATATCAGACGCCAGCAAACTGTGATTAACGACCACCAGATCAACATCGGTCGCCTTAGACCTCATTTTTTGCACGAAACATCGGTCAAAATCCAAACAGTTTCGTCCTAGACATGTTTCTGCGGTAGAACATATCTCGGACCACAGGAGGCTGTCATCCGGAAGAGTTTCTATTTCAGCTCGATCACCATCTCCTTTAATAGCAGTGACCTGGTACCATTTGATTATCCGTTCCAGAAGCTTCTCTTCCCATTGCTCATAGAAGCTGGGTTGGCGCAAATAATTCTTGAACCTCTGGTGACATACAAAATTTCCTCGCCCTTTTAGAAGAGCGCCCTTTAAATCAGGAAACACGGTGTTTTTTACAAACGGTATGTCTTTGAAAAAAAGCTGCTCCTGAAGGTTTTTTGTGCCGGTAGAGATCACGACTTTCTTTCGACTCAAGGCGGCGGCTACCAGATAGGCCAAAGTTTTTCCCGTCCCGGTCGGCGCCTCAATAATCAAGGCATCTTCCTCCGTCAGCGCGGAAAGAACCGATTCTGCCATGATGATTTGTTGTTCTCGGAATTCATACTCTGGAATCGCTTCGGCCATAATTCCTTCGGGACCAAGGATGGTTCTAATCTTGTTTCTTAATGAAATTTTAGAATTGTCCGACACTTAATTGTTTCCCATCAGCAATTTTTGCAGATAATTAATTCGGCTAAATTTAGTCGTCTTTCTCCCTTGCTAAGCAAGTCTTATGGTATTTTGCGGCCTGGATCAAAATTGCGGTTGACCACTGCGGCGTGCCCAACGCGTGTAAATGCAGATATGTTCCTAGCGCATTGTATCTAAAAATCCCATCGTAAGCGCCATTTATTCCATGACCCCGCGTCACCCTGAACGCATAAGAGCTTGATTCGACCTTGTCGGAGCGAATATACGAATAATGAAATTCATGACCTTTGAGAATGGATCCGACAGCAAAAAACGGATTTTGAGCGACCACATCAACCATCATATAACCGTGACCTTGTGGTCTCCTTTCCAGAACCGTATCAACTTCAAAAACCCCCACCATTGGATACGTAGTCTCATCAATAGTCAATTGTCTCGCAAGATACATTAATCCGCCGCATTCGGCGTAAACAGGCAGCCCTTTTTGCACAGCCTCAAGTAAGGATTTCTTGAAAATGGTGTTTTCAGCTAAACGCTCCGCGTGTGTCTCGGGAAAACCGCCGCCAATGTAGAGAGCGTCCATGGCAGGTATGGAGCGGGCTTCAAGGGCTGTAATTTCGACCAACTCAGCTCCCGTCCTGGTTAATGCGTCCAAATTCTCGGGATAATAAAACTGAAAAGCAGAGTCTCTCAGGACGCCGATCTTAAGCCTCATATGATCTCTATTTGATTGATGTTCATCCCTAGGCGGGCAATCATCGAAAGGCTCAGCCGAATTTGCGAGATTTAACAAATTATCGAGGTCCAGCGATTGTTCGACAACGTGCGCTGCCTGTTGAATCAAATCGTTCGCCCCGGAATGCTCATACAATGGGAGAAGACCAAGATGTCTTTGTGGAAAATTGTCGAGCGATAGTTTGTTTACCGATCCGATCACCGGAATGGAACAATATTCTTCAATAGACTCTCGAAGGGTCTTTTCGTGACGGGAACCAGCGACCCTGTTCAACACTACCGCTTTTATGGAGACTGAAGGATCCAGCATTTTGCATCCTAGCACCAGGGCCGCCGCGGTACGAGTCATCTTTGACGCGTCAACAACTAAAACTACCGGGGTTTTTAGAAGCTTGGCCAGCTCGGCGGAACTATATTCACCGGAGGCATTGACGCCATCGAATAACCCTCTGTTTCCTTCAATCATAGAGACCTCGTGGTTCATCGCCCCGGCGCAAAAGGACCTCGTCAGTGTGTCCGCGTCAAACAGGTATGAATCAAGATTCCGACATTCAGTCCGAGCGGCCTTACCCAGCCACCCGGCGTCAATATAATCGGGCCCCTTTTTAAATACCGCGACAGACAGGCCCCGGTTCATAAATGCCGCAGCTATACCGATCGTAAGTAAAGTCTTACCAGCGCCGCCTTTGAGCGCGCCAATCATTAACCTGGGAATTTTTTGCATTTTACAAGTTTTCGTCTTGAACAATTTTATTTATTCGAAACTCTTGTGCCTTTCGAACGAGCGAATCCGCCCATCGAGGCTCTCCCAACGTGTGAACATGCGCGTACATTCCAAGCGCATTCTTGAAGCACAGACCGTCATGAGCGCCGTCTATTCCGTGCCCTCTCAAAACATCGAAAGGCCACGAATGCGGCTCAGGCTCATCTAGTATCATGGTTGAATAATGGAATTCATGTCCTCGCAGCACTTCGCCTGCCTTAAAAAATGGGTTTGGCGTCAGGGCTTTGAGTTCAACGTATCCCAACCCCTGTGGTCTTTTGTTTAGTACCGAATGAGCATTAAAGACACCGACCATTGGAAATATCCGGTCATCAATGACCAGACTCCTGGCCAGGAACATGAGACCGCCACATTCAGCGTATACAGGACCACCCGATTCAACGAACGACCTTATGGAATCTCTAAATGAACTATTGTTTGCAAGTCTCTCAGCGTTTGTCTCCGGAAAGCCTCCTCCTATGTACAAAGCGTCTACATCTGGAAGTAATTTTGATTCAAGAGCGTTTATTTCAATCATGTGGGCACCTCGACAAACTAGAGCTTCAATGTTTTCAGGGTAGTAAAACTGAAAGGCGGAGTCGCGAAGAATTCCTATCCTGAGATTGCTATTAATTGGTTCACTCTGTGGCTCTTTCTCTTGTTCCGACGGGGAAACGGGATAGATTTCTTTCGCCAGTTTTGCGGCTTTTTGGATTTCGTTCAAATCTACACTTTTTTCCACAATTTCCCGAGCCTCGTCTACAAATTCAATAGCCGCAGGGTGTTCCTGGATGGGTAACAGACCAAGATGCCTCTGGGGAAAATTCTTCAATGTCATTCCGGGCACTACCCCCACCACCGGAATATTACTGATCCTTTTGATAGACTCTATTACTACGTGCTCATGTCTTGCGCCTTTAACTCTGTTTAGAATAATACCGGCAATATGGAGATCAGGGTCAAATTCTTGGCAACCTTTGACCAGCGCGGCGGCTGTTCCTGTCATTTTTCCACAATCGATGATCATCATTGTGGGGCTTTTTAGAAGCTTCGATAGTTCCGCACTACTGAATGAACCCTGGTTGTCGACCCCATCGAAGATGCCTCTATTTCCTTCGATAATAGCTATGTCGGTATTTACGGATCGTCTCGCGAATGAACTCAGGATAATCTCCCGAGAGAACAGATATTGGTCAAGATTGTGGCACGGTCGACCGGCGGCAATGCTTAACCATCCGGCGTCTATGTAATCCGGTCCTTTCTTGAAAACGCTAAGGATCAAGCCCCGGTTGCGTAAAGCAGCAGTCAGCCCTACAGATATGAGGGTCTTACCGGAACCTCCGTTGAGCGCAGCAATCAGTAGACTGGGAATGCTCATCGCTTAATATTTGGGGTTTTCATCATAGGTGGATTTCATCAACGAACGTTAAGGATTGACAATTCTGGTACACATAAAAAATGTGATCAACCAAGTGATCCTTGATTATTTGAAAATCCGGGGCCCTTTCATCATGCGATTCCAATACTTGAACGAAAAGTCCGGCCCATTCTTCTATACTTTGATTGCCAAGCATTTTTATAAACCTACCTGAGAATTTTTGGTTATGGTCTCTTTCGCGCTCTTTGCTCATCATGGCTTTAAGGAATCCATGAATGACCGGCCTTACAAATTTCTTGTCCATCCATACTAATTCTCCAACACCATTGATCCGGTCAACCCTAGCACGAACGCTCAGGTTCGCGAAAAAAATCAATAGCGCTTCATTCCTATTTTCAGTTGAGTTTTCAGGAAAGCTGACCCTACTTTGGTACTGCCTTACAGTGATCAGTTTTACATCAGAAGCAGGATGTAACTTTGCAATAAAATCTCCGGCTGCGTGGTGCCAGGGGTAGATCTCTCGAAAGTCGGCCGGATCAAAGAAGTAGCTCAGGATATAAGCAATCTTTTCAATTACCTGGACAGCGAGCGTTTCAGAAAACTCATAATAACCATTGTCAGTATCCCACAGAGTGAAAACACATTGATTTTCGGTCGTCGAACTTGAGACATGGAATTCGTGATATCCTCTAAACCACTCAGCTAAGAAAATTATATTGGGAAGCTCCATAATTGAGGCGCTTGGGTCTGGTGGTTTATTGATGAAAAAGACTTCAGGCACAAAATTCTCGCTACCCATGCTCCCTAGAAACTTCAGCAGATCATAATCCTGCCTGATTCTTGATAAACCCCGCTCAGTTAACGCTACGTTAGCTGCGAACCAGATCTGGTCATTGCCTGCATGCGCCCGAACCGATGATGGATAATAATCAGCCCCCCTTTTTTCGGCCACCAGGTCTATTAGTGCTATTTCTCCGGAACTATCGATTCTCTCAAGAACCAGATTTCTAAATTCCTCGAAATTCTCAAGAATGAAAACCTTGATAGCCGCCATATATGCCCCATATGTGACAGAATGACTCGTGGTTTGATTAGGCTCATCCCTGGACATAAGAATAGGGGTTTCCAGATCTGCCGAATTCAGAACTCGGGTTTTGCCATCATCAGAGGAATACAAGAAACGAAAGTCTGGAATTTTAGCTGACATTTTTCTGAAGATCACCGTCGTTGACTTTGGTGTTCCAAAGTATAAGGTGTCGGTCTCCCAATATTAAATATTAGGACATACTAATCCGTATGAAACCGAATGTGAATCCATTTGGCGATATTTGCCTGTAGAATAAGGTATAATCTAAGATACAAGGGTAGTTGTTATTGACCCTTCAACCAGGAAACCTATTTGCCTGAAGCCAGCGTCACGAACCTAAATAGGACCCAATCCGAGAAGATGTTATTTACCAAAACTGTTGGATTTTTTTCTTGACTTGAGCAACTCTTTTGAATTAAATTTTTAAGAATCTTCAATTCGGTGGCCTTTTTCATTCATGCTCAATAAATTCGCCGGTTTGACTAAATTCTAATCAGTTCAAGAAGCTTGAACAGTCGGGTATACCGGCGTTTTATTTCTGGTCACTTGAATAGATCACGATTACTCGAATCGCAGAAGACCTAAGTAGAGAGGAGGAACCTTTAATGGGAAAACACAATACCCCTATGCTTGATGAATTAGAAAAGGGGCCGTGGCCTAGTTTTGTGTCTGATATCAAGCAGCAGGTGGAAAACGGAAAACAAATTCTCAAAGACGCTCCGGAAGACTTGTTAGGGGTGATGGAATTATCTTATGATGACAAGGTCACTCACTGGAAACATGGTGGTATCGTTGGCGTATTCGGTTACGGCGGTGGCATCATTGGACGTTATTGCGACCAACCGAAGATGTTCCCTGGTGTGGCCCATTTCCACACCGTCCGGGTTAATCAACCATCTAGCAAATTTTATACCGCAAAATATCTGAGAAGCCTATGTGATCTTTGGGAACGTCATGGTAGCGGTCTCACCAATATGCATGGATCCACAGGTGATATCGTATTCTTAGGCACAACCACGGATCATCTTGAGCCTCTATTCTTCGAAATGACTCATGAATTGAATCAGGACCTTGGTGGCTCCGGATCAAACCTGAGAACTCCTTCGGCCTGTTTGGGTCAGTCTCGGTGTGAATTCGCTTGCTATGACACCCAGGAAGCCTGCGATAACATGACTCATCAATACCAGGATGAACTCCATCGACCGGCTTTCCCATACAAGTTCAAGTTCAAGTTTGACGGCTGCCCCAACGGTTGCGTGGCATCCATCGCCCGCTCCGACATGTCCGTTATCGGGACATGGAGAGATGATATCCGTATAGATCAGGCTGCCGTGAAGGCGTATGTGGGCGGAGAATTCGCCCCTAACGCAGGGGCATATTCAGGTAGAGATTGGGGAAAATTCGACATTCAAAAAGAGGTTATTGACCTTTGCCCCACGGGCTGTATGTGTTGGGACGGTTCCAAGCTCGAAATCAACAACAAGGAATGTGTCCGCTGCATGCATTGTCTGAATGTTATGCCACGCGCCCTCAGAAAAGGTTTGGAGACCGGCGCGTCCGTACTCTTCGGCGCAAAAGCCCCGATTTTGGAAGGCGCTCAGATGTCCACTCTGACGGTCCCCTTCTTGCCGATGGAGTCCCCCTTCTCTGAACTGAAAGAGCTTATAGAGAAAGTTTGGGATTGGTGGATGGAAGAAGGCAAAAACCGTGAACGTCTCGGCGAGCTGATTCAAAGGAAATCCTTCCAGGAATTTCTAAGAGTTATCGAGTTGGGTCCTGATCCAAGAATGGTTGATGAGCCGAGATCCAATCCGTACATTTTCTGGAAAGAGGAAGAAGTTGAGGGTGGATGGACCCGAGACATCGACGCTTTCCGAGCGAAACATCAGAGGTAAAGGGAGGTCAACAAGATGCCATACGATCCCAGCGAACCGTTGAAAGATAGAATTACTGATATTGGGCCCAGACATTATGGGGAGTTTTTGCCACCTGTCATTAAGAAGAACAAGGGCAAATGGCTGTATCATGAGATTACACAACCCGGCGTGCTCGTTCACGTAGCCGAATCAGGAGACAAAATCTTCTCTGTACGCGTAGGCGGCTGCCGTTTAATGAGTATCGAGCATATCAGAGAAATCTGCGACATCGCCGACAAATACTGCGGTGGGTATTTAAGATTCACTACAAGAAACAACATTGAGTTCCTACTGGAAGACGAATCCAAACTCAAACCCTTAATTGTCGATCTTAAGAGTCGTAAGTTCGCAGGCGGTTCCAACAAGTTCCCCATCGGTGGGACCGGCGCGGGCGTGACCAACATAGTTCATACCCAAGGTTGGGCTCACTGCCACACCCCGGCGATTGACGCTTCCGGTGTCGTGAAAGCCGTCATGGATGGTATTTACGACCAGTTCGGCAGCATGAAATTACCTGCCCCTGTTCGAGTCTCTCTTGCTTGCTGCCTCAACATGTGTGGCGCAGTCCATTGCTCTGACATCGCCATCCTTGGTATCCATCGTAAACCACCTATGGTTGACGCAGAATGGATCGATAAACTCTGCGAATTGCCTCTTGCTATCGCCGCATGTCCTACCGGCGCCATCAAGCCCGCAAAGACCGCTGATGGGAAGAAGTCGTTGGAAGTCAACGCTGAACGATGCATGTTCTGTGGAAACTGCTACACCATGTGCGCCGCAATGCCGTTGGCCGATGAACTTGGAAGTGGAATCGCCATCTTGGTCGGTGGGAAATTGTCCAACCGAATCAGCAAGCCTAAATTCTCCAAGGTCGTTATTCCGTTCATACCGAACGAGCCACCGAGATGGCCTTCAACAGTCGCGGCGGTCAAGAACATCCTTGATGTTTACGCCAAAGACGCCCGTAAGTATGAGAGGCTCGGTGACTGGGCGGAGAGAATCGGTTGGGAAAGGTTCTTTGAGAAAACCAATATCCCATTCACCCACCACCTGATTGATGATTATCGTTTTGCTTATACCACGTGGCGGCAGTCTACCCAGTTTAAGTTTTAGTCGGTGGAAAGGAGCTTTTCATGACCGAGGAAGAAGCAAAAAAATTAATTCTTGAGACGTTGCAAGGCAAATCAAAGGCCAAGTCTAAATTCTATCTCAAAGATTTTTACGCTATCATCCCTGACATGAAGCCGAGGGAAGTAAAAAACATTGTGAATAGGATGGTTTCCGAAAGTCTACTGGAATATTGGTCCAGCGGAAGCACGACTTTAATCGGTTTGAAAGGCATGGGCAAACAGCACAGTGAGGAAGACGAAGCTTAGTCCTTTAAACTTGATAACGAAATAGTAATAGACTCCAATAAAGGGAGGTCACTTTTTGTGATCTCCCTTTTCTTTTAGATTTTACCTTCATGATGTTCGAAAGATGAACCCATTCCACTCTCTTAAACGAATTGTCCGCTCCAACCAGGTGCACGCTAAAGAAAACTCCTTCTTGACAAGATCGAACATCGAGTCCGGTATTCCTGACAGAATCAGATAAGATCCGGAACAAGCGACAAGATCTCTTTTCAGTCTGAGCAAAACAGGCGCTGCCAGATTTGCGACAACAATATCAAAGACTGATCCTACCACCTGCACCGGTCCAACATAAAGGTTCACCCCGTTTTCCTTTAATTCAGGGTGAATAGTCGAATTGAGTCGTATATTTCGTTGGACTAAATAGATGGCTGAAGGGTCCAAGTCGCAGGCGACCACAAAATTGCACCCTATAGCCCTAGCCGCTAAGGATATTACGCCGGTCCCGGTCCCTACGTCCAATAGTGAAATTGTCTTATCAGTAATGAACTCGTCGTTTACAGTCTTTTCAAGTAGTTCTAACGCTATTATTGTTGTGGGGTGATCGCCGGCTCCAAAAGAAGCGCCAGGATCAATTATCACGTCGTGTCGATTAGATCTGGGACGCCAACTCTCCCAATACGGCACAATCCGTAAGGATCGTCCAACATCAATGGGAACTATCCCTCCTGTCCACCATTTTTCCGCAGATCTCCATTTGCTCGGTCTTTTCAACGAACGTCCTTTATTTGAGGATTTGGTTTGAGTTGTAAAAAAAATGATGGGCCGAGGGCTCAGCCGTTCGAAATCTCATACTGTTCTTGATGTAGATTTGGGTCAGGGTTGAGCTGTACGGTAGCTCGATGTTTCTTTTGTATATTTTCAAGTTTTTCGCTTTCCTGCTCAAAAAGCAATTTCACGACCTCTGGATGTGCGGTAACCTTAATATTAGAGCATCCATCAGCTATTTGCCGTGCGATCGCTCTCAGTATCTCATAACACACGGTCATCTGGGATTTGAGAAAACCTTTGCCTTCACAGTAAGGACAATGTTCGCAGAGTGTTCTAGTAAGACTCTCACGAGTCCTCTTCCGGGTCATTTGAACCAAACCGAGTTCTGAAATCTTCAGTATGTTGGTTTTTTGTTTGTCTTTTTTCAGAGCTTCTTGCAGCGCGTTTGTGACCTTTTCACGATCTGCCGGCCGATCCATGTCTATAAAATCTACGATAATAATTCCGCCTATATTTCGTAAACGAAGTTGATAGGCTATTTCTTTCGCAGCTTCAAGATTGGTTTTGAGTATTGTTTCCTGTAAATTACGTTTCCCGACGAATCTTCCTGTATTCACATCGATAGCGACTAAAGCTTCTGTAAAATCTATGTTGATGTATCCCCCGGATTTCAACCAGACCTTTCTACCGAGTGCCTTGTTTAGCTCCATCTCAATTCCGAAATGATCAAAGATTGGCTCTTCTCCGTCATAAGGCTCTACGCACGGCTTCAGAGACGGCATAAACGTGTCCATAAAATCAAGGATTCTCTGGCTCGTTTCAGCCGAATCAACCACAAGTCTTGTCACATTTTCAGTGAAAAGATCGCGGACTCCCCGTAGGCAAAGATCCAGGTCCTCATATATCAACGATGGCGCTGGGGCCTGTTTCTCTTTTTCGACAATCTGCTGCCATGTTCCTTCGAGAAAGGTAAGGTCGTCCTTCAGTTTGTCCTCGTTTTCATGCTCACTAACCGTTCGTACGATTAGCCCACACGAGGGTGGTTTAATGTTGACAATGATATCTTTGAGTCTTTGCCTTTCAGCCTCATTTTCGATTCGACGAGAAATCCCTATGTGATCAACGGTCGGCATAAATACGAGGTGTCTTCCAGGGATGGAAATGTGTGAAGTTACTCGAGCGCCTTTACTTCCCAATGGCTCCTTGGAAATCTGAACCAGGATGTCCTCTCCTTCATTGATAAGCTCCTCTATTGGAGTAGTGAATTCGAGACCTTCACCCAGTCCTTCTCCTAACGACATATTATCTTGTTTTTCAGGCTCTTCTTCTCTCTCTTCATGCACCACCAGACCCAGGTCCTGCGGATGATGGTGAACATCCCCAACATACAAGAAAGCAGCCCGTGGTAAACCAATATCCACGAATGCAGCCTGCATTCCAGGTAACACTTTAATGACCCGACCTTTGTAAATGTTACCTACTATTCCTCTCTCGCCCCTACGTTCTAGGTGGATTTCCGCAACCTGGCCATCCTCTATAAGCGCAAGCCGAGTCTCCCGATCCGTAACATTCATTACTATTTCGTTCCCCATACCGGTTCCCTTCACCTAAAATGGATCACGATTCATATTCGACTAATTTCTTTGTTATTCTTAATGACCTCGTATCTTCATCAGGCAATCCCAGAATCGCTCCGACGGCTTGATAAGGATTGACCGATCCGGACGGAGCCATCTTAATTTTCATCGTGAGAGTTTGGTCCGAGAGAAAAATCGAGGAAATGTATTGCTTAAGGTCCCGAACTTTTCTTTTTCTTTCAGGACCAAAGGTTATGATCAAACTTTCCTTTTCAAAAAATTCACCTAATTTATCTTTTACATGTTTTTTATTGAAAGCGTCAGTGAAAAGTATTTCGTAGACTACCGTCTGAATTTTAGCAGACAAAGGGACCTCATTCAATGAAGTTTCGCATCCTTCCAATGGTTTCATGCCTCTTGGGAGGGTTTTTTCGAGAGAAGCAAGAATTTCCTCCACTTTTAAAGGGCAATTCTTTAGATCGAAGTCCAGATATTCTGAGAAACTTTCCACACCTACTGCCACGGGTGGCGAAAATCGCAGTTTCGCGTGAGGATGGAATCCGCAGGAATAATCGAGTTTGAGACCAGCCCGACGAAACGCCCTTTCAAAACATCTAACGACATCGTGATGCCCAAGAAACTTCATGGGACCGGATTTCGCATAGCAAACTCTGAACCTTCTGACCTTGGGGTCGGTTTCCGTTTCTCGAGATGGTTCGTGTTCGATCGACGTTTTCTCTATTGAAGGTTTTTGAATTAAAGGAGATATATTCTCAAAATCACAAACACCACAGCCGGAACAATTTCCGGATCGACAATCGGATGTTAGTTCTCCACAAAAGGCCCTACTCAATTCATCCAACAGATATGATTTCTCTATTCCAGTCTGAATGAATTCCCATGGCAGGGGCTCATTTGTGGGTCTTTCTTCCAAAAAGTGGTTGGGATCTACGCCGAACTCCTCGAATGAATCCATCCACAATTGAAAATTCAGTTGCTCGTCCCATCCATCGAATCTGGCCCCTCTCTTGAAAGCCCCTTCAATAACCGGACTTAGGTCGCTGTTACCTCGTGCCAGGACACCCTCGAGAAAACTGACTTTTGGGTTATGAAATTTGAGAGTAACGGATTTCTTTCCCATGAGGTTTCTAACAAGAGCCTGACGCCTTGAAGTTTCTTCGAGTGAGATTTGCGCGGCCCACTGAAATGGGGTGTGTGATTTTGGCACAAACGTGGAAATTGAAACCCTTATCTGTCCTGCTCTCCCCCAACGAGCGGTTTTGAAAATTAGATCCACGATCCCTTTTAGATCTTCTTCGGTTTCTGTTGGTAGTCCTACCATGAAATATAACTTAACCGCTTTCCAACCCTCTCTGAAAGCTGACACAACGGCATTTTTCAAATCTTCTTCCGAATTACCTTTGTTTATGACTCTACGAAGTCGTTCAGTACCAGCCTCGGGCGCAAGAGTGAAACCGGTTTTCCTTACTTTTCGTATTTCTGTTGCCAGTTCAGAATCAAATGTATCGGTTCTAAGAGATGGGAGTGAAATAGCTACCTTTTGAGTCGAGAACTCGCGGGTTAGTCCCTTCACCAAAAAACCGATTGAAGAATAATCTCCGGATGACAGTGACAACAATCCAATTTCGTCCCAGCCCGTGGATTTCAGTAGGTCATGACTAATATTTAGGAGATTTTCCGCTTTACGCTCTCGAACTGGTCGGTAAACCATCCCGGCCTGACAGAAACGGCAGCCACGTGTGCAACCGCGAGCAATTTCCAATCCAACCCTGTCATGGGTGATATCGCAGAAAGGCACAACCATCTCTCGGGGAAAGTCAGTTTTATCCAAATCCGAAACTACTCTTCTAAACACCATCTCCCCATCCTTGTGAAGGGAAGGCACAAATACACCTTGTATCTTCTTGAGTTCTCTTAGTAAATCTATCCTGTCGCCCCCTTCGATTTTCCATGACTTACATATATTTGCTATTTCCAAAATCGCTTCCTCTCCGTCTCCTATCAGAAACGCGTCAAAAAAATCCGACAAAGGCATTGGATTGAAACACACCGGCCCGCCGGCTATGATCAAGGGGTCACTGTCTCCTCTATCGCCGGATCGAAGTGGTATGCCGGCTAGATCCAGCATTTGTAATGTGATGGACGCACATAGCTCGTATTGTAAGGAAAATCCGACTATGTCCATTTTCCGGACTTCGTGATTCGTCTCCAACGTCAACAGAGGTATACCTCTTTTTCGCATCTCGTGTTCCATGTCGGGCCACGGGGCAAAAACCCTTTCTGCGTAAATATCTTCTTGAGCATTAAGAATGTGGTAAAGGATCTTTAGCCCAAGATGAGACATCCCCACTTCGTATACATCGGGAAAAGCCAGGGCAATCCTGATTTGGGCCCGATCCGGATTCTTCATTACAGCGTTAATTTCTCCACCAATGTAGCGCGCCGGCTTCTTCACTGCCGACAGAACTTCACAATTGACTCCACAATCAATCATATTACCTACTTATCATATTGTGATCATTATTGTTTATGACATTTTAGTTAATTCATGAGTCTGACAAAATTGTTACTTTCTCATCAAAAAATGTTAACATACTATTTATGAGAAATGACCTTTCGGTTTCTACGATGGTTGGCGCAATGGTAGCGATAGTTTCATTCATTGCGGCCATGTCCAGCCTAGTTTCTGAAAATTCTACCGGCCAAGGCTATCAAATTTTCTGGGGTTTTCTGATTTTGGGACCAACGGCCATGATATCAAGTATGTTGGGTTTTTCCGCGTGGTGGTTGACGAAGTTTCTCACAACCCTTTTTTCAAAGGGAAACGCGACCAAGCGAGATGAGTCAGGTCCTTCTCAAAATGACTAACTTGAAATGATGGAAGAATCCCAGTCCAAACCTTACGAAATTATTGTATTTTCAAGGAGCAATTGATGAAGGATTTCGAAAATCATCCCTTGTACAAGATAATGCATCCGAAAAGTATTGCGTTTTGGGGCGCGTCAAGCAACTCCCTGTCAATGGGAAGCATTCAGTTGGGAAGTCTGCTGATGCTGGGATATGAAGGTCAAGTATACCCGATCCACCCGACAGACAAAGAGATCAAAGGATTAAAGGCTTATTCCAGAATCGGAGATGTGCCTGAAAAAGTAGACCTGGCAATACTTGTGATCCCTACATCTGTAGTGGCCGAGGTTCTTCAAGAATGTGGAGAAGCCGGTGTTACCAGAGCAATAATTGTTTCAGCGGGTTTTTCTGAAAAAGAGGGATCGGAAGGGAAAGAACTCCAAAAAAAGATCGTAGATATAGCTGAGAAATATGGAATTAAATTTATAGGCCCGAACTGTATAGGTGTCGTCAATTCGTATTTCAAGCTCAACACCACCTTCAATCCGTATGACGCCTCCCCTGGTTTTGTTGGTATGGCTTCTGAAAGTGGAAGCTTTATAACCCAAATGTTTGGTCACCTCACAAAATTCGGCCTAGGGTTCAGTCAGGCATTCAGTCTCGGCAATGAAGCTATGGTCGACTTATCCGACTGTCTTGAATACTTGGCCTTCTGTCCAAGGACAAAAGTAATAGCGCTTTACATCGAAGGAATCAAACGAGGCGCGCATTTTGTGCGGGTCGCTCGCGAAGTGTCGAAAATCAAGCCGATCGTGGCCTTCTATATAGGCGGATCTGAGGCAGGCAGACGAGCGGGATTATCTCACACTGGGGCAATGGCGGGTCCTGATCGACTTTATGATGGAATATTCCATCAGTGTGGAATTATTCGAGCGCGCTCAATAGAAGAACTCTTCGATTTCTGTTATGTGCTTGGAACTCAACCGCTGCCCCGTGGTAACCGCTTGGGAATCCTGACACACTCAGGAGGACCTGGGGCCGCTGCGGCAGATAGCGCAGAAAGAGCCGGCCTGGAATTGGCTGACTTGACACCCGTGACATTAGAAGCTCTAGCACCAATGCTTCCGCATACCGCTAGTGTCAAGAACCCGGTAGATTTGACATTTGCGAAGAATTTGAGTGATTACATGGCAACTCTCCCACGAATACTCCTCAAAGATGACCATATAGACTCGCTATTCCTTTACTGTCTGATGCCTCACCAACGTGTCATGACGGGAGTGTTGGGATCCGGACAAAACCTGGAACAGGCCAAAAAAATCGTAGCCGACTTCGTTAAAGAACAAAGCGTTGCGGCAGCTAACTTATCTCTGGAATTCGGGAAACCGGTTGTTGGTGGTACATTTTGTGATCGGTCTGAATTGTTTGTTCGAGAATTACAGGATCGGGGCATGACTGTATTACCGAGTCCGGAAAGGGCTGTAGCGGGTCTTGGGGCCTTATCCAGATATGCAAAATGGAGACAGACCTTTTCTTGATACTCCCATACTTCAAATCGAGTTGAGCGCTCCTGATTTCTCCTGATCAGTTACGAGGAAGTCCATAACCGTCTGGGCATCCCCTAAGATGCCACATCCAGAGAGCGCTCCACACTTCGAGCTTTTCCCGTATTTCTTTCGAAAAACCTAGTGTGACAAAATTTATCGTCCCATAAATTATTACATTTAGGCCCAAATTGAACATCACGACGGTCTTGAGAAGATTCTTAGAGACGGGACCATAAAGCTTGTCAAAAAAAATGTAACGGGAACGATAGAATTCTATACGCGCTGCAGCCCGGGATGATTTGGCGGACCCTCCCTGAAGATGCGTTGCCCTAGCGGTAGGTTCGTGGACCACCCTCCAACCTGCCAGACGAAACCTCACAGCAAGGTCCGTCTCCTCAAAAAAGAAAAAATATCTGGGATCAAACCCCCCTGCCTGATCAAACGCTTTCCGTCTTATAAGCATAACCGCGCCGATCAGCGTTTCAACATCCGTTGGCCCACACAGGCGCTCATGCTTGCCTGGGTAACGTTTTGGAAACAACCGCTTTAGCAGACTACGACTGGTTGTTTCTGTTAACAGAGTCGGGGTAGCCTCGTAAGATGTTTGATTAGTGCCATCTCTGTTGAGTAGTTGCGGCCCGATAAGCGCTATTCGATCGTCAGACCTCGCCAGATCAAGCATCTTCGACACACAGTCTTTTTCAAGAAGAGCGTCCGTGTTTATCAATAAAACAAACTCTGCGCTACTCATGGTAAAGCCAAGATTGTTTGCGGCGGCGAACCCAAGATTTTTACCGGCCTCAAAAGCGATAACCTCTGGAAAAAGATCCCGGATCACAGCAATCGAGCCGTCTGTTGAACCATTGTCGATAACAATGACTTGAGGCCTGTTGTCAAGTTCTGATTCAAAAATTTTGCTGAGACACCCAATTAATAGATCAGAAGTGTTTCTGTTCACAATTATAATTGAGAGTTGCATTTTATGGATATTTTCAGCCATTGAAAAGACTATCAACTAAGAAACCGCAATTTTGAGATTTAACCACCTATGGAATTCATTCCAATGTTGATCTTCTTAATGCTGGAAAAACGGCTGGCTGGTTTAGCCAAGACCGCTGTTCTGATGTACATTTCGATTTGTTCATCATCCGGCAAGGCCCTTAAGAACGATTTCATGTCAATTTCCGTGGGGCTCAATAAACATGGACGTAAGGAGCCTCGAGCCGTCAACCTCAATCGATTGCAGGTTGCGCAAAAGTGCCCGGTTACTGGATCAATTACACCAATTCTTCCTTGCGCTCCGTCGATTTTGTACATCCTGGCCGGACCATCCTGTCGAGACCGCTCTGTCGGGGTCAAGTTTCCAAAAGCCCGCTCAACAATCTTGATCGCATCTAATGCGCTAAAAGAGTCCGGGGAATCGGCCGGAGGCATATCCACGCCAAAAGGCATCCTTTCTATGAATCTCACATCAATGGGTTTTGACAAGGTTAGCTTGGCAAATTCCGGAATATCCGCTTCATTCACCCCCTTGAGTAGCACTACGTTAAGCTTAATAGGATCAAAGCCCACTTCAAAACAGGAATCAATTCCTCTCAATACCTTTTCCAGCTCGTCGGTGCCCGTTATCGCCACGAAGCTGTCTCGCCTAAGAGTGTCCAAACTGATGTTGACCCTTCTCAGTCCAGCCTGACTTAGACCCATGGCCATTTCAGACAACCTCGAGCCGTTAGTGGTTAACGCTACGTCTTCAAATCCGATCTCAGAGGTTAATCTCGAAATAAAATCCAGGACACCTCGCCTGACCAGTGGTTCACCGCCAGTGACGCGGACTTTACGAATTCCTAAATTGCCGGCTGCTGACGCAATCCTCAAAATCTCTTCATATCTGAGGATATCCGAGTGAGGAACCAGTTTCACGCCTTGTGGAGGCCTACAATAAACGCATCTAAAATTGCATAGGTCAGTAATTGAGATACGTAAGTAATCAATTATTCGACCGTGATGATCAACAAGATTTCGGCGCATACTTTAGACCATGAGTTCAATAAAAGGAGGCCGGCCTTTGACTAGCCTCGGGGTTGTTTAAAAATAAGCCGTTTTAGTGTCTTAGGCAAATCGAAGGAGCCATTTGCCATTAAACAAAACTTATCGCGCTGCATGGACAGTGTTCTCTACAGCGGCTCACAATCTCGCTATGAGATCAACTATGGACGAAGGATCCTTGCCGAATAGTCTTATCAAAGGGACCTTGCCCATTGATCCCCTGTCGAATATTGCGTCCGGCACTCTACCAAGTTCCTCCATAACATCTTGGACCCCCCATGCTAAAGTGCTGCCCTCTTCTTTTTCAAGGTCCGGCGGGGTCCTGTTTCTGTCGAACTCGGCAACTGAAAATCCGAGGGTACGTATCCTCTTAACCAATGTGTCGGAATAAACAATATTCATGGCAGCGCGCCTGTGGGGATCATAGTCCATTGCAGCTAGAACCAGGTGATGGATCTGACGGGACGCGCCGAATTTCGCGCCTCGCAATGTTTCGATTGTATTCACCAGTCTAATTATACGACCCGGGAATGACGCTACGTCGTTAACTGTTTCAGCGTATGGGATAGCATAGGCTAAATTCGATTGAACCTCCGGAATCAGATGCCCTATGTTCAGGCGTTTCAACCTCTCCAGAGCTTTGTCGAGTTCTTCTATAACCTGGGTCCTGGCAATCTCCCGAGCGATAGACGCGTAATGATTTAGAGGCCCTATTCCTTTACCGATACCCAAAGAAAATCTCAAGGCTCGATACAAGTGCCTTTTCGCCTTGTCAATGGACTCCATCACCGGCATTCCACCGGCCAGCAGGGTCGAGATAGCAGCAGACAAGGTGCAACCCGTCCCGTGAGTGTGACGGGTCCGAACACGTTGTGTTTGAAATTCATAGTCCTGTAATCCGTCATGGAGCACGTCTACAGGAGTGTCCTTCAAATGTCCCCCTTTTATCAAAACGTATCTCGGCCCCATCTTTTGTAATTTTTTCGCAGCCTTCTTCATGTCGGGAACGTCATTAATTTTCCGTCCAAAAAAGATCTCAGCCTCAGGAATGTTGGGGGTCAGTAGGTAACAAATAGGAAACAGCTTTTCGACCATAGTTTTTCTGCCTGACTCGTCTAAAAGTATGGAACCTGTTTTCGACAAAATGACAGGATCAACAACTAACTTCTCAATTCTATATCTTGTTAGCTGATCAGCCACAACTGCAACTATTTCTCCATTGCCCAGCATACCGGTTTTTACGCAATCGGCCCCTATATCACTAAGAACAACATCGATCTGCTTGGCTACAAAATCCGGCTCTACGAGTTTTATCCCTTGCACGCCCAAGGTATTCTGAGCGGTCAAGGCCGTGATCACGCTCATGCCGTAACCACCAAGAGATAAAATGGTTTTGAGATCGGCCTGTATGCCTGCCCCGCCCCCTGAATCCGAACCAGCTATTGAAAGAACCTTGTTCATGACCTTCCCCAAAATCCAAATTAAAACCGGTCAATCTTTTTATCCCGAGTATAATTCATCATTGTAACAACTACCCAAGTATTTTCCAAACAATCAACAATCAAATATGTTGTTGTATGAACCCCTGAGATTCTATACTACCGTCGTATGGCTCCTTGAGCTAAGTGGAGATTTGAAGATGGGAGGCTAAGATTTGAACGAGAATTTGATATCCAGAATGAAACCAGCGCCTGTTCTCGTCGCTGGGGATGTAATGGTTGATGAATACGTAATAGGTGACGTTGAAAGAATTTCCCCTGAATCGCCAGTACCCGTCTTATTGGCAAAGGATCGACACAGGCGTCTTGGAGGGGCGGGAAACGTCGTCAGAAATGTCGTTTCCATGGGAGGCGCCGTAGCCTTGTTCGCTACGATCGGCGGAGACGCGGCTGGAGAATGGTTCAAACGGCACTGCTCTGAAATTGGAGTGGATACTTTCTGGTTAAGATCTGAGAGATCGAGACCTACAACAATAAAGACTAGAGTTGTAGCTCGAAACCAGCAGATAGTTCGGATTGATGAGGAGTACGTTGGCGATATACCCTTTGACCTCGAAAAAAAAGTTCTAGATGACATAAGGTCAGTGACTCCTCAAGTGAAGGCCGTAATAGTATCCGACTATGGTAAGGGGTTCCTATCAAACACTATTTTGAATGGGTTATTTGCGACAGCCCGATCAGAAGGAGTCCCTTCTCTTGTAGATCCTAAAGGTATGGATTTTAGTCGATATCGTGGCGCGACTTATATAACTCCGAATGTACGTGAAGCTTCTCTGGCTTCCGGTATAGAAATAAAGAACAAGGAAACACTTGAAAAAGCTGGCCGAATTTTGCTCGAACAAACGCAAGCTGAAGGAATAATTGTAACTCGCGGAAAAGACGGAATTACTCTGGTAACCAGAACCAAAATTCAGGATTTCCTGGTAAAACCTGTTGAAATTGTTGATGTTACTGGAGCTGGAGATACGGTGATCGCTACCCTTGCTCTCGCAGTGGCGAGTGGGCTTTCTATCGAAGAAGCCGCGCAAATGGCAAACCTGGCGGCTTCACTGGTTGTCGCGCGCTTCGGGGCGGCCTCTGTAACCCTTGACGAAATGCTAAACTCTCTCAAGAATTGGCCGCAGGGTCGAAAGGTTATCACTCGGGACGAGCTAGGTAGGGTTATCAGAAATCATAGACTGCAGGGCCAATTCATAGTTTTCACTAACGGCTGTTTTGATCTGTTCCATGTGGGACATCTTGAACTTCTCCGCAAGGCATCCGCTTTGGGAGACATTTTAATTGTAGCTGTCAACTCTGATGAATCAGTTCAAAAAATAAAAGGCTCAGGAAGACCGATTGTGGATGAAAAAGATAGGCTGGAACTAGTTTCAGCCTTAAATTGTGTAGATTATGTTGTGTCTTTTGATGAAGACACTCCTTATAACCTTATAAAAGAAATTAAACCGGATATCCTGGTAAAAGGAGAAGATTGGAAAGGGAAAAAAGTTGTCGGGGAAGACATTGTAAACGAGCGGGGGGGTAAAGTTCAATTTGTACAGCTTGTGGGCGATGTTTCGACAAGTTCTCTTATTAATAAAGTCCTTTCCAATAGGAAAAATTAGGCCTCGTTACAAAGCCGTTTCTTTTTGGCCACGCTGAAATTATCTTCTATCCCGGCGCGGTCTCACATTTCTTCTTTCTCTTTGATTATCCGGTTCCGGCGGTCTGTTTGGGCGCGGAGGACGCTTGATGTCTTCGAGCGCTACACCGAGTGGTCCGCCGGACACGACTGTTGTAGTTATTTCATTATTGTTCATAATACTTAATGTTACTTGAGGAGTCCTCGTGTATTCCTCAACCAATTTCTTGAGGCTTGTCACTCTCAGTCCTGTCTCACCGGCGTATTCAACCAATACATCACCGGGGATTATTCCAACACGGTCCGCAATACTTCCCTTTTGAACTTCGACCACTTTTACACCGGGAGATGTTTCTAATTCTTGTAAACGAGCAAGAATTATTCGCGCATTAATGGTGTCTCCCATTTTTCGGAATTCCGACAAGGCTTGAGTGTAAAGCTCCTTACTCTTAAAGGTCCGGTTTCTTTCCGCGTATATTCCGGCAAGGGTCGCTTTCACGCGGGCTACCCATTTTGGATCTTCCCGCTGTTCGTAAAGCTTCAACGCTTTTTCAAGGTCCTCAATTGCGTTGTCCCACTGCTGTTGCTGCGCGGCGAACATGGCCTGACGGAAAAGCCTGATCCCATCTTCCTCGCTAGGCGGCAGCGTGGAGTTCGATGTGGATTCATAGGATGAGCCACCATCAGAAGAACTTTTCCTAGCGGTTTTCGTGTCCAAGTCCTCCGCATCATCTTCCATTACCACGCGAAAACCAAGGTTCCAGAAACTCATTGTGTCGCCTGAAAAACCTCTGAAAGCGCATCTGCAGTCGGCTGGGCTAGCGAACCAATTTCCACCCTTGTTAACTCGCGATGTTCCCGTTGGGGGCCCCTTTGGATCCTCAATAGCCGAGGTTTCAAAGTAATTTCGATCATAATAATCCTGTACCCACTCCATGACGTTGCCCTCAATATCATAGAGCCCAAAACTATTGGGAGGATAGCTGCCTACAGGAGCTACATATTCATATCCATCATTGACGGTGGTCAGACTGTCGGGCAATTTTGAGTTACCATCCCCGAAATTTGTGTCTTTGTCTCCAGGGAGTTTATTCCCCCATGGATATCGTGCCCAGACAGCGCCTCCGCGACACGCCATTTCCCACTCAGCTTCCGTCGGTAACCTATAATTTCGTTTTTCCTTACGACTCAACCATTTGCAGAAAGCCTGAGCGTCGTTCCACGAAACAAAAACCACTGGTTGATCATCAGCCAACTTCCAGGGGACCAAATCCCACTTCATGTTCTTCTGTGGTACCCATCGTTCTTCTTTGTTGCTAAATATCATCCCCCCGTCGCCCTTTTCCGCGTCAGTTTTATATTTGGTCTCGTTTATAAAATCCCTGAACTGGCGGATGGTTACCTCATACGCGCCCAGATAGAACGGTCGAGTTATACGAACAGGATGCAACGGTGTCTCATCCTGAAACCATTGTTTATGGCCTTCTCTCCATGTCCTGCGGAAGGTAAGCCTCAGCCAGTCCAACTCTTGTTTAGGACTCCCCATCATGTATTCCATGGCCGGTATCCTCACCAATTTCATGCTGACTGAATTGGTATGTGTAATTTGCTTCTTTGGGGATTCGAACAATACATTTAGGCCCTGCAAAGATCTCAGCCAGTCAGCACAGTCACGGCTCTCTCCCTGTCCTCCCTGACAGTCCTTCAACGTCTGCCGGAGTATTTCAGCAGCCCTTACAGAATCCCCGGAAAGGACAAGTTCTCCTGCCTTTCTAATTTTTTCA
The DNA here is from genome assembly GCA_026388665.1 of Deltaproteobacteria bacterium. Lineage (GTDB taxonomy): Bacteria > Desulfobacterota > Desulfomonilia > Desulfomonilales > Desulfomonilaceae > CAJBEZ01. The sequence continues at coordinate 46,892 of JAPLJJ010000052.1, forward strand.
GAAGGAGACTCGGATGTATGGGTGTTGTTGCCCGTGTTGGAATTCTTAGATGTATCAGAAGTGTTCTGGGCGAACAGGGTGTTGTAGGGTTGGTGTTGATTGGAGGCTGAACCGGAACCCGGTCCTATCAGATAGGTTGGTGGTGTGGTTTTCATAGCCAAAATATTTGCTTGTTTTTTTTCTGTGCCAACGTGAGAGCTTTGACTCGCGTGGCACGTCAAATTTCGGGAAGGTAGAGACATTAGCGCGGCCACTAGAGCAACGACAATCGGAGCAATAACGATCCGTTCGAGTTTAGTTTGGTTGATGGGACCTTGATTAGCGGAAAAAAGCTTCTCGCTGATCCCCTTATGATCATGAACAATAATGTTATTTCTTTTGGCGAGATGATATGTTTTAGCGATACTTGAAGTAATATATCGTGAATAGTAAACGTTAACTAGTATCATTATGCCATTGAAATTAATTTTTAAAATATTCATATCAAAAATTCCTTGACAAAAAATACAATCAAGGGAATTGTAGCAGAGAAAAGGGGTGAGTCAAGTGTGGACTTTAGAGATGGGACTCATGCTTTATCGGTATCAGGTGATAACTTAGAAAAAGATTGACAACACCCAGTAAACATGGTACCGATTAACAAACGTTTTTTGGTTTTTCTATAGGGAGCAACTGTTTTCGGTTAGAGAACAGCGAATTTATTCTCGTTTAATGAGGAGGTAACGATTTCAATGAGAAGATTTGCAGTGACGCTCGCGGTTGTAGGTATGGTTATGTTGTTCGCTTCATACGGCTTTGGATTCTATGCGTGGGCTCCATATTCTTCATGGGGCAACGCGTCATCCAGCAGTAGCAGCGGAAACTATACAGCCAGTTCATCAAGTAGTGGCTATTATTGGCCGGCAAGCTCCTCAAGCAGCAGTGGAACAGTAGCTTATTGCTGTGTTCCTGCTTCCAGCAGCAGCAGCGGCTCATATTGGCCTGCTTCTTCAAGCAGCAGTGGAACAGTAGCTTATTGCTGTGTTCCTGCTTCCAGCAGCAGCAGTGGCAATTATTATTGGCCGGCAAGCTCCTCAAGCAGCGGTTACTATCCTGCGAGCAGCTCTTCAAGTGGCTGGTTCTAAGATCAATTTGTGAAACGGCATTATCCTAGCTTTTTAACTTAGAAAGCTTAGTGGAAAAAGGCGATCTTTCATGTGAGGATCGCTTTTTTTGTTTTCATTGGGTTTGTTTTTGCCATGAGGAAAAATCTCTACAATTTCGTTTTTTGCTCGTTATGTTTTATCAGCCTCGCCTGCTTCAGTGCGTGCCAGGAACATAGGGCGCAAACCAAAACAAAAGAAGCTCCTCCTGAATTACTGGGAACTTGGGTGCTGACCAATCGAATTATTGATGGACAGGACACTCCGGTACAGGAGCGCCTGATAAAACTTACTTTCAAAAAGGAGGGGGTATTTCAGGCAAGCTACAAGGGTGAGCCTCGTCAGGCATGGATCTCCGCCGGGCGAGGAGCTTTTTTGTGCAATCCCCCAATGTTATCTTTGTTTTGGGATTCTGGGAGAGTCGTGCCTCTTCTGATTGGTGAATTAACGTCTGAGAGATTGCGCGTACACCACGGAAGAAACACTGTCCCAATAAAGGACCAGGAACCCGATGAAATTTTCCAAAAGGCACCTCAAGAAAAGGGACCTACCAAAGGCGGCGCGTCCTAACAAGACTTGGAACACATCCTAGCTACAATCCTTGATCATTCCGACTCCAAGCCTTTTTTCGTCTCAATTAATTCTTGGCTAAGTTTATCAGACCACCGGCCAATAGAATCTTTAGTTCCCTAGGTGTCGCTTCAAGCCTGACACGAATTGATTTGCCTGAAGAAAGCTCCCTGGCTTCCAGTGAATCAGTTCCTTGTTCTAAGGATTTCCTTATCCCCGAAATCTTTAACCGATCTCCAAGTTTTAGAAGATCATAATCTTCCGGATTTTCAAATCTCAGGGGCAGAATACCAAAATTTATTAGATTGGCTTTGTGTATTCGTGCGAAGCTCTTGGCAAACTTGGCTCGTACCCCCAGGAATCTTGGGGCGATAGCCGCATGTTCACGAGACGACCCCTGACCATAATTTTCCCCTGCTACCACAAATACCGATCCGGCCTGTTTTGCTCTACCAGGGAAATCTTGGTCAACATTGTTGAAAACAAACTCGCTGATGGCCGGAATATTGCTTCTCAAGGGCAATACTTTGCTTCCGGCAGGCATAATATGATCGGTTGTGATGTTGTCGTTCACCTTCAAACCAATAACACCTTCAAGGTCATCGCCCAATGGAGCAAATTCTGGAAACGGTTTGATGTTCGGTCCCATTATCACTTCTACGGATTCCCCGGACTCAGGCGGGTAAATCAGATTCTCGTCATTAACCACGTATTTTTCAGGATTAGAAACCGCCGGATAATCACCTAGTTTCCTTGGGTCCGTTATTTTCCCGAAGATCGCCGAGGCTACAGCAGTTTCCGGAGAACACAAATAAACGCTGTCCGGGAAGCTTCCGCTTCGACCAAGGAAATTCCTGGGGAAAGTCCTAAGCGATACGGCCCCTGTCCCCGGGGCCTGTCCCATTCCTATACATCCCAAACACCCCGACTGATGAATACGCGCTCCACCTGTGATCAAATTGGTCAGACCGCCAAAAGACGCTACATTCAAAAGAGCCTGATTACTTCCAGGATTGATTTCAAAACTGATATCAGGGTGACAGTGACGGCCCTCCATGACTTTGGCCGTAATCATTAGATCTCGGAATGACGAATTAGCTGACGATCCCACTATTACTTGATTAACAGGAAGACCTTCGATTTCTGAGACCTTCTTCACATTATCAGGAGAACTTGGGCAGGCAATCATGGGTTCAAGAGTGGACAGATCAATTTCAATTATTTCGTAATATTTAGCATCAGGGTCCGCCAGTATTTCAGTCCACGCAGAATCCCTACCCTGGCTCTTCAAAAACTCCTTGGTTCTGTGATCAGAGGGGAAAATACTCGTTGTCGCGCCTAATTCCGCCCCCATATTCCCAATCACGGCCCTGTCCGTCGATGACAAATCTGCAACGCCGGGACCAAAATATTCATAAATCTTGCCTACCCCTCCCTTGACCGACTGTCTCCGGAGAAGTTCCAGGATCACATCCTTTGCGGAAACCCATGGCTGCAATTTACCAAGAAGTCTGACACCCACGATCCTGGGCATATTCAAGTAGAACGGTTCACCGGCCATAGCCATAGCAACATCCAATCCTCCTGCTCCAATAGCCAACATACACATACCGCCATTGGTTGGTGTGTGGCTGTCCGATCCCAGTAGGGTTTTTCCTGGAACGCTAAACCGCTCCATATGCACCTGGTGAGATACACCGTTACCGGGGCGGCTGAATACGACTCCAAACTTCGCTGCAGCGGTCCTTAGAAACCTATGATCGTCCGCGTTCTTGAAATCTGTCTGGAGAAGGTTGTGATCGACATAACTCACGGACAATTCTGTTCTCACCTGAGGAAGCTTCATTGCTATGAATTCCAAGACGACCATAGTTCCAGTCGCGTCTTGGGTTAGAGTATGATCAATTTTTATGGCTATTTCCGATCCAACTTCTATTTTACCTTTAACGAGGTGGGATTCTATGATTTTTTCCGCTACCGTTTTACCCATCTTTGACTTCCTCTATATTCCCGAACACTTTTTTATGTCATCCTGTTTTTTGATGAGACACCTTTTACCGCAATAACGGGATCCAATACTGAACTGTGTTCTTCACCATCTGGTCTGCTCCCCCTTTGACTATTCTGTTGTGGCACGGCAATAGAATATCTATTTGAAGATTTGAAATAACTTCCAGAGATTCTTTCAATTTTTCGGCATCGGCTGAGAACAAGTCGTATCGGCCTACAGCGCCATCAGCATAAATGGTGTCACCGGATATAAAAATCCTTCTGGCCTCATCGTACAACCCAATGCTACCAATACTATGACCAGGAATGTGGACCACTCGAAAACTGTTTCCGTCTACGTCCAGAATCTCCTCTCCTTCGAGTTTTTTATCCACCTTGAACTCAAAGAAGCCAGCAGGAATGGCATATTGCGACCTAATCATGGATTCAAACATCTTGTTTCCATAAACAATCCTGTCATCACCCTGTTCAAGGTACATGGCTTCGTCTTTATGGACCCAAAGCTCTATGTGCGGACCTTGTTTCAGGAACTCACCTAGACAGCCTATGTGATCAAGGTGAGTATGAGTCATTATTATTCTTTTGACTTGTTTTATGGAGATCCCGTAGCTCTCTAGCTCACCCAGCTTGTAATCCCCCATCTCAACAATTCCACAATCAATTATTGTGAGATCGTCAGAGCCGACATTCCCCAAGACAAATATATGAGAATCCGGCATAAATCGGTCGCGCCCGGCTACCCACAGGATCCCTTCCGCCACTTTTTCTATCACTTTCTAACTCCATTCGATCTAATTGGTCATCTCTGAAAAAAATTCTACAGAAAAACCCATTTCCAGTCATTTTCCGGAAGAAGATTCTTTTTAATCTGGTCCGTATATTGTTGCATTATAATCCACTCGCCCCGACCAAAAGCCACAGGATCCGGATTTGAACCATTTAGCGAAAATATGGTCCCCTGAGCAGTGAAGAATCGAGGAGCCGCCGGATTCCCTCTTATACCGGTTGGTTCTCCGATGAAAATGAGCTTCTCATTCCTAACGACCGGCCTGAGCAATGTGAACTCCAATCTCACCGAGAGACCTGCTGCTTTAGTCAGCATGAATCCCGCCCAAGCGGTGTTTTCATCGAAAATGGATATTAGCGCCGCTGGATGTAATTCCTCTTTCGAAATCAGGAATAACGCCGCCCTATCGAAATCGTCCGAATTGAAACCCCAAGGAACAGTGACCTGTACTATTGAGTCGGTTTGGTGTAATCTGAATCTGCGCTGTAGCCCTGGATCGGTTCTCGCGTGTCCACACACAAAACAATTCCTATAATATGGTAGGGCTCGGAAATTATCATAATCCGTCAATAGGGTGGTCGGGACTGACTCTAGCGGTTGATTACCGGTTATCTCTGCTCTAAGATAAGGTTTTTTGTCCCCATTCTTGGTAATTTTCATGTCTAAACCGGACTGAGAAGTAGTGAGCCGCTCAATTTGAAAGAGGGCCTCATCACCAATACGTATGCCGGATCCACCAAACTTGAAATTCACGGTAACAGGATAGTCGGGCTTCCCTATTTTCCTCCAGGCGTCCAAACACAATCCCATGCCTATTCCGCCATGAGGAATTCCGACAAAACCTTCGTGTTTAAGTTCGAAACAAATTTTCGAAACATAGTTACTATCCGATATTGTCTGCAACTCCATCGGCACAAAGGGATCATTCCCGGTAAGAAATGAATAAGGATTATCTTTGAACAGCATAGTCCAACCCTACTTGAAATTATTCTATGAAACTAAACAGGGGCCGACAATTCAATCAAGCTCGGCCCCTGTAATTGTATGCGTTCAGCAAATATCTAACGATCGATGAACAGAGATACGGCTTCCCCACCCCCTAGACATAGCGAAGCCATTCCTGTTTTAGCGTTTCGAGCCCGCATTGCATATATTAATGTCGTTAACACTCGCGCGCCACTTGCGCCAATCGGGTGGCCAAGCGAAACTGATCCTCCATTAACATTGCATTTCTGAATGTCCAATCCTAATTCTCGGATTACCCCAATAGTCGAACCGGCAAAAGCTTCGTTAATTTCCATCAGGTCGATAGATTTGTAATCTATACCTTCTTTAGCTGCGACTTTCGGTATGGAAAGCATAGGCGCCATTAAGACATATTTCATGTCCAGACCAGCGCTTCCCTGAGCGCCGACTCGGGCAAGGATTTCCAAGCCTTTGCGCTTGGCGACTTCCTCAGCCATAACACACAGTGCGCTAGCGCCATCAGATATTACCGACGCGTTCCCTGCCGTGGCGACACCGTTCTTTTGAAATGCCGGCTTCATGCGGCTAAGAACCTCATATGAGGTTTCCTTGGCGCACTCGTCAGTGTCAAAGACTTTGGGGTCACCCTTTTTTTGCGGGATGATTACCGGCATGATTTCTTCTTTGAATCTTCCCGTCTTGATTGATTCAATGGAACGCTCGTAACTCAATGCCGCGTACTTGTCTTGATCTTCTCTGGAAATGTTATATTTTTCACTGCAAAGATCGTTGCTTATTCCCATGTGAAAATCATTAACTATGTCCCAAAGACCATCGTGAACCATGTGATCGAAAAGCACGCCGTTATTCATACGGTACCCGAACCGAGCCTTCTCAAGATAATATGGGGCAGCGCTCATGTTTTCCATGCCACCGGCAACAACAACATCAGCATCCCCGAGTTGAATGGCCTGGGCGGCAAGCATCACGGCTTTAAGACCTGATCCACAAACCTTGTTAATTGTGAAGCACTGGGTCTCGAAAGGAAGACCTCCTTGAAGTGACGCCTGTCTGGCTGGATTTTGACCATAACCACAGGGCAAAACTTGCCCCATGATCACTTCGTCTACCTCAGTTTTTTCGATTCCCGCCCGTTTCACAGCTTCTTCGATAACCAGTCCACCGAGTTTAGTCGTGCCTATCCCGCCTAAAGTCCCGTTAAAGACGCCTAAGGGAGTCCTAGTAGCGCTTACGATCACTGCCTCACGTAGCGATTTCATACATACTTCCTTTCAGTTTATTTTGTATGGCGCAGATATGTTTCAGAATAACAAGCGTTAGCAGCAAAAGATCTACTCCAATTAAACCTGACTTCATGGATTCAAAACGCGGGTCACAACTAAAGATACCGTTCAATCAAGATCTCTGCGATTTGAACAGCGTTCAGGGCTGCTCCTTTAAGAATATTATCAGACACGATCCACAAATTGAGCCCTTTATCTATGGATTCATCCTCCCGAATTCGTCCTACGAGGGTAAAGTCTTCACCCATAGCTAATGCGGTCAAGGGGTATTCATTCTTGGATGGATCGTCCAAAACTTTTACTCCAGGAGCGTTTCGCAACAAATCTCGCGCCTCTTGAGCGCTAAGTTTTTTCTCTGTTTCTATGTTAACGGATTCCGAATGCCCAAAAAATGTGGGTACTCTGACCGCAGTAGCAGTTACTTTAATTTTGGGATCCAGGATCTTCCCTGTCTCCCAAACCATTTTCATTTCTTCTTTTGTGTAATTATTAGGCAAAAATACATCGATGTGCGGCAAACATTCAAAAGCAATACGGTGTGGGTAAACATTTGTTTCCACTTTTCGGAACGGCTTCAACCCTTCCCAAAGCTTGTTCAAGCCGGTGTTTTTGTTCCAATCAAGCTTATTAGATATTTCGCGAGATTGAACAAGCATTTCTTCCAATGCGTCTTTGCCTGTTCCTGAAACGGATTGATATGTAGAAACAACAATTCGTTTGATTGTCGCGGCATCGTGAATAGGCTTTAGAGCCACCAACATCTGGATTGTAGAACAATTGGGGTTTGCAATGATGTTCTTGACAGTATAATTAGCGATCTGCTCAGGATTTACTTCAGGGACTACAAGGGGCACTTCCGGATCCATCCTGAAATGAGCTGTATTGTCCACCACCACACAACCGGCTCGAGCGGCTACGGGTGCGAACTTGGCGCTTATGGATCCGCCCGCCGAGAATAATCCGATGTCTACACCTTCAAAAGACGATTCCTTTAGCTCCAGCACTGGATGTTCTTCTCCACTAAATCGCAACGTCCTCCCCGATGAACGACCTGAAGCCAACAAGACTATATCTTTTACTGGAAATGACCGTCGCTCCAGGACTGAGATCATCATGTTTCCCACAGCCCCAGTCGCTCCGACTACTGCAACTTTATAACCATCTTTTTTCATTTCTACCTCAACTACGGTAAGTTTTCATGAATTTCACATAATAGAACCGAATCAACGAATCTAGTTCTTTGGACGAGTCGTTCCCTGGACCTGTCCGTCGTTGAGTTGATCCACTGGGATTCGTTGTATTGATATGTCGCCTGATGCGTTGTCCTTTTTAAAGATCCAGACTCTCCCGGTTTCAGAGTCCAACATAAACGTGTGACCTTTTATGTTTGGTGAGACAAATACCTGAAATCGTCCCGAGCCCGTCAGATAACCCCCGGATTCCCCAGTCTTTGTCGATCCGGGAGGCAGCTCCTTGCCCAGAGGCCATTGCGCCAATACCGGGACATCCCAAGCGGTTAACAGGACAAAAAGCATACAGGTCATGGACAGAAAGCGCTTTATCATGTGTGTCTCTCTCATGTCACTATTTCTCTTTAGTTATACTCATCAAGTTCCAAAGCGTCAAAGTGATTTGATTGGGATTCAATAAATCAAATGGACATCTGGGCGAGACAAGCTTGACCTAACATATCTTTCTGTGCTATTATTGATCTATTAATTCCATAGCGTTATGTCTGTAATAATAACTATTCTTTTAACTTTTTAAGTGGTTGTTCTGACTTCAAAGCGCCGTCTTTTTTGATAAAGATTTAATATTATGAGAAAAAATATTCTTATTATAACCAGTTTAGTTTTTTTATTGACATGTTTTATTACAACCGGATTTTGCGGCATAACCGCGGACGATATAATCAAGAGGGTTGCGGAACGGAATTTCAAAGACAGCTTTCGAGTAGCTTTGACAATTGAGACGTTCAAGGGCCAAAAACCTCCTTCAATGCAAGCCCTCTGGGTATCCGGCAAACTACAGAGAGGGGTGGCTGATTTCTTTTTTGATTTCGATGAACCCAAGGAATCCAAAGGACTTCGTTTCTTACTCCAGATTCGGCCAAATCAGGACCCCAAAGTGTATATGCATTTGCCTGCCACGGGGAAAACTCTGCCGGTCGTTAGTGATGACGCCTCATTCGATATTGGAGGGACAGGACTAAATACGGAAGACATCCTTGGTTTTGTGCCACGAGCTGGAGAAAAGCACTCCATCGTCCGGGAAGAAAAGTTCGACGGCCAAGACTGTTGGGTGATCCAAACACTCAAGACCGGAAAGAAGGGTGAACACCATGCATGGGTTCGCAAGAGTGACTTTACCGTTGTCAAATCCGAAGACTTAGACGCAAACAATCAAACCACAAGATCTTACCGTGTAATCAAGTTCTTCAAGACACAAGATGGTCGAGAATTCTCAAGAGAAGAAGAAATTAAGATACCTAAAAAGAATACTCGTATTTTGGTAAGGCAGGATCATGCGGTTTTTGGAATTGAGCTTGCGAACGAATTATTTGATCCTGAAAAATTTGGGACATTCAAGTGGAAAGACTAACAAATCATAATCTTTCTAGCAACATGAGAAGTTCTATATTCACATTCCGATTGGTAAGTTTCAAGGCCATGCGATTTTTCGGAATTTTTTTTGCCATGATCCTGTTAACCGGTTCACTCTCAGGTTGCGCTTCAATAACTCGGATGCAGAACAGCATGGAGCAGATGACCTATTACATGGGCGTAGTGGCCTCATCCATGCCGCAAATGGCCTTCAGCACAAAGCGTATGGCAGATACCGCTGACGGGCTTCAACATAAATCCGACGGAATAATGAGCGAGTTTCAAAAGAAGGGGGCTGTAACAGAAAAAGCTGTTCAAAATTACGCTCAAACGTTCATAGACAATGAGAGGGCTGTCATCAAGAATTTGCAAGGAATCAAACAGGAATTGGCCGATTTGAAGCAAACACAACCCAAAATCGGACCAGGCGAGTTGTCATCGAAGAACCAGGAAAAAGTCAACGCAGCCATAATGGAGCGAGTGGGTAAACTTGAAGCTCAAATTCAGACTCTGGTTTCAAAACTTAACAAGACAAGCGAGTCAGGGACAAGTCCGAGCCGTTAACCAAAAACATACCTCACAATTTCCGCTCTTCCAATTCAGCATCAATGAATTTCAAGATGAACTTCTTTTCCCATACTGCGCAGCATCGAAGCTATAGATTTGACGCTACGGCTCTTGAATCCCATTTCCTGGGGTAAATTAGGGTTCAGGTGAGCCGGGTTTATGGCTTGTCCCAGAAAGATATTGATACAATCAGAAACCAGAAATTCTCTGGCAAGTAAGCTCGCTCCGTCACGCAACCCAGATAATTCATCAATATCTTTAATCTTACGAAGAATCTCCAGGGAATGGTTAACGGTGTGGACCCCTTCGGTGACCAGATCAAGTCCTTCCATTTTTCCGGTCGGTGGAATTTTATTTGTCATTGTTGACAGATCAACAGTCACGTCTTTACCCAAGACCTTTGCGAGAATGCCTGCCGTGGTTCCACCGCTAACAATCTTACGACCCGGTAAAGAAAGAAAGCGTTTCGCGACCTCTTCGTCATCATCACGTCTGACGGGTGGTCCTATCATGAATGCGCCAAATCGCTTTAGCCTTATTTTTAGCACACCTACGGTAGTGTCATCTCCTGGACGATCCTCGTAAAGCTGTTTGGCTTGATCGACCAGCACCTGAGCCACCTTCTGGGCGGAAACGTCTTCATACACCTGAGTTTCCAGGAACTTGGCTATTTTCTCCCAATCCCAACCAAGATTCAGAAGACCGCCAATGCCAGCGTGGATCTCCCCGTCACTAACAGTAACCAGCCAATCTCCTGCCTCGGCGTGAACATGAGCTTCGCGTATTTTTCGTGATCCTATAGTTCTATCTCTATAGTTTAATTTACTTACATATCCTCTCTTGAAATAAAAGGTCGGAGGATTATCAAACTCAGCGAGATAAACCCTGCCGTCTTCCTTCACTTTCAACAATGTAAAAGTGCTATACGCTATCTTCCTAACCTTGCATTCCGGCAAAGTGTCGGTGAGCGTTTCTACGACTTCTTCCAGAGGAAGGCCCCTTTCCAGCAATCTCGTAGCTATTTTCGTAGTTAAGGTCGCCAGGATATTCGCCTTCACCCCACTCCCCAAGCCATCGGACAGAACCATTAATTTCCCATCGCCTATAGGAGCCACGGACAGGGAGTCACCGCAAAGAATTTCACCATGTTTGCAAACAGATGCGCCCCCTGATTCAATGTACAGAGGTTGACTCATCTGGTCGCTCCCCTTTCTCCAGCCAGCTTTATAAGCTCAAACAGCGCGGCCTTGGTTTCTGCTGTCGTTTCGCCCAGCAAACCGGCAATTTCCTGAGCTACGCGCATCTGCTCGTGAATAACCTGCTGAGCCTTGTTAATGGTTTCAGTCCTAAAAACATCCGCTTGTTGGTCCTTGATCACAGTCTCAGTTATGTCGAGCAGCATTAGGACCCTTAGATCCTCTTCCGGGAGACTGAAGTTGTAGAGCTTGGCGGTTCTACCTACCTTTTCCAGCTTCAGCCACTGGGACCCCCCGGATTCCTCAGCTTTATCTAAAGGATCGATACCGAAAAGGTCCTTAAAACTTTTACCGTGAACTTCTTCCTGTGATTCTTTGGATGCGAGTTCAAGGAAAGCTCGATTATTATAAACTACTCTGTGCGCGTCATCTGCCAGAGCTATGGCTACCGGTAATTGCTGGAAAATTGTTTCTGCCCTCTGATCCGCGTGTTCGCGTCTCGTTTTCGCCAACATTAGCCTGGCTTGCAATGCGGTGTAGACCATCAGGAGTATTTGATGCGGGCCAAATGGTTTAGGGATGTAGTCGTACGCGCCAAGTTTTACCGTCTCTACAGCTTCCTCGGTTGCTTTGAATGAGGCCGTGAGCATAACCAGGATTTCAGGTTGTCGTATTTTAATTTCTTTGAGAAGTTCTTTGCCCCCCATCTCCGGCATCTCTATGTCTGTGACGATAACGTCGTAAATTTCCTTTTCCAGCTCGGAAAGAGCTTCGGTAACCGATTGTGTTGTCTTCACCTCGAATCCGTCATTCTCAAGTATGCGTTGACAAATCTCCAAAACCTTATCATCGGTATCCACCAACAAAATCCTGGAATTAGCTAGACTTCCTTCTTCCCCGGCTGGAAGCTCTATTAACGGGTCGGAAATATGGGCCATTATGTGGGCCATTCCGTCAGCCATTTTTTCTAACGAAGCGAGCTTTTTAACTCGCTCCACCTGTTCTCGAGCCTGGTCAAGTTGTCCTGTCTGTTCAGCGACTTTTGAAGCAAGCTGGGTCCCCCATTCCTCTAATTTCTTTCTCGACTCAGCGAGATTCCTTATCATCAAATTAAACGTTGCGGCTAGTTCACCGACCTCATCCCTGGAGACTACAGGAACTTCAAGCGTCAAATCCCCTTCAGCAGCTCTCTTTGCCGCATTAAGCATTTGCTCAAGAGGGCGATTGATCCAATTAACAAGGAAATAGGATATCCCGCCCATTAAGATTACTCCGCAAAGAGCAATTATCAAGAAAGCGCCGACAAGACGATCAATAACGGAGAGAATCGGCTTTTCGAGAATGCCTACCTGAATAGCGCCGACAACTTTGCCATCGTAATCCCGAATTGGTTCAGTAGCTGTCAAGTAGTCGTCCTCGAACTCCCTTACAGGCCTGACGACTATTTCTCCGGCTGTCGTAACTTGATCCCTGAGACTTTGGTTAATTCGAAAACCGACAGCAGGAAGTTTGTCCCGCCCCCGCAGTGAGGAGCTTACAGCCAAGTCTCCTTGAAAAATCGCTACAAACCCGAGTTCCTTTCCTTCATACGCCTGGTCCTTGAACAAACGTTGGGAAATACGCTCCACAATCAAATGGTTATTATTTATTAGAATTCCACCATAAATTACCGCTATCACCTTAGAATCCAACATGATAGGATAAGCGGCCTCTAATATCAGGCCCTCTTTGGGAAGGCTTGATCCAAAACGCTGAACCAGCGTTGGGTTGTCGTCCACGAGTCTGTCAACCCTTGTGATCGTAAACCCGGAGGCGCCCTTTCCTAACAAGGCGGCTTTCACCAAAGAATTTTGTCCCAAATCACCGCCCTTAGATTCCAATTGAAAAGCTCGCGCAACCAGCTTGCCTTCAGGGTCCAAAACAGACAGGAAGTCGAGGTCGTTTTCCAGATGCATCATGGCCAAGCGGTTTCGAATCGAGGGAAAATCGCCGCGAGTCAGCGATTCTTTTATCCTGTCTGAGCCCCCAATCATCCTGATTTTAAGTTCGAGATTTTCTTGATAGCTCTTAACAATGAAAGCGGCTGTAGCCAGGTCACTGGAAACCTTTTTCTGGGCTTCTTCAATGATTGTATGCCTGGCAAGGCGCATACCCAGGATGAGGGTAAGCAAGCCCACAAACACCGCCACACCGAGAAAGCCTCCCAAAACTTTCTGTTTTAAAGAAAAATCCTGAGCCCAACTTGTAAAATGGTCCCAGTTTTTCCAAGGCACGCGTATGGTCTTTTTTGGGTCCATGTCCCGGCACCTTCTTAAATTTTTTCGAGTATCTCCGTTTGAAAGATTGCCCTGACATCATCAACTGAAGTGGCGTGGAACAATGTTTCATCTATCAAAAGGTTGGCCCCGTCCGTGCATTGATCCATGCAAAAGGTACCTTTCAGTTCAACCTTATTTTCCAGTCCGGCATCTTTAATCGCATCTTTAAAATAATTGATAATCTCGTGAGATCCCTTGAGGTGGCAGGCGCTTCCCACGCAAACAGTGATCACATGCATAAGGGTTAACTCCTTTCGTGATCTACATAAAGTAGTAAAATTCCCAGAAAAAGTCTCATCTGAAAATCACAAAGCTCGTAAGAACTCAGGCCGAAGCAATCGAGAATCTCGAGAACTCAGAACAGCGTCTATTGCTGAAAGGATCTTTTCTTTTTCTCCTGGAAGTGTTGCCCTGATCGGAAGATAATTCGAAGCATGGTTCGATCTGAACACACAATTCGTAAAAGAAGACTCGGCGACCATTATTCGTAGTTCCTCAATCAGCCCAAAAGGATCAGGCAGCCTGAATTCACCTCTGGAAAATTCCTCGTGTAGAGGAGTTCCCGGCACTATGATCACGCTAAGGGCCCCGACATAGTCGGGATCCATATCTGTCAATATTTTTGCGGTTCCTTTTGCGTGTTCCTTACTACCGTCAATTCCTCCAATTCCCAAGAGCACGGTAACGGACAATGTAATCCCGGCTTCCTTGACCCTGTGGGCAGCCTCCACAAGCTGATTGTAATCCGCTCCCTTGCAAATCTTTTTCAAGAGCCTTTCATCGCCTGTTTCGACTCCCAAATATATGATACCAAGCTTTAGTTGATTTAGCCGTTTTAGATCATCAACAGACTTGCGCAGAATATCTTTAGCGCTAGCGTAAATCCCTATTCTTTCAGCTTCAGGATGATAACGATTTACCAGATCGAATATTTCTATTAAACGTTTTTGTGGGATACATAGGGCATCGCCGTCTGCCAGGAATATTCGACGCACATCTCCCATGTATGTTGATTCAGCTAAATCTTCACTGATGTCCTTGATGCTTCTCACGGAAAAAGGCTTGTCAAGGTAACTACCGCAAAATGAGCATTTGTTATGACTGCAACCTAATGTCACCTGTATTATTAGGCTTTCCGCTTCACTGGGCGGCCTGTATACGCTTCCGATATATCTCAACAAAAAATTCCTCCGCAACTTTCGACTTAGCGATAATCGATGCCTTCTTTGACAAATTTGTCAAAGTCCTTTATAGCATCTTCATTGTTTGTTCCGTCTAATTTAAGTAAGATATAGTACACATTTTGGGAGCCGGGAACCAGGTAGAGTATTTTCCTTTCTGGAACTACGGGGCCCACTAAAACAGGCGTCATCTTACCAGAAACCGGGTCTTCCAAGGTCGATTCAGTCCAGCCAGGTGGTATATCCTGGTCGCTTTTCCCGGCTTTTTCGTTCAAACGTTTTCGTTTCCGTATATATTTCGTGCTGAAAACTACCTTGTAGGCGTTCTTGCCTCCTATGGTAACATATTCCTCGCGATCTCCAGGTCTTATTGTCACACCGCCAGGGAAAAGAGCCGGATAATGAATAGCCAGGTTTTCCATCGGTTTCGAAACCGGAGCTTTCCGTAGTTCAATGGAGACATCGTCACCTGCATCTGTAAATCTGGCCAGGCTACTCTCTTCATAAATTAACGGGATGGGCTTATATTTAATTTCGGACATGCCAGCGGGGCCGAAACAGCTCTGCACTAGGACCGTAACGATCCCCGCGGAAAGAACCGTAAAAAGAATCCTCATGATGATTGACATTTGTTGTTACGGGCTGACATCCATTCACTCGATATCCGATTACTTTTAGGATGTCGCCGCAATTCGTTCTACTCTGTTATTATATCCGCTACCATTAAGAAAAGATCGGATTCTCTCAGAACTCCTATCAATTCTTCTTTGTCGTACACCGGCAACACAGTGATCTTGTTCGCATACATAAGTTTGAGAGCTTTCAGAAGGTCATCTTCAGCCTGTATGACCCCTTTCACTTGTAGCATCACATGGCCCACCTTTGTGTCAGCGTTTTTTATAACTCTTGCGCGGAAACTGAGGCGAGATTCGTCAAGTTCCGCGCTGTCCGCCTGAGCAAAAGCTACGGATACCCCTAGAGCCTCAAGTCGTGCCGTTAGCCCGCCTGCGATTTCAGGAATCAAAGTCCTTAGAATAGTTCTAAAATCCAGGATTCCAACGAGCCGCCCCTTGGAGTCCAGCACCAATATGTTACGGTGCCCGGCTTCAGTGCATTTCCCGATTTCTACCTGGCAATACAATTTTCTCAAGGCCAAAATTGCTTCAGAAAGAGGGCTGTCCTCACTCACTAAAGCGTAGTCGTTTATGGGTACAATTAGGTCGGCAACTTTTCTTGTTAATGGCATCGCAATTCCCTCATTTAAGTCAAGAATGTGGCAAAAAATAATCGAATTGGATGATTATTGTGATTTGGCTCTCGTTCAGTGTCCTCCCGATCCCAACATACCACTGGCTGCCAAGCTAAGAATTACGGCTTCCAGTAACGAAAAGAGAGCATACAATTTATCATTGTTTTTCCAGAGAACCGGGATAACCACAAGGAAACAAAAGATCGTAACACCTCCAAGGAGTGCTATCCCTATAAAATTTAGGAAGTCCCCGTATCCCAACATTCCAACCCACCACCAACCCTGGTGAATTCTAGTGGTGTGCAAGTATTCCCCAACACTTAGCGACCAATATTGGGATATCTCTGAAACAGGTATGTATGGTTTTATAATCCCGAGGACATAAAGAACGAACGTGAGTAAAAGCAAAGCCAAGCCGAGTAACATCCCTTTTTCCAATACTGCCGCATACACAATCTGTTCATGAGAAGCCTGTAATGATTTATGAGGATCGCCTGTCATTTAGATCACTCCTCTATTTCGTTTTTATCTTGAACAATTGAATTCTACACATTCATGCCTAAATCAATACCAGACCTGGCTTCGCCACTTTCAATAGACGCACGCCCACAAAGGAGCCGGCCATGATCCCAATCAAAGATGGGACAACGATCATTGGAATTACACAGCCCTGGTTAAGGTATATCCAGGCGGCTGAAGTATCTGTAATGGATAACAGGAACTTGCTGGTTGCGACGCTTATTTTAAGGGGCGCGCCCATAAGCAAATTTAGGACAGGCACGTTAGCCCAACCCGCCCCCAATCCAAACATTCCTGCCATGATTCCGATAGCCACGAACAACAAGAGTCCCTGCCATGTGCGATGAATTTTCCAATCTATTATTTCGCCCGTGCTGGCTTCCTGATAAACTCCGTAAATTCTTAGGACAGATGATATCGTATCCGCCTTTGGAACATCCGGGACTGTCGACTTCTTGGCTATTAGCATCAACACGCAAATACCCAGAATTGTCACCCCTAGGGCAATTTGAACCACCTGGGTAGGAAGGGCTAAGCCTACCATCGCTCCAAGAATAGCGAAAGAACTGGCAATCAGGGCCACCGGCATAGCGAGCCTTAAACTGGCCAGATTCATCTTTAACAGACCGGGTCCAGCGGCTAATGCGCCTGACAAGGCCACGAGCAAGCCGGCCCCACGTACAAAATCCAAATGGAATGGGAAAAAACCACTGATAATAGGAACAAACAAAACACCACCACCTACTCCCCCGAGTACAGCCGCAACCCCCATGACGAAAGTGACCACCAAGAGAAGTAGCGGCCACATCCACCACGGAGCGGATGACGTGGCGTCCGCTGCCATCACGCCTTCGCCGGCCAAACCATTTCCGGCTAAGAGAGTAACCGACAATAGGAGCGCTAAACATAAAACGCCCATTTTACCGGTCCTTGTCATATTTCACCTCATGATTAACCATAATTTTATTGCCTGGTCTTCCCTCAATAAGACCAACCCCAACCATTATTAAAGACATAATGATTTAAAACTTTTTCAAGAAAGGGGTGGAATCAAATCGGCATTCTAGCCTTATCCAACCATTACCATCCCTTATGTTCAATTATTTTATTTATTTCAGCCTGTCGGATCCGTTCCTCATGATCTGATTTTCTCTGGTAGGCGTTCTTGATCTTTTGAGAAAGATCCTCGGTCCCCGTCGGTTTAAGCAGGAAGTCGTACGCCCCCAGCTTCATTCCTTCTATCGCTGTTTCTACTGTGCCATGGCCTGTCAACATGATAACCTCCGTGATGGGCCATGAGTTCTTGATCTCTTTGAGAATCTCCACACCACTTTTCCCCGGCATCAAGACATCCAATAAAACTACGTCAGCACTTTCTTCTTTGAGTCTCAAAATAGCTTCAGCCCCATCAAAAGCCATTCTGGTTTTGAACCCTCGCGCTTCAAGACGCTCAGAAAGCAGTTCGGTAAAATCTTTTTCGTCATCCACTATAAGGACTTTAATCATGGAATTAACTCCTCTTACTTCTTTTTTGTGTTTCCAGTCATGATTTCTCTGGCAGATTCAAAATCCCCTTCTTCAGCGAACGAGGCCGCGACCATCGCTTGTTCTATTTTCTTCTTATAAGCGGCCTTCAAGGTTCGCATGAGCTGATCCAACGGAACTGGTTTTCTCAAATAGTCAAACACACCTAAACGCCGTGCTTCAGCCTCATCAGCCTCGGAACCATGGCCCGTGAGCATGACAACTTGAACACCCGGATAAGCTTCTCTCGCTCTTCTTAGAACTTCCATCCCGTCCATACCGGGCATCTTTAAGTCAACCAAGAGAACATCGGGAGGATCTTCCTCCAGTTTTTTCATAGCTTCCTCGCCACTGAGAGCGACAGATGTGTCCACATTGCGCATCTGCATTCGCTCGTCCAGTGTACGAACGAAATCCTCCTCGTCATCTACCATCAATACTTTGAATTCCTTCATTATGTTCCTCCAGCCACCAAAAAAGTCATTGTCACGCGCTCCTACGGCATCAGCCAGTTATAATCGTATTCTTCGCTTTAAACTTATGAATGACTATCCTATCCGCATAACATCATTAGACAAAGTGTATTACAAATGAGTCTCTCTCTGGTGATGGTTCTATTGCGGCGTTCTCGGAACCAAATTCCATCTCTAGAGAATTCCACTCAGGGTCGGCTAGAATTCCATCGATGCAAAAGTTTTCCAGACTTGCGGTCTTGATAATAAGACCTAATGAGGGTAATCCATGTGAGTTTTTCATGGCCTTTAATTGAATTTCCGACCCTTTTCCCACTAATGGAGTTAAAAACTCCAGAAGTCGGTAAATTGTCATCCGGGTTTTCATGGGGTCCGCTTCCAAAACCACTGAAGTCGAACCTTTTCCCACTGTAAAATTGACCCCGCTTAATCGGCTCAACTTATGAGACAAGATCAGCATTTCATCTAAAACGGAGCTTAAATCCTCTCGTCGAATCTCATGATCCGGCACATGAGCAAAAGTATTTAATCTTGTAACAATCTCAGCCCCTCTTTCAACTTGCTTGTCAATCTTGTCCATGACTCTGAGAAACTTTTCCTTGTGAGCAAAACCTGAATCCCCTGCCATAGCCAGCAGATCCTGCGCCAAGCCTGCAGATTCGCGAATAATTGCAAGGACGTTTTTTATCTCATGCGTCATGGCGGCCGTTACTTTTCCCATGAATAGCGATTCGTTCATTATGATCCCCGGTTCATTTAGCTGAGGAACCCTTTTTAATCGCTGAACCGATTTTCTCGATCAGTTCCTCTATTTGTAAAGGTTTCATTAGATAATCATAAGCCCCCAACTTCATGCCTGAAACTCCCTCTGAAGTTGACCCTATCCCGGTGAGTAAAATTACTTCCATTTTGGGATATAGCTTTTTGACTCGCTCTAAAACAGTTAGGCCACTCATGCCTGGCATCATAAGATCCAACACCATGACATGAGGTTGGTCGACCTCAAGCTTCTTAAGGGCGCTTTGGCCGTCAAAGGCTGTTTCAGTCTGGATTCCTCTCATTCCTAACCTTTCCGCGAGAGTGAGAACGAATTCCTTTTCATCGTCAACAAGAAGGACTTTCCAGTCTTTCATTTCATGTCCCCGGTTCCGATTCAGTTTTTTTGGGTAGATACACGGTAAAACGTGTCCCTCTTCCGACTCTGCTCTGAACTTCTATATCGCCACCCAGTCTCTTAACTATTCCATACGTTATTGATAGCCCCAAACCAGTGCCTTGTCCCGCTTTTTTTGTCGTGAAGAATGGCTCAAACACATGCTTCAAAGTCTCTTCAGACATTCCGTGACCGGTATCTCGAATTGTTACACCGATCATTTGGGAATCTCGTTCGAAACTTGATATGGCTACAGTTCCACCATCACCCATAGCTGCCAGAGCGTTATTCAAAATATTCAAGAAAACCTGCTGTAATTGTCCTCTGTCTGACGCGATCTTCGGAAGATCTGGAGGTAGTTCGAGGTTAATCTGGATGTTTTTGTACAGAGCCTCTTTTTCAAGAAATCCTAGGGTTTCTTTGATAACATCATTGACATCCAGAACCTGTACCTCCACGTCCATTCTTCTTGCAAATCCGAGAAGACGATGGGTAATTGAACGACACCTTTCTACAGACTGAATAATAGCCCTGACCAGATTAAGGAATCTGTCTTTATCAGGAAAATCAGGCGTAAATTCAATTACGTCTTTCATTAAACCGGCCTTCTCGTTAATTACAGCTAATGGATTGTTAACTTCATGGGCAACCCCGGCGGCCAATCTACCTATTGACGACAACTTGTGAGTATGCTCGACTTCCCGCAATGCAAGCGCCCTCTTGTCATCGCTTTCTTTCATCCGTTGGATCATAAGGCCAGTCAGTTTCAGAACAACGACAATTATGACTATTACTCCGATCACCAACACCATCAGCAAATCGGCGCTTAATGTGTACCATGCTTTCATGACCTGAGATCGCGGTTTGATCAGCATAAAAACCAGATCAGTCTGATTAAAATAGGCGTAACTTAGGAACACATCCCTACCCAGGGGATCTATCTTTTCAATTACGGTTGGTTCAAAACTCTTAGTAGGAACGACCGGACATTGATCCAAAACTTCTCCATAAAATTTGGATTTGGTTTGAAAAACTCCGTGCCGGTTTATAAGAAATGCGTCGCTTTCCGCATCTAAGCCCATAGAAGAGATAAGATCATCAAATTTGGCAGTGTTTATGGTCGCCCTAACAATCCACACCTTCCCACTGTCGGAAATATGCTGAACCGCTATCGCCACGTGAGGGAACTTTCGGTATCCCTTGAAAACGTCGCTTATGTGGACACCATTCACTTTGACCTGTTCAAACCAGGTTTGGAGCGCATAATTCTTGCCTTGAAGCTCATAAGGGCCGGCATAGCTGATCTGAGTTCCCTTTGAGTCAATAAGACCAAGATCAACAAAGCCTTCGAATTCTTTTTTTAGTACCTTAAAAATTCTATTTAGATTTTTTTCGTCAGCTAATTCGTCGTAAGTATACGCGGAAGCTATAAAGTTTACCGTAGATAAACGTGACGCCAAGAATAATTCGAAAGAATGCTTCGCCTTATTTACCAGCGCTTTCATGGGCGTGAGTATCTCATTTCGAAGGGCGGCTCGATACTCATAGAAATTTATAACCGTCATCATAGCCAGAGGTATCAGCGTAATCATCAACATCAAAACAGCAATGTTACGTCTGACGATTCGATACCTTTCCGGCGTAGTCCCTTCATCGGGAATCTCTAATAATTGTGACAGAATGTCTTTTAACGATCTCATGAACCGTCTCACAGACAGGTAAGATCGCAGCTACTCAGATAGATGAGCTACGCTAGTGTTGCAAACGTTTAAACAGCGTACTGCAGTAGAATATCTAGGGAAATTTTTTGTGATTCTTGATGATCACATATATAGATACCAGCATGAATCTATCACAAACGTGCGGAAAGTTGAAGCTAGAAGCGTGTTGATGATAAAAAACTTGTCTCAGCATCAAAACCTGACTTGCAAAGGCTTTTTATCAGGCTTTAGGTTTCCGATGGTAGCGAAATCAGTGGGAAAATTCCGTAATAGTCAACGAGCAAGAGAAACCGCGGTAGAACGTTATTCACTAGAACATGTGGTGAGAATCACGGAACAAATTATCCTTGAAGCAGTAAGAAAAAAGCTATCCGCCAACTGATGGACGGTTGGTAGTTCG
>JAPLJJ010000161.1 GCA_026388665.1 Deltaproteobacteria bacterium
CATATCAAGTAATTATTATTATTAAGTTGGGGGCAAAAGCATTCGGATTTAGGATTTGGTGCAACCTTGCTGCACTGCCGGAAAGTTTACTGGCTTTTGAAAGGATTAATCAGGTCACGTATACGCGATCTTTTCTTGGTTCATCCGATTTCTTCTTGCAATAGAAAATCACTGCTACTTTATTTCTTTTTGTTTCTCTTATTAAGACGAAGATTGGGGAAGATTCTTTGCCTCTGGAACTACTCCGAATCCAACATATTTATCCCCACACCCATGCCGCCATTGATGAAGTGAACAAACAACTAAAAGCGCCTTCACCCGTCTCTGTACGGCTCTTTTGCGATCACGCCCCCTACAAAGACGCCACGCGGCTCTATGCCTTTAGTATACATAGCAAGGCCGATTCCCAATTGGTAACTAAAGGTGCTCTTCCTTGAGGAATTCGAGTCTGTCATCTAATTTTTTGGTCTTTCGTCAGGAGGCTCTACAATCTGAAAAGTCTTCATAGCAGTATCAAATATGTCGGCGAATTTGGGACCATCCTCAGGCAAAACCGAGCAGGTTATTACCAACATCTTCCCTTTAGTCCCTTTGAAGTAATACTGGGTCTGCATCAGTTGTTTTCCATCCCATTTTGATTCAAATACGAGCTTAATCCCTTTAATGCCCGAGTCTGTATCAAAAGGCTTTTTCTCAAGTAACTTGAAACCTTCAGCGCCTTTTTCCATAGGCACTAAGCAAGCCGTTATGTAGTCTTCAACTGACCCACCGAAAGCCTCATCAACTACAGCTATATTTGGAGCGAAACCACTTGACGGGACTCCACGAGAAATTTTGAACTTAAATCCTGAAAACTCGGCAGTTGTCCATCCTTCAGGAATCATATATTTGAAACCACCGGTTGGTTCCGATAAGAGGGTAAATGCTTGCTCCGAAAGTCCAATTAGTGACCACAGAAGTATTACTGACATACATGAAGCGCCGAACATTATCCTTCGAGACATCAATTTTCACTCCTCTAATTTTAACCCGATATTGATTGTACTAGGTTCAAGATTAGCAACATGAATATTTTTATGACTAACCTAAGTCATCAGATGTTTCAGGGTATCCAGTATAGGATAGCAATGCTCGCTTTCCAACAAAATTGCATATATTCTTTCAAGGCCGTTAGTCCCTGCACATTATAAAATATTCGTGGTTAACGCTCCCGCGTAATTGTCGCTCAGGATCAACAAAATAGAACATGAATGAAGTGTCTGGTTCCAGGATTGTCTTACTAAAATAAGATGACGAGAGTTTTTGTGGCGGCCAATCCATTATCTAACCACAAAAAGGACGGTGTGTAATGAAAGCAGTGATTTATTCTACAGGCTTCGGTAGCTATGGATCTTGTAGTCTGATCCGTTTTCGGGTCAAGAAACTCTTTCCTCTTACATAATGAATTTTGGTATCCTTCTTTATGTGTAGGATCAAAAAACACTTATTGAGCAGTAAATCGTTATTCTGTTCGATAACTCGCGCTATGTCGTATGATTTGGATTCAACGGGGAGTGGATTATGAGCACAGTCTCTAAACTGTCAGTAATCTTATTGACCGCTTTACTGGCAATTGTTGTTCCTGGCTGTTCAAAGGAAGCGGAGAAAACAACGGTTCGGGTTCCAACTGTTACGGTGAGCGTTCCTATCCAGACAGAGGCTCAGAAGCATCTCGACTACACGGGCACAACCGCTGCCCTGGAATACGTTGATATCAGGGCGAGAGTGACCGGTTTTCTTCAAAAAATCAATTTTGAGCCTAAACAAAAAGTCAAGACTGGAGATCTCCTTTTTGTTATCGACCCCCGCCAATATCAGGCTGCCGTGAACGAAGCCGAAGCTCAACTTGAATCCAAGAAAGCGTCTTTCAAGCTTGCACAGCTCGATGAGGAAATTGCCAAAACTCTCGAGTCGAAAGAGGCCATAAGCTGGCTGAAGCTTCAACAGGCCACCGCGAGAAGTGCGGTCTCAAAAGCCGATGTAGATTTATCAGAGGCTAACATCGAGCAGGCAAAACTAAATCTGGAATACACCCAGGTCACGTCGCCCATTGATGGTCGGGTGAGTCGAAACCTTGTTGATGTCGGCAATCTGGTGGGCGCCACTGAGAAGACACTCCTGACAACAGTTGTAAATGACGAATCCGTCTATTGCTACTTCAACGTCAGTGAACTCGATCTGTTGTTTCTCAAACGCATGTATCCGCTGCCTCGGAGACCTGACCCACTTAACGTAGTAAAGATACAGGCTTTTTTGGGGCTAGCGGACGAGGAAGGTTTCTCTCACGAAGGGCGCCTCGATTTCACTGATACTACAGTCAACCCATCCACCGGAACTATTCAATTTCGCGCCATTTTCCCTAATCCAAATGGATTACTTTTGCCCGGAATGTTCGCCAGAATTCGTATTCCACTCGCGAAATTTGCCGCCCTGCTTGTTCCCGAGGCCGCTATTCAATTTGATCAGGGTGGAAGATATCTACTCGTGGTCGATAGTCAAAATATTGTCAGACAAAAAAGGATAAAAATGGGACAGGAAGAGGCGGACGGAATGAGAGTCATTGACGAGGGACTTCTCCCTGAAGACAGAGTCATAATCTCAGGATTGCAAAAGGCCCGGCCAGGGTCCGCCGTTAATCCTGTTACCACGTCTAATCCGTCTCAGGATAATATTGCTCAACCACAAGAAAAGTCCGGGAAAAAATAACCGGAGGAGACAATTATGCTCAGCCGCTTTTTTATCGACCGGCCGGTTTTTGCCTCCGTCGTCTCTATACTAATCATGGTGGCAGGAGCGGTTTGTATTTTTTCTCTGCCTGTGTCTCAATTTCCAGAAATCACGCCGCCAATGGTTCAGGTAACAGCTTCCTATCCTGGAGCGGACCCCAAGGTTGTTGCGGACACCGTGGCGGCCCCAATTGAACAGCAGGTCAATGGCGTGGAAAACATGATCTATATGTCCAGCACATGCGCTATCGACGGTTCCTATACCCTTAAGATCACGTTTGAGCTGGGTACCAACATAGATATGGCGACCGTGCTGGTACAAAACAGGGTAGCCTGGGCTATGGCCACCCTCCCCCAGGAGGTTCAACGACAGGGGGTTAATACCAAGAAAGCCTCTACTTCCTTCGTCACAGTGCTTAGTCTCTATTCGCCCGACGGCTCACATGACGATCTTTTTCTAACAAATTACGTGGCTACAACGATAAAGGACCAACTCAACCGGTTGCACGGTGTCGGGGATTTGACTATTTTTCCTGCGAAAGACTACAGCATGAGGATCTGGTTGGACCCAAACAGGCTTGAGTACAATAGTCTGACTACAAACGATGTAGTAAACGCCCTAAAAAGTCAGAATGTTCAAGTGGCGGCTGGACGAGTTGGTCAACAGCCCGCTCCTCAGGGCCAGGTCATGGACCTTCAGGTCAATACCCTTGGTAGATTAACTGACCCTGAACAGTTTGAAGACATAATTGTCAAGACGGGACAGGGCGGGAGTATTGTTCATGTGCGTGACATAGGCCGAGTCGAACTAGGCGCGAAAAGCTATGACACCCTATCCTATTACAACGGTATGCCTTCCGTGACGATAGTCGTTTATCAGACACCCGGATCCAACGCCCTCGATGTGGCTGACGAAGTGCGTCACGCCATGGAGAACCTGAAGAAGAGCTTTCCTCAAGGGGTCGACTACAAGGTTGTTTACGAAACATCCGAGTTTGTTCGAGCTTCGATCAAAGAGGTCGTTATTACGCTTATTGAAGCTTTTATTCTGGTTTTTATAGTCGTTTTCATTTTTCTCCAGGACTGGAGAGCGACATTAGTCCCTGCGACAACTATCCCTGTTTCACTCATAGGCGCTTTCGCCCTGATGTACGGTATGGGGTTTTCGATCAACATGCTGACCTTGTTTGGATTGGTCCTGGCCATAGGGATAGTGGTCGACGACGCGATTGTAGTTGTGGAGAATGTCGACAGGAATATGACCCAACACGGACTTTCCCCGAAAGACGCTTCAATCAGGGCCATGGATGAGATCACAGGCGCAATTATAGGGATCACCCTTGTCCTGATGGCTGTCTTTATTCCCGCATCATTCCTGAGTGGGATCTCGGGCCAACTTTACAGACAGTTCTCCCTGACCATTGCAGTTACGACTTTGCTTAGCGCAATCAACGCCCTGACTCTTAAGCCAGTGCAGTGTTCCTTATGGTTAAGACCGCCGGAGGGAAGACCAAAAAACTTTTTTTTCAGAGGATTCGATTCTGTGTTTGAGAGGCTTACGGTCTTTTATACAACTATAGTAAGTTTTTTGGTCAGGCATATTCCCGCGATGATCGTTTGCTGGATGGCTGTCGTGGGATTGACTTATTACGGTTTTACCAAAGTCCCTACCGGGTTCCTTCCTCCCGAAGATGATGGTCTTATAATGCTGAACGTTCAACTGCCGGATGGCGCTTCACTGCAACGGACCGACACGGTCATGAAGAAAGTGATGGATGTTCTTAAGACCACCAATGGGATCGCATGCTATTCGGTTCTTCCAGGATCATCCATGTTCGATGGCGTCGGGCCAACACTTGGTAGCGGTTTTGTGTCGCTGACCCCTTGGGATGAACGACTCAAGAAGGGTTTGACCAAACGTGCCATTATGAGCGAACTGTCCCAAAAATTTTCTGAGATACAGGAGGCAATTATTTTCCCTTTTTCGAGACCGCCGATTTCAGGTCTAGGTCAAAGTGGCGGATTCGAAATGTGGGTTGAAGACAGAGATGGTATTGGCCTTCAGGCCCTTGGGCAGGCAACCGGTCAGATTGTTAGGGAGGCTCAACAGAATGATGAGCTGAGATCCGTCAACACAACCTTTCGATTTGGAGTGCCGGCGATTTTTGTGGATATAGATCGGGTGAAAGCTATGAGCCTCCACGTCCCCTTGCAATCAGTCTTTGACACTTTGCAAACATACATGGGATCAACTTATGTTAATGATTTTAACGAATTCGGACGGACATGGCAGGTGAGGGTCCAGGCCGCGGCAAAGTATCGATCCAGCCCTGAGGACATTGCCCGTCTTCAGGTAAGAAATCTTGAAGGTCAGATGGTCCCTCTGGGCACACTCGCGAAGGTTCGCTATTCTTTGGGGCCATTGCGGATAGACAGATACAATATGTTCCCGGCAGTAAGAATATTGGGTGAACCTGCCGCAGGAGTCAGTTCAGGGCAAGCGCTCAAGGCTATGGAAAACGTGGCTAAAGATAATCTGCCTCTGGGAGCGGAATATGAATGGACGGGGATGGCCTATCAGGAACAGAAAGTAGGCGGGCAGGCTTACATGGTGTTTGGCCTGGCGATCTTCATAGTTGTGCTAATACTCGCCGCCCAATATGAAAATTGGATCGATCCGATCGCAGTAGTCGCGGTTGTCCCACTCGCAGTGCTGGGAGCTGTGACAGGCCTTATGGTTCGTGGTATGGACAACAATCTCTATACCCAGGTAGGTTTGGTGCTGCTTGTCGGACTATCGGCCAAGAATGCTATTCTGGTGGTCGAGTTTGCAAGGGAAAAGCAGGCCACCGGACTGTCTGCTCTCGAAGCCGCGGTTGAAGGAGCTAAATTGCGCTTCAGGGCCATCCTGATGACATCCTTCGCATTTATTGTCGGAGTCTCCCCGTTAGTGATTGCGGAAGGCGCGGGCGCTGCCAGTCGGCAGGCTATAGGTACGGCCGTATGCGCTGGAATGCTAGGTGTCACTCTGCTCGGGGTATTTTTCACCCCTGTCCTGTATGTGTCCATGCAGAAATTCAGGAAATTTAAGAGAAAATGAAACCTGTTTACGGGTAGGCATTCAAGATAACCTTGAGCCTCTTGCAAAAGTGTATTTTGAGGCTTTGACATGACTGATAAATGAGCTTTACCGGTAAACACGGGATATAGTGTTTTTGACATTCTAGAAAATTGACCGCCGGCTTTCCGCCCTTCAAATTAGGGGAACAGAGAGTCGGCGGAGTTACATGTAAATTCTCGTTGGTCAATGTAGAACCGCTTAATACGGTATCTTAACTATAAGCTTCAGTGGTAGCTTACACTCAATCTGCCACAACCTATTTTCCCTTTCGACATGGCGGTCCCGGAACGAGTCGACGCGCAAGTCATCTCATCCCGAACGGCGGCAAGTATTCTCAGACCTTCTCCTAGATCCTTAACGTTCGCTTTCCTGACATCTTTGGAAAATCTTTGATAATGTGGATCTTCACATCCTCCTATTTGGTAAAGGAGATTGTTGACACTCTTTCTCCATTTATCGAACGCACATGCGTCAAACTGGTTTTCCACGACTGATCCGTGTATCTGTCCACGCTCAACGAAATCCCGTCCGACATCATAGAGAGCGTCGGCCTTCTCAAGTGTATTGTTGTCCACAATCATTATAATCACTCCTTTTTCGACACGCGCTCCAGAACCGTTTCCATCGCTCATGGTAATATCTTTAATCTCCTAAATCTCCCAAGCTCGTTTACGTGAAGACGTCCGGTATTATTCCGAGGCGTCTTTGTATACGAAAACATAGTCTTGGTCGTTGATATCCACGGATATGTCTGCGCCGCGTGATTCAGCGTACACCAGCCAACTAGGTTTGTCTCGATCACAACAGATCGAGCCAGGAGCAAATGTCCCGGAGTTCCTGTCGAACCACGCCATCAGCATGGGATCCGAAGATAGTTCCTTAGCCTTACGGTCGGCCAAATTCTTGGCGCTGAAATAATCTAATGAGACATCATTCACCCGTAACATCACGGGATGACTGAGCATGTCTTTTGTTATATATTTGCAGTCGGTCATTTTAACCTCCTTATGCCAGTGTCCGAACATTTAACGAGATACATGGCACAATCAATTGAGAGTCTTGTGCTTCGAAGTATAAATTCCTTAGTATTTAGATGTGTAATCACGCTTTTTGATTCAAGGAACTTGTAGGACCGCGGTTTTGTCTTGGTTGGGCATTGCAGACACACTGCCGTGTGGAGATAGATAGTGGAAGATGAATAAACTATACACACTAACTCATGGAAGATTTCTCGCCGATGGGCTCGTCTAGAACCTCACGAACCATTTTCAGAACTTGACTCGTGTTGTATGGTTTCTCAACGAATCCTTTTGCGCCGTATGCTGGAACACCATAAGATGGTGTACTCGCTAAATAACCGCTGGCTATAAGAATCTTGGCTTTAGGGTTGACACGAAGTATCTCAGTGGAACATTGTTTGCCATCCATTTCCGGCATGATTAGATCCAAAATTACCAGCGAAATACTGTCCCCATGACTTCGGTATATTTCCAATGCCTCTTTTCCGTTAACCGCAGTGATGACCTTGTACCCGTAACTTTCAAGAAGTTCGCTGGTCAAATCCAGCACGCTGTCATCATCGTCCGCCACAAGAATGGTCTCCGTTCCACCTGCAATATCCGTCTCTGTTATTGGAGATTCTAATTCTTTTTCCGACCGAACTGCGGGAAGGTAAATCTTGAAGCTGGTCCCAAGTGCAGGCTCGCTGTAACAAGCTATGTAGCCCTGATGCTGTTTAACAATTCCATACACCGTCGCGAGCCCTAGACCGGTGCCCTTCCCCACCTCTTTGGTGGTATAGAACGGCTCGAATATATGCGCTAGAGTTTCCTTATCCATTCCATGACCGGTGTCTGAAACAGCCAGCATCGCATAACGCCCGGCATTGGCCCCAAGATGTCTGCGGCAATAGTCCTGGTCCAATTCGACGTTGTCGGTCGCCATCGTCAATGTCCCACCGTTCGGCATAGCGTCCCTCGCGTTCACGGCAAGGTTCATTAGAATCTGGCCTATTTGAGATGAGTCGGCTTGGGCTGATTCCAGGTCTCCGTTTAGATGTAAATCGATCTTGATAGTCTTCGGAATGGTCCGAGATATAAGGGCCTGGAACTGAAGTATCTCCTGATTCAAGTTTAGAGGACAAAGCTTCGGTTCAACCTTTCGGCTAAAGGTGAGTAAACTCTTTACAAGATCCGCTCCTCGTTTGCCGGCCTGATATATCTGCTGAATACCGGCATAGTCAGCTTCTCCTTCTTTCTTACGTTGGAGCATAACCTCAGCGCGTCCCAACACTACCTGGAGCAGGTTGTTGAAGTCGTGGGCAATGCCCCCGGCAAGAGTGCCAATCCCCTCCATTTTTTGGGCCCAGAAAAGTTGTTGTTGAAGTTCGATCTCCACCGTTCTGTCTCTTTTTACAGCCACATAGTTGAC
This sequence comes from Deltaproteobacteria bacterium, assembly GCA_026388665.1. Lineage (GTDB taxonomy): Bacteria > Desulfobacterota > Desulfomonilia > Desulfomonilales > Desulfomonilaceae > CAJBEZ01. Next base: position 8,317 of record JAPLJJ010000161.1, read on the forward strand.
GATCCTGCCTGTACGATCTCTAACAGGGGATATTACGGCGTCCTCCCGATAAAGCGTTCCATCTTTCTTCCTATTTACGAACTGGCCTCTCCACGCCTCTCCAATTCCGATAGTTCCCCAAAGTTCTCTGTAGAATGTTTGGTCATGGTACCCACTTTGCAATATCCGCGGGTTTTGTCCTATAGCTTCGTCTTTAGTATAACCGGTGATCCCTTCAAACGCCGGGTTTACATACTCTATGTTTCCTGCGCTATCAGTAATCATTATGCCTTCAGCGGCTTGTTCAACCGCTTTGGTTAGTAATCTTTGTGTTTCTTCAGTGCGTTGCCGCTGGTCGATTTCCGTTTGTAGTTGCGAGTTCGTTTCAGCAAGTTCCGCAGTCCTTTCCTTGACCCGAATGTCGAGTGTGTCGCGAGCTTCCTCGAGTTGCCCGTAGATTTTGGATTGCTCCTGCAGGCTCTTAAAGATGACTGCCGCCATTATGGCCAGCCCTCCTATCAGAGCTGCGAAAACCATTCCCCACAACGATCCCGAATGTCCACCCAGATATTTTGAACTTGGGGCTACACTCACTAGATGAAAGGGCGAAATAGGGATCTTTCCGCCGGAAACCGCTACAGCTTCTCCCGTTGGTTCCAGCATGTGGTTATAGCTCTCAATTACCGGCGATCCTACCAACAACGACGGTGAAACTCCGAGAAGTTCTAAAACTGTCCTTCCGACCAGTTCTTGGGGACCGACAATCAAAATACCTCTGGAATCAGCAATTCCGTGAAATTCATTACTTTTAGGAGCGGCTTCGAGCTGCGTCTGAGCCTGGATGGTCCTCGTATCCAGCCTCATTAACAAATAGCCCTTTACCTGATCCTTGTAAGTGAACTTCTTGAAAGTAAATATAGCCAACTCCGAGCCGGTTTCCGTCACCCTGAATGTCGATGATGGTTCTGAACTTTCAAGGATTGTTTCCAGTTGATTTATGTCTATCCATCTCGAATCTGAAGAAGACTGAGTTTCCGCGACAACTCGCATCTCCTTTGCGTCAACAAACGTTATCTGTTGAAAGACCGGGAGATTCCTGGCCTGCACGCTCCTTTGGAACCTTTCAAACTCATCCCGGATTTCAGCCACAGCAACCGCCAGCCCGTATTCCATGGACATTCCGAGCGCCTTGTTTTGATAGTAAGCGTGGAGGGCCCGGCTATTCAGCAGCGTTTCCAAATCGCTGATTCGTTTCTCAAAATACTCGTTGAGAATCGAAAGGTGAGTCCTGCTGTGTTGCGCAAAAGATTGGCGACTGGCTTCGGCAAGTGAACTCGAAGTATGGTATACCCGAATCAAGAGATAATCCACGAAACAGAAGAGAATCACCAGCATAACCCCCAAAAGCCAGTATACCTTCACAAACCTTCGGGGATTTGTCTCCAGGGTTTTTCTTGATTGAGCCATCAAGCCGCCATCTGTGTGTTACTTTCCTGCGTTAGGAAAATAATTTGTAGTTAGAGGATAATATTTAATGATTAGTTCTTTGAGTTTACCATTGTCTCTCAGTTTTCTCAAGAAATTGTTGAAAGATTCCAACAACTCAGGAGAATCTTTGGAAATGCCGAAAGCCATGAACTGTTCTTCGGTAATTGCGCCGATGACTTTTACCTTCCCTGGATAGTTCGCCAGAGCCAAAAGGGCGTCGGGAGCATCCTGAAGGGTCAGTTCGCAATCCCCTTTGACGATCGCTGCCGGTAAGTCGTTAAGCTGCAATCCCTCTTTGTATCTAGAGGCGCACCCTTGTAAATTGTAAAGATCCGGATCTAAGCATGTCTCTCGAATGCCCAGAATCTGTCGCCCAATCAAGAGGTTCTTTGTCAAGACCACATCTTTTTCATGATCACCACTGGGCTTGATGGGGTTCAGGCCGGAATCGGCTCGCGCTAGCACCCAAATGGCTGTGGGAAAATATGGGTCCGAAAAATGAATTACTTTCTTGCGCCAAGGCAAGACGGTTAGCCCGTTACCGATAATATCACCCTTCACCGGAGTTTCCCCCACGATTTCCACTTCATCTCCTTTGGGGATAATTTTCTTGCCGGAGAGGTCACCAATTACGGTTTCCCATGAGGTAAGCACGTGTACATATTGGACGCCGATCTCGGATGAGTACATCTTGAGTATTTCCACGTCCAAGCCATCACCATCGCCTGTCACAAAATTGGAATAGGGGATTCCCAAGTGCCTCAAGACTCCGGATTCCTCGATATGCCGCAGGTCCGCATGTGTTTCCGGAGTTGCGAACCATCCCATGACCACTGTTATTATTGCGGTCAAAATGATCTTGAACATAGCTGCCTACCTCCTAGGAAGGGACATGATTTCGGAGAGAGAGCCCTGACTACTCCCCAGAATTCATCGAAGAGTTCTTTTCTCATACTTCTTGCGCCATAATCCTTCGAAGGACTTTACGTTCTTCGGAAGAAAAGTCACGGATGTGGAGTTATTGCTATGATCGTGATTTGATCCTTTTCAGGACCGTAGTACCAGAACACTAGTCCTCAAGCTGGTCGACGAGAGCCTGGTCGGCATCGAGACCAGGAGGAGATGCGCTGAATTGCTTTGCTTTGGCCTGTTCCAATCCGATTTCGAGCAAGGCTTTTGCTTCAAGATTCTTGTACAGCCAAAGTTCCCTCTCCGGTATGACCGCGGCTAGTTCCAGTCTGATCTCCGTTTCTCCGATCTTTTCAAAGAAGCAAGTCTTGTTGGCAAACTCCTTGCCGAGATTGATCCGTCCTCGTGAATCTACTGTCTTGGTCTCCATGATCGTTCCTCCTTGGATCAAGGATATCATGATAACCCATTAGAGGCAACAGGGTTCGTGGGTTATTCCCACAAGTATCAGACGTCCGCGATGGCCGGATGTTCGTGATATCAAAAATGACCTCCCCCAAAAAATTGTGCTCCTGACAGGACCAAGGCAATCCGGGGCCAGGATCGTCAAAGCCGCACTCTGGCTCACCGAGCTTGACCTCGCAAAATATCAAGAGGGTTTGGAATCTTTATAATGTATGAAGCGGGGCTATGCCGAATCAGTCTTTTCCCAACACGGACCGCGCCTCGTTCAGCAGTTCAGCTATCGCAAACGGCTTATGCAAGAATCCCCTGACAAGGGGACTGATCTCTCTGTGTAACTCGTCTTCTGGAGCATAACCACTCGCTATTAGCACCTTAACTGACGGGTCAATCTTTAGCAGTTCCAATAAGCAGTCTCTCCCGGACATTTCCGGCATGAGAAGGTCCAGAATCACCAGCGATATCTCTTCTTTTCGCGTCTGAAGATATCAAGGGCCTCTTTTCCATTGATCGCTACAATGACAGTGTAACCGGCGTTTGTCAGAGCCTTCCGCTCCAATTCAGCCACCGGAACATTATCCTCTATCACTAAGATTGTTTCCGCTCCTTCCGATTGAACTGTTGGCACAACAGTTTTCGCAGTCATCAGCGGAGCTTCGATGGCCGGGAAATAAACCTTGACCGCCGTTCCCTTGCCCGGTTTACTCTCACAGGTTACGTGACCATTTTGCTGTTGCACGATGCCCTGTACTACAGAAAGGCCGAGCCCGGTTCCTCTTGTCGAACCCCTTTCCTTTGTTGAAAAGAACGGTTCAAAAGCCTTGGCCAGAATCTCTTTATCCATTCCTCGCCCAGTATCCGTGACCGTGAGCATCACATAGTTACCGGGTTTCGCTCCATGGTGGGTCCTGCAATGCTCTTCGTCCAATGAGACAGTTGTCGTTGCGATCCTCAGGCGGCCTCCGTTCGGCATGGCCTCTGACGCATTAATGGCGAGGTTCATGACAACTTGATCTATTTGATTATGGTCCGCACGGATCGTTGTTGGTCCATCGAGCAAGTCCACGTCAAATCGAACCACTTGGGGAAGCGTTCGAG
>JAPLJJ010000130.1 GCA_026388665.1 Deltaproteobacteria bacterium
AGTTTGTGTCAAGCGCAGAGCTGGAAGGCTGGCAGCCCCTTGACCATTACCCCATTCCCAGCCCGAGGTAGTTTTCCAATAGATTCCAGTGTTCGGCGTAGCATCAGATCAGGTAGGCCTAGGATTGAATTATTACCGGACAACCTGTCATAGAGGTAAGCCCAGAATCCAACCCCAAGTTTGCGGCACGTCTTCTTGAGGCTTGCGAAGGTGTCCCGGGAGCGGCGTCCAAGATCACTGCGAGTCGAACCACTGATCTTGCGCTTCTTCACGTATTCCCGGATGTCCGTCTCGCTTGTATTGTTGTGCAAGGGAATATCCGGTCTTTCCAGCACCCGCAAAAGTTCCGATTTGTTTTTGTATATTCTTTTGAGGGCTTGGTTTAAGCTTGCATAGCAAGTCCTTGTGGTAAATATCTTATCGAAAAGCTTTTCAAGCTTCGCCTTTTGGTTTTTACCAGGGGTCTTTTTGTAGGTTTTCAGCTCACTGTAGAATTCCCATATCCTGGTTCGTATCTCCTCAAGCGCATTACGCTGCGAATCATTGAATCCAACAAGCTTGTTTATGGAGCGCTCTGCATGTATCCAGCAAAGGGCATGGAGCAAGACGTCAAATTGGCCGGCGTCGTCACTGAGTATGACCAGATCCGGATGTGGCCGGCGTCGTCACTGAGTATGACCAGATCCGGATGGATGACCCCGTGTTCCAGGATGGTCCCCAACAAGGCGCCTTCAGTGGCAATCCTGATATGACGATTGTTGGTGAAGTCCAAAGAGTTAAGGAGCGCTTTCCATTCGTCTTCAAAGACAACGTTTCCGAAAGAGGCCAGTCGTTCAAGCTGCGTCTTGGGAAGCTTTCGCTCATTCATGTAATCAAGGGCTTTGCTGTTTAGCGCATAATTATTCTTGCCCGCCCTGAGAAGTTCCAGGAAGTTGATCCGGCTCTTGCTGTCTGTACTTTGAAACCAGGCGAATATCTCATTACCGATGTGGGTACAATAGCCATTCTTCCCCTGATGACGAGCGCCAGTGTCGTCGACATTTACGTAGCCCGAGACCTTGAGACTGACCCGAAGGATCTCGTCCTTTTCTTCGTGGAACAGTTCGTTCCCCTCGACGATGATGCGATTCACCTGACCGGCCGAGATATCGATACCCAGTTCCAAGAGTTGCTCCAATATCAAAGGTTGGGTCACATGCGAATGATAGTACTGGTAGACAATGAAGCTATATACAACGAGGGTCCTAATCTCCTCTGGAAGTGGCGCCACAATGTCGCTACCTTGGGAGGTTCTCCACCGCTCCCGCCGGCACAGCGTATTGAATGGTTGCAACAGCAGATCCTGAACCGTGAAATCCTCATACCCCTTGAACGTACTCCCCGTCGGGACGTTCCGGGCTTCGACAACTACCGTCTCATGGATCTCAAGTCTCTCTGTCTTGTTCCGCTTGGCACGCTTTCCCGCTCTACCCTGTGTATCCTTGTTTCTACTATTCTTCCCAAGCGTAGAAGGCTTGATTCTCGGTTTGGGCTTCTGACCTTTCAGTCTGGCTATCTCGTCTCTCAGCTCTTGAATAAGCTCCTGCTGGGTCTGGACAATCTCCAACAGGGCCGCCACCAACGGGGTGCGCTCCTCATCAGAAATTTCAGGAATCCTTAAGGTCGTCCTCATAAGGCCCTTAAAGCATATTTCAATCCTTGTGTCGCGCCTTTTTTTGCTTTTTCATCAAATAATGCCAAATGGCGGGGCCCCCTCTACCGGCAACAAAACCTCGACCAGCAGGCAAAACTAAAACACCCAAGCATGGACTTACCCGGTGTTATTGAGAAGTTACCTTATCGCCCGCGTTTTTTGTGTTGTGCGTTTTGTCACAAATTTGGTTTCAGCCAACCGCTGAGGCTTGCACCGGAATCATGTTGCGCACTGCGGATGGGGGAATAGTACACGGTCGCACGCTTGAGTTTGGTACTCCCATTGATACATCGATAGTGGTTGTCCCGCGTGGTTACGGGTTTGCAGGGAAAGCGCCCGGGGAACCAGGACTTAAATACAATGCAAAATACGCCGCTGTGGGTTCGATTGCATTTGACAATTTGGCGATTGCCGATGGCATGAACGAAAAGGGTCTGGCGATTGGGGCCTTTTACTTGCCGACTTTCGCAAAGTATACCGAAATAACTGATGCGAACAGGTCCAAGGCTCTTTCTCCGCTAGATTTTACGAACTGGGTCCTGACTCAGTTTGCGACGGTTGGAGAAGTTCGAGCAGCAATTGAACGAGGCGAGGCGGTTATTGCGCCTACTGTTTTGGAAGGTTGGGGGACTAAAGCGCCGCCTCTTCATTATGCAGTGTATGATAGCGTCGGCGTTTGCCTGGTTGTTGAACCTGTCGATGGGAAACTGAAAATCTACGACAATCCAATTGGTACTTTGACAAATTCACCAACTTTCGATTGGCACATCACGAACCTGCGCAACTATCTGGCGCTGAGCTCCATCAACGTGCCTCAGTTAGAGATCGATGGCGTCAAATTGCAGTAGCTCGGGCAAGGGGACGGCATGCTTGGGCTTCCAGGCGACTATACGCCTCCATCGCGATTCGTGCGAGCCGCATTCTTCAGCGCTTCGGCAATCCCTTCACCCAACGTGGATCTCGGCATACAGCAAATTTTCACATCCTCAACAATTTCGACATCCCTTTGGGCTCATCTCGCCAGAAGGACGGAAAAGTTTTTCATTTGGATTTTACCCAGGCAACCACGGCCCGTGACCCGAAAAATCTTCGCTATTATTACAGGACTTACGATGATCAAACCATCCGGATGGTGGATCTGAACAAGTTCGACCTTAATGCCAAAGAGGTGAAGAAACTGAACACAAAAGGCTCCCAGCCGATTGTGGACATGTCGACTCAACTGAAGTGATTGTCCATTAACCGGCTTTTCGTTTTTCCGGTCATTGGAACCTATGGGCAGGTTTCGCCAAACAAACACGATCGCTGTGTGTTATAGCAAATCGTGTTAGCTCCTTATTACATTCTTTTTGACTGAAGGAGATGTGGATGTCTCAAAACAAGAAAAAACTCGCTCCCACATGCGCCACTTGCCCAAACGAAATGCCGGAAATGCTGTGTATGTACGAAAGCGGTTCCAGTCATAAAGGCTGCCCGACCGTGAGCCGTAAAGAGCTTTTGACCAAGGCTAATCGGGAATA
>JAPLJJ010000023.1 GCA_026388665.1 Deltaproteobacteria bacterium
AATCTCCATTTTTAAGCTCATTAGAACCAGGAGGCCGAACGGAATCAGTAGCGGTGAGTAATTTAGCCACAATCTAATGATTTTAATAGGACTATTCTCTAACCCCCCATAAAAAGTCCGTCTCCAAAATCGTACGAGTTCTAAAATGTTGCAAAAAGGTTTTGTTTGTATAAGGTCGGAACGGCCCACACTTAACTTCATACCCGCGCATTTCACCGCCTTTGCCATGGCAATATCTTCCGTGACCTGATTTCTCAAACTACGCCAAGTTCCAACTTTGTGATAGGCTTTTTCGGACATCATAATAAAACAGCCTGAAGCCACAGCCGCGGTTGATTCCCGGTCATTGATCGAGGTCATTGAAAAGAAATACGAAATACCGAGGGCCATATGTGGATATATAGCTTTTTCTAGAAATCCCCATTTTCGGAAACCCGGTATTAGACTAAACATGTCCAGCATGTTTAAGAGAAAAAAACTCAAAGCCCTCGCAACCAGATCGTGAGAAAAAAAAGCGTCTGCATCGGTAAATAACAATATGTTTCCGGTGGCAATGTCGGCCCCGACCGACATAGCGTGAGTCTTGCCCGTCCATCCTAAAGGCAAGGTTTCAATTTTGACGGTCTTAACGCGCATGTCACTTTCACGTAAGAACTCCATCAATGCCCATGTATTGTCTTGGCTTCGATCATCAATAAGGACTATTTCCAGATTTTTGTAAGTGGAACAAAGAATCGATTCAACCGTCGCCTGGATATTCGAGGCTTCGTCCTTGGCCGGGATTATTACACTTATTTTGTTGGTTTCGATTTTGGATACGCTTGCGGGAGGGAGCGTGAAATCAGCTTCAAACCGTAGTTCTTTTAGTAGTAGCGGTGTCAATCGCGCTATTTCGAGAATCATCACGGCCAAGAGTATGAAAGTAGATATAAACAGCCAGGTTGGCAAAAGTTAACGCCTCATTCACGCAATCCCAAAACAAGGCCACCGGGATTTCGTAACTCAAGGATTGATGACCTCGAGCCATCACGCTCCCCGTTAATCGCAGAATTCATATTGGATTTCAAGCTGGTTCGAGTTATTGTTCTGATCTCTTGAAGGATATCGGTTTCTTGACGAACAGCTTTTCTGCAATCGCAAGATCTTTTCTAGCTTCATCTTTCATTCCCAATTGCTCATTGAGATTCGCCCTTTTGCGATAAAACTCAGCATTTTGGCTATCAAGTTTGATTGCAGTTGTAAGGTGACAAAGCGCTTCCTTCAGATCCCCACGGTCTTCCATCTGTAAGGCTTTCTGCATGTGAAGGGGCGCGTTTTTGGGATCGATATCATAAACATAGGGAACTTCGCGAGAGAATCGGCTTTCAGCGTGAGGAGAAGAAGCGGTTACGGCAAAATAATTGAGGACCCCATTGTTAATTCCTTGAATAATAACGGCAGGGTGGGGCGTTTCGACAATTCTTCTAAACTCGAATTTTTCCGGGCCCCAAAAAAGGGTGTACTTCGAGGCTCCCACAACTGGCTGCCAGGTCACTAGCAGACCCTGTTCGACGGTTTCAAGGCGCGGTTCCTTTGGAGGATTGGGTGGAACTGTCGACACCAGACTTCCGGTTGGACCGCCGCACGAAACTACACTAAAGAGCGTAACTAAGAGAATCAACGCCCAATGGTTGAAATTGAGATCACGGGTACAACTCAAAATCGCACAAGCCTCTTGAAAATTCTAATTTAAAACGGCAGGCGAGCCATCAGTTCTCGCCCAGTCACGTGAACATCCAGAGCCACAATATCCTTTTTATTTTATCCACAGTTATGGTTCAACACAAGACCTGAACTCGGAAAATATCGAAACAGGCTGCTAAAAGTGATATTTTTTGTGCTTAAGTGGTCTGTCAGTCATGCCGGGACGATCATATTGTGACAGGGTTGCGATCCGAGTATTCCGTTATAAATTGTCAAGCTAATAAAGCTCATCAGTTCATTATAACCGGGATATAATGAAACCAGATAGTTACGTATACAAAAGTGGGTTTAACAGGTTTCTTAAGAAGGTTTGACTGTGTCCAGAGCCTGTGTTATAACGCGGTCCTATGATTAATATTTAAGAAACACAATTGGTTAATATCATAACTAACATAGTTAATTATAAAAGGAGTTAAAGGTGTTAACTTTCCGTAATATTTCGTTAAATATGGTTGTCTTTGTCCTGTTGGTTCCTCTATGCGCCTCAGGAGCTTTTGGCCAGCAGACAGTGCCTGATGACCAGGTATTGGCTAAAATCGGGACCAAGACCGTGACTGAGGGAGACCTGAAACAGATGGCCAACGCAGTCCCGGAAAAATTCCGATACTATTATCAGACTCCCGAAGGGAGGCGACAAACTCTCGACTACATAGTCAATATTTATATCCTTGCGGCAGAGGCGGAGAAGGAGGGCTTGGATAAATCCCCTGATTCGCAGAAGCTCCTGGCTTTTACCCGTAATGATTTGCTAGCACGGATGCTGCTCGAAAAAATGACGAAGGACTCGCCGGCTCCAACCGACGTGGAAACCAAGAAATATTTCGAGCAGAACAAGGCCGAGTTTTCGACCCCGGAGAGCGTAAAGCTCCGGCACATCCTTGTAGAGACTGAAAAGGAAATCAAAGATGTTTTAGCCAGGCTAAAAAAGGGTGATAAATTCGAGGACATAGCGTCACAGGTGTCAATTTGTCCGAGTAAAGTCCGGGGCGGCGATTTAGACTGGATGCCTCGAGGTAGTCTAGTTCCCGAGATTGAGGATGTAGCCTACAAAATGAACAAAGGGCAGATAGAAGGTCCGGTAAAAACCAAGTTCGGTTATCATGTTCTCTACTTGGAAGACAAGAAGCCCGGAGAAGAGGCGTCTTTCGATCAGGTTAAAGATTACATTGTGGAGCAGCTTAAGTATCAGAAACAGCAGGAACAATATGAGAAAATAGCGGATTCCCTCCGTAAGAAAATGAATGTTCAAATTTTACTGCCAAATGATACTCCTCAAGCATTAGAAGTCGCGCCAGGCGCAGGCCCCACCGCTAAACCAAAGAACTAAAAAAATGGCGGCGATTACGCCGCCATTTCTATTCATCCAGCTTCGAAAAAAGCGAATTGCCTGACTAAGCGTCTAAGGGCACAAACATGTCCTCAGCTTCCTGAACTACTTCCTTCATGTCTCCGACCTGCTCATTAATACGAGCTAGGGCCTCTTCAGCAGTACGCGTAGTGAGATCTTCTTCCCGTACCATGAGTGACACCAACTCAACAAAATAGACTTCATTAATGAGATAAATCTTTTTTAGAATATCTAGCGTTTCCTCGTCCGTGAGTTCGAGGTCGTCCGGTTTCAATTCTCCTCGATCCAACTTGACCAAAAAATCGGCAGGGAAGATTCCTTCAGGTTCTTCCTCGGGATTGGTTGCAGCTTGAACGCCGGGGCGGATGATTTTATCCTGGAATGCGGAAGCCACAAGCTTGATGTCGAGACTTCTCAAGACTTTGGAGAACGTTTCTTCATCCTCTTCGAGAAAACTCACGAGCCAATGATAAGCAGTCTGAGGGTCAGTTACTCCCTTTGTAGAAAACAAGTCGGAGTCAAGGTCCAAAATTGCCTGCACACGATCAGGCTGGACAAGAGAGAGGACCCCAATGTGAGTGGAACATTGCGATTTCATCAGACGAAAGACAGTGCGGTCACCCAGATCTTCGACCAATTTCTTGCTTTCGTCATCATCTAACAGGAAGATTATTTCCTGAGCGTTTTTTGGATCTTGCAATGCCTCGTTGGAGACAAGGTTGATTTGCTCATCTCGAGACAGGTTTTCGAGGAGTTCAGACGCGTGTTTTCGATCTATTTTCATCAGATCCAGGACTCTGTGACCCTGTTCTGATAACGGAGTTAGATAGTCTTCCAGTCGCATAAAATCTCTAATCCTTCTGTGGTATCCAATGAGGATCTTCTATTGATTTCACCATCTCAAGGGCAACCTCGTCTCCACCGAAATCTTCTTCCAGCCATCCTTCATCAGGCGCTCTATATGATTCACCCAAGTTAAGAGTAACGCGCCGGCGTTGCCTGACGATTGTCACAATTTGCAAGGCTCTAACGAGAGTCGCATTAGCTTCTTCATCCTGAGTGTCTCGAAAAGCGAGGAAGATGTTCCTAAGTTTGGTGGCCTGAGTTTTGTCTAATTCAATCCCCTTTGTTTGAAATATGTCCTTAAGATCCGGGCCATCATCCTGGCTTAAAGACACTAGTAGTTTTTCCATAAGAGGACCGGACAGACGCATGAAACGGCTCAGGGAAAATGCCAAGGTTGCGGCGTCCATTGCCTGCGGATCCTTTGCCACCAGATCCAGATAATCCAGTTCGTGGCCCGTGTTCTCGGAAACAAGCTCCTCGAAGGTTCTGTATTCCGCACTTATGTCAGGATTCACCAGAATTTCGTCTTCCATGAGTACGCTAGACCTCCCTAAAACTTGGGATCATATTAAATCTAACGTAAAAATGTTGCAAGTTTGGTGTTGGCTGTGATTGTGATTCAAGGTAATGACGTACGAGGGTAACATGGGAGATGAAAAGGAATTTGACGAAAAGGCCACTGAAAACAGAATCGACATATTCCTCGATAGCTTGGGACTAAAGAAATTGTAATGACACAACCGAATCGAGAGGTCGGATCGTTTTCCCCGGCCCCCGAATTTGAAGGAGGTTTAAGAGATGATCACCGCAGGAATCGACTGTGGAGCAAAAAATACAAAAACCGTCATTATAAAGGACGGCAAGATAATCGGAAAAGGCCAGGCCTTAACAGGCTTTGAACAGGCGGAGGCGGTTAAGGATTCATTTGAAATGGCGCTCAAGCACGCCGGGATAGCGTTGAAAGATGTGCAGCATATCGGTGGGACCGGGTCAGGGGCGAAATCAATCAAGGGAGCTGATGTTAATGTCAATGACATCAAGGCCATGGCCGCCGCCGCCAATTACTTCTTTCCAAACAGCCGGACTGTAGCCGATGTGGGCGCTGAAGAAGGACGAGCCGCTAAATTCGATGAAAAAGGCAATGTTGTTGACTTTGCTATTAACGAAAAATGCGCGGCAGGGGCCGGAGCTTTTATCGAAGCAATGGGTCGAGCGCTCGAGACCCCGTTTACTGAGTTGGGAGCTCTGGCTCTTTCTTCTGACAATCCTATTCCCATGAACGCTCAGTGCGCAATCTTTGCGGAATCCGAAGTTGTAGGCCTTATTCACGCAAAAACTGAGACAAAGGATATCAGCAGAGCCATCCACGATGCGATGGCAAGTAGAATAGTATCTATGATAAGGCGCATTGGTGTTAATCCAGACATCGTTATGTTAGGCGGAGTAGCGTATAATCCCGGTTTTACAGCCGCC
>JAPLJJ010000100.1 GCA_026388665.1 Deltaproteobacteria bacterium
AGCGGTGGCGGGCTATTGCTCTGGTATGAAAACGAACAAGAAAAGGAGCGCATGGGTGAACGTCGCGTTAAGATGGCAATGGAAGTTGGGGCGCAAGTCATTGTCACCGCATGCCCGTTCTGTCTAATAAATATTGAAGATGCGATCAAGACAACCGGAAACGAAGGTAAGATTGAGGTTATCGATCTGGTCGAGCTTATCGATCGGTCGATGTCCTAATGTTTAATAAGGAAGACGGAGGTTCTGTAATGAACCGACAGAAGCTTTGGGAGGACGCATGAATATTATTGTCTGCATGAAGTGGACGCCGGATACTTCGGAGGCGGATCTTACTGTCGCCGGTGGAGCCAAAGATATCAAGAAGGATGATCTTGATTATGACATGAACGATTGGGACCGTTTCGCCATCGAAGAGGCTGTACAGATCAAAGAGAAGGTTGAGGGCGGCAAAGTCACGGTGTTGAGCTTGGCCCCAGAAGAATCTGAGGAGATGCTTCGAGAGTGTTTGGCGCGAGGCGCTGACGAAGCTTTTCAGATCTGGTCGGATGAGATGGATGGAGGCGATGGGTACGCTACGGCGACCGTGCTCTCACAATTCATCAAGAGCCGTCCACACGACTTGATCTTAACCGGCACACTTGCGGAGGACGACGGCGCCGGGCAGTTGGGCGGAATGCTGGCGGCAATGCTGAACATCCCCAGTGCGACCCTTGTTTCTAAAATCGAGATACAAGACAAAAAGGCTTCGTTTATCCGGGAACTTGAAGGTGGTCTATACGAGTCAATGGAAATGGACCTGCCCTGTCTTGTTGCTGTAGCCACCGGCTTGAACGAGCCTCGTTTTGTTTCGATAAGGGCTGTCAGGAAGGTTGCTTCCATCGATATCCCCGCTGTTGGGATTGAAGAAATTGGAATTGAAGCCGACAAGGTTGGGGAATCAGGAGCCCGTCTTGTAATAGAAAATGTGGCGCTTCCGCCTGAGGGTGTAGGCGCTGAAATCATAAAGGGCAAACCTATAGAAGCCGCGGCTCGCCTCGCTGAAATTCTTAAGGAAAAGGGGGCCATAGGATAATGAAGAATATATACGTACTCGCCGAGCATAGAAAAGGCGCATTAAGAGACACAACATGGGAAGCTATTGCGGCAGGTCGCAAGCTGGCGTCTGATTTTGGAGCTGATTTGACCTGTGTGCTCCTCGCGAAGAACGCAGGGCCTATGGCCGAGTTGTTGGTTGCCGAAGTCCCAAGAGTTATGGTAATTGACGATCCGGTCTTTGAAACCATGAATTCTGAGGCCATCAACCTAACTTTGATCGAAGTTCTTAGACCCAGCGGTTCTTACGTATTGCTTATGGGAGCATCGAACTCCGTCCTTGATTTTGCGCCTGGTTTGTCCGTGGCTCTTGACGCTGCGCTTGCAACGGATTGCTTCTCTCTGGAAGTGAAAGACGGGAAGCTTCTTGCTTCACGTCAAATGTATAGCTACAAGATAAACTCTATAGTTTCGTTTAAGAACTCAGACAGAGTCGTGCTGACTCTGAGGGCCGGATCATTCGGATTTAGCCCGTCGGGGGCCGCTAAAGGATCAATTGAAAATGTTCAATGTCTAATAGACCCTGCGTCTCTAAGAAAACGTTTCGTGAAATATGTGGAAGCAGAAAAAGGCGATGTCGATATATCGTCCGCTGATATAATCGTATCAATCGGTCGGGGCATTGGGGACGAACCTGATCTTGACATATTCCAGTCACTAGCGGACACCATGGGTGGTGTGCTCGCTTGTTCACGGCCTATTGTCGACAAGAAACTACTCCCCAAGTACCATCAGGTCGGAACATCCGGAACAGAGGTTAAACCCAAGGTTTATCTGGCGCTTGGGATCAGCGGCGCATTCCAGCACCTGGGAGGAATTAAGGGCTCCCCTCTTCTGGTCGCAGTGAATAAGGACCCGAGAGCGCCGATCTTTCAGGTCGCGAGTTATGGCATTGTGGGTGATTTGAACGAAGTCGTTCCTGTTCTCGAAGCAAAAATAAAAGAGTTGAAAGGTTAACTTTTAGAACATGCTTGCCCTTGAATCTTATAGTTATTAAGAGGGCACGCGATATGGTTTCGCTTAACGATTAGTAACATGGAGCCAGGACTTGGGGTGTCCTGAACGAAGATTCGACGGCTCTGCGTCGCTCTTAGCGAGGGAACTCCCGTCCTAACGCTCCCGACAAGTTACTGACCACTAAGCGAGTTGCTATTAGAGCAGTCGAGTCCCCGGTCTACATCTAACAGTGTGAGCCAAGACTCGATTGTTTTTCTTTGGAATTTACACTTTGGTGCTACTTCAAGATATGAATGGGATTTACGACAAAATTCTGGAATCTGCGAGATTCCTGGACGCACAAACCGGAATAGCCCCGGATGTGGCCATTATCCTTGGGACGGGGTTAGGCTCCCTGGCAGAGCGCATAGACCCGACTCACGTCATACCGTATGAGGAGATCCCACATTTCTGCGTCTCGACCGTCGAGGGGCACAAAGGGAAACTGATATTCGGGACTTTCGCTGGAAAACAGGTCGTGGCCATGCAGGGCCG
>JAPLJJ010000234.1 GCA_026388665.1 Deltaproteobacteria bacterium
TGTTGCTTTTGCCGATGGCGAGAGTTGGGTCGTAATTAAGGATAAGGACAATGTCTGTAAAGTCATTAAGGCTCCAGACAAGACACCCGAAACTATAGCCGGACCTTTTGCCCGGAAAGAGCAGGCAGAGGAAGCCCTGGCAAAAGCTTGTCCCAAAACCACTATGGAAAAGATAAAAGACAAGGCCTCTGAAGGTATCGAGAAGGCTAAATCTGAAGCGGAAAAGCTCAAAGAAAAAGCTGGCCCGGGCATCGAGAAAGTCAAAGATGTGGCTGAAAAATTGAAGGAAAAGGCTGGGGAAGGTATCGACAAGGCGAAAGAGAAGATAAAAGAACACCTTCCGGAAAAAAAGAATTGATCGTACGGCGGATAAAGTGGGCCGATGGCGCTACAAATTAAAAGCCAAGCCCACTTTTTACGGAATTGAATTAGCAAGAAATACAATTAATAGGGCTGCCCAAGATTACATCATCACATCATGTCAGCAAATATTCCTTGGACACAAATTTCTTTTAATCCACTGACGGGTTGTACTCCCTATTCAGATGGGTGTCTCAATTGCTACGCCAAACCCATGGCAACCAGAATGTCTTTCAATCCTGATCCCAAAATTGCGTATAAATATAGAAACGGTTTTAAGCTCACAGAGCATCCGGCTGAATTAGAGAAGAAAATTGGCGGCAAGAACAAGATTGTATTCATGAATAGTATGTCAGATACGTTTCATAAAAATGTTTCTGAGTCATTTCTTTTCGGGATTTTTGATTTTATCCGTAAACATCCCAAACATATTTTTCAGATTCTAACGAAACGTGCCAATAGATTATCGATTATTAGAGATTATCCTTCGAATGTATGGTTGGGTGTAACCGTTGAGAAGTCTGATTATCTGGACAGAATAGAATGTCTTATGAATACCAACGCTACTGTAAAATGGATTAACTGTGAACCATTATTAGGTCCTGTTGAATCAGATAAAATCCAATCTTTAGATTGGGTAGTAGTTGGTGGAGAATCCGGTCCAAACTGTCGTTCTATGAATATGGACTGGGCCAGACAGATTCGAGATATCTGCGAAGAGCACGACATCCCGTTTTTCTTCAAACAAGCTGGTGGACCGGGTAGAGATAAAGGCGGAAAAAATTTAGATGGGAAAACCTATAAACAGTGGCCCAAGTCAATTTCATTGGATATGTCCCGGAGTGTAATTCAACTTTCTCTTTTCAATGTTGATGCAGCTTAACAAGGACTATACCGAAACTAATCTTAGATTTTGTAAACTATAGTCAATACAAACAATCAAGAAACCCATAATAACGTTATTGATGAACGAAAATAGAGGAAACCATGAAAAGAAACATACTCATTATAGCGCTTGCTTTAGTCATGGCGACGACCTCAATTTTATTCGCTCAAGGTGAACAGGAAGGCGCAGTTCAGCCGGCCAGCGACAATACTTCCCGCAACGTGCCTGCTCGATTAATGCCTGTGCCCATTACCGTCAGTCCTGAATTGCAGGCAGTGATCGCTCGCCCTTTAAGTCCGGCATTGCGTTCTGTTCCTAAGACGAACGAGGAATGGCGTCTCCTTGTCGCAATAAAATCAGAACAGGACATGCCTGTATTGGCCCAGTTACGCAAGCTATTTCCTGTCGATATCGAAACCGATATCAAAGGCGGTGTCAAAACCTACATCGTCACGCCGGAATCTATTCTAGAAGAAAACAGGGATCGGATTTTGATCCATCTACATGGGGGAGGTTATGTTTTCAATGGCGGAGAAACCTCTTTGGGTGAAGCGATTCTTATGGCGTACCACGGAAAAATTAAAGTGATTTCAGTGGACTACCGGATGGCCCCGGATTTTCCTTTTCCCGCAGCTTTGGACGACTCAGTAACGGTCTACAATGAAGTTCTCAAGACCTATAAACCAAACCATATCGGCATGTTCGGCACGTCGGCCGGAGGCGGCTTGACCGCAGCTACTGTACTCAAGCTTCGGCAACTCGATGTCCCACTTCCTGGGGCGGTCGGGCTTGGTACTCCATGGGCGGACCTTACCAGGACTGGGGACACCCTGTACACGAACGAGGACATTGATGATGTCCTGGTGACTTACGACGGTCTCTTGCAGGCATGCGCCGGACTTTACGCGGGTACGCACGACATGAAAGACCCACTCATCTCACCGGTTTATGGGGACTTTACGGAAGGATTTCCTCCCGCAATTCTCACCTCGGGCACACGTGATATGCTGCTTAGCGATACAGTTCGAATACACCGCAAGCTTCGCCAGGCTGGAGTGGACGCCTATTTGCAGATCTTTGAGGGCATGTCTCACGCACAGTATATCCTGGTATTCACTTCGCCTGAGTCCCGAGAAGCCTTTCAGGAGATAGCCCGTTTTTTCCGAAGTCATCTTGGCAAGTGATGATTTAAGAGTGGTATGAGCAAATCGTCGTCAGAGTGACAATTCACGCATTGAGCAAATCGCTCGTGCGGAAATCCAACTAAGAGAGCCTGACAAATGCGTCGCAAGCACTGTGAAATAACCGACCCCCTAGATATTGAACGGATTCTCAGTTCAACGACGGTTGGCCGATTGGCTACTAATGGAGGTGACGGTTATCCCTATATTACTCCGGTGAATTTTGTATATCACGAGGGGAAAGAAATCGTAATCAGCCTGGCGATTTGGAAGCCGTTAAAGCAATGGGCTTTGATCCGACAGATCTCTAAAGAGACAAGAAAAGTGTAAAACTGTTCAATTCCAGTCAAAGAACTTTACCCAACCCATTTCTTCCCATAATCTTCTCTTGACACTCTATGCGCCTCTGCCTTATATAGCCGTAACTCACATTGTTGGCGTGACACGTTTACTATTTCGAGGGAGGCGGAGACATGACAAAAGCTGAATTTGTGGACAAACTTGCGGAGAAGGGCAAGATAACAAAAAAAACTCGCTTCAGAATCCATTGAATCGGTTTTTTCGGCCATTTCCGAAGTGTTGGCGGCGGGCCAGGAAATCTCTATCCCTGGCTTCGGCAAATTCTCTGTTATCGTTAGAAAGGCCCGATCCGGCTTAAACCCGCGCACCAAAGAAAAAATCAAGATCCCGGAATCCAAAGCTCCCAAGTTTACCGCCGCAAAGGCCCTCAAAGAATCGATAAAATAATTCCCGTTATGATGATTCTCAAATTATAGCCGCCATTTTATGGTCGGCTCTTTTTTGCTCTTGTTCGGCAACATGTTCCTAAGAGACGTGCGGGAATTTTTGGGTCCTCTGAAAATGAAAGAAATGATCACCTTGACGAAGCAAGAGCCCTATCATAGACTTCTGACGGAGCATCGTCGTCCAGGGATTTGGACAGCTGCCAGGATTAACAAGATGCTCTGTGCCCTTTAGGGCGCTCTTCTCTGGCCCCTTTGAGGGGCTAACAGAAATATGCCCCCGGCTTTGCCGGTGGTCATTTTTAACTGGGCTGCCGCGATAATCCTAGTATTCAAGGCATTTGATCGACCCACGGGCACGCAGATGAAGCAAAGGCGTCATGCCTACCAGGAATCTCCAGGCTTTGGGAGGGTTTTTTGGCATATTCTAACCACATTAACATAATCTTAATCTGTCTTAGGGTCTGTTGTCGGCCGGGCAACCCAAACAGGCCCCGTCGGTAAACCACTAGGGAAAGTTGGCGGAGTTCTCAATCTCGTCTCGCCGACTGGAGTTCAATCAATACCCTAACCGTGAAGCATGGAGGTGATCATGGGACGCAAGAGCTTAAAAGTCGTGGCAATCGTTTTGGCGCTTCTTTTAACCGGAGCGCTCTTAACCACCGGTAGTTCTTTCGCCGGCGACACAATCAAAATTGGCCTCGTCGCCGACATAACAGGAATCGCCAACGCAATTTATAAAGGCCAAAAAGCCGGCATGGAACTCTTCATAGAAGAGGTCAACGCCAAGGGTGGTGTGCTCGGTAAGAAGTTGGAACTGGTCACCCGCGACGCCCAGCTCAAGCCTGATGTCGGCGCGAATGCTGCCAGGGAGCTGATCCTGAGCGAAAAATGCGACTTCCTGTTCGGTGGGACCAGCACCGGTGTGGGGCTGGCCTTGACCAGGATCGCACATGAATTTAAGAAAATTATCTGCTTTCATACTTGCAATGGGGAGGCATTGACGACTACCGATTTTCAACCTTACATGTTTCAGGTGGTTCCCAATACAGGGATAGAGGGGCGTGGAATTGCGCTGTTTCTCTCGCAGAAACCATACAAGCGGTACAGTTTTATCGGTCCTGATTACTCTTACGGTCACACCCAATGGAACGCTTTCAAAGAAGATCTTACCAAACTAAAACCGGACGTGGAAATCCTTGATGCTGTTTGGGTTAAGGTGGGTGAACCTAACTATGTGTCCTATATTCCATCCCTTATGGCGAACAACCCTGAAATTATTTACAGTAGCCTCTGGGGAGGCGGGCTCAGCAGCTTTATCAAGCAGGCTAAGCCGTATGGGCTTTTCAAGAAGTCCAGCGTCACATCACTCTATGACTTGACCATGCTCAAAGCATGCGGACTAGAGATGCCCGAAGGACTATTGGGATATACCCGATGCCCATTCTACGCGGTTGATACGCCGGAAATGAAAGCGTTCGCTAAGAAATTCTACGAAAAATACGAGGAATGGCCCGATGACTGGGCTATTTTCTGTTACGACGGTCTCACCGTGCTCACTGATGCCATCAGGAAAGCCAATAGTACTGACTCGGATCAGCTAGTGAAGGTTATTGAGGGGCTGCATTACAAATCTTTGACCGGAGATCGGTATATCCGACCGGAAGATCACCAGGCCAATGTAGGGATTTACGTAGGATATACAGGAAAGGATCCCAGGTTTAAGGAATTTCTTATTCTAAAGGATGTAGAGGAAGTGCCTGCTGAAAAAGTCTGGCTACCTGTGGAAGAGGTGAAGAAGTTACAAGCCGGGAAAAAGTAACCCAAGGGCATCGGTTGGTCACCGTCCACGGCTACTTTGACTGTCATTCACGCTTTGGATGACAAAGCGAAAAGGAGGAACCTATGAACATCGGGACATTACCGACCCGGCAGGCTCGGTGGCGGCCCGACCACCTCGCAGTTGTTTTTGAACACCACCGTCTCACGAGTAGGGAGTTCAATCAGCGCGTCAATCGATTGGCGAACGCGTTCCTGAATCTAGGGATTACTAAAGGCGATAAGATTGCTACAATATTGCCGAATTCTTTGGAACTATTGGAAACCTATTGGGCGGTGGCCAAGATCGGTGCGGTGGTTGTTCCTCTGAGCCCGCTGACACGCGGGAAAGGACTGACCACAATGCTAAACGACTCAGATGCGGTTTGCGTGATTACCGATTCCGCGTTTGTGGAACATCTGAATCCCGTCCGCTCGGACCTGAGCATTCCTTCAGGTCGATACCTCATCATTAATGAAGCAAACACTCCTGGCTATGAGGATTATCATGCGCTGACCGACGCCGCAAGCGACCGCGAGCCAGAGGGGATCGACATTGACGCCGACGACCCCTACAACATTATGTACACTAGCGGCACCACTGGTCAGCCCAAGGGGATCGTTCATAGCCACTATGTCCGAGCGATGTACGGTATGCTTATGGCATCGGCTTTTCGCTTCACACCTGAAAGCATTGTCCTGCACGCAGGCGCCGTGGTTTTCAACGGCTCGTTTGTAACTCTGATGCCGGCCTTTTTTCTGGGAGCCACATATATTCTACAGGGGCAGTTTAACCCGGAAAAATTTATCGAGTGCATCGCACGCGAGCAAGTGACACATATGATCCTGGTACCGTCCCAGATAGTCGCAATCATGCATGCGCCCAACTTCTCGGCTGAAGCGCTGCAATCGGTGGAGGTGCTCTGCACAGTGGGCGCCCCATTGCATCAAGAGCACAAAGACGAACTGAACCGCCGCCTATCGGGAATATTCTATGAACTGTACGGTCTGACGGAAGGCTTCCTAACGATCCTCGACAAGACTCATTATGCGGCTAAGCCCTCCTCAGTGGGTGTGCCACCATGCTTTTTCGAAATGCGGATAGTAAACGATAAAGGACAAGACGTGCCTGTCGGCGAGGTGGGCGAAATCATCGGCCGTGGCCCGATGCTCATGTGTGGGTATTACAAGCGCCCGGACCTGACCGCAAAAGCTATTGTTGACGGATGGTTGCATACCGGTGACATGGGATATGTTGACGCTGACGGCTTTTTGTATCTGGTGGACCGTAAAAAGGATCTAATAATCTCCGGCGGGTTGAACATCTATCCGAGGGACATAGAGGAGGTGGTCGTCCAGCATCCGGCGGTGTTAGAGACCGCTGTTTTTGGAATTCCCCACGAAAAATGGGGTGAGACTCCGGTGGCAGCCGTTGTATTGAAGCAAAGGAGGTGGTCGTCCAGCATCCGGCGGTGTTAGAGACCGCTGTTTTTGGAATTCCCCACGAAAAATGGGGTGAGACTCCGGTGGCAGCCGTTGTATTGAAGCAAGCAGGAGCCGTCACCGCTGAAGAACTGCGAGAGTGGATTAACCAGCGAGTGGAGGCCCGGTATCAGCGTATACACTCGGTTGTGATCGTGGACGATTTTCCGCGAAGTACGGCTGGCAAAACTCTGAAGCGAATACTTCGTGAGCCGTATTGGGCAGGCCGTTCTACGCGAATTTAGAAGGAGGAAGATATCTGGGAGCCACCAACTGTGGTCATAGGACGGGGCAGGCTTTCGCGAGGCACGAGATCCAGCGGAGAATAACATGATAGGAAAGACAATCCATGAACTTCACGTGGGTGATTCCGCAGAGTTCGCCAAGACAATATCTGAGTCCGATATTTATCTTTATGCAGGAATAACCGGTGATTTCAACCCTGCCCACGTCAACGAAGCATATGCACAGAAGACCTTTTTCAAGACCAGGATTGCCCACGGCATGCTGGTGGCCGGCTTTGTCTCGACAGTCATGGCCAATAAGTTGCCCGGACCCGGCGCCATCTATATCAGGCAGGAACTGGATTTTGTAGCACCGCTACATATCGGTGACACCGTCACCGCCCGGGCTGAAGTGATTGAGATTATGGCTGACAAGAATCGGGTCAAGATCAAAACCACGTGTGTCAACCAGGATGGGGCCCTGGTTCTGAGTGGTGTGGCCATTGTAAGCCCTCCCAAGCCTTTGTAGCGACAGTATACGAACAGGGAGCAAACAGGCATTCGAAAGTTCGGTAGGTTTATGCGCCGTAGACGAGTATTTCAGAGCAAGAGTGGTAAGTATTTGACAAAATCGCCGGAATTTATAATGGGCCTTATGGGCTCAATGAATTATTCGCTAGTTGAGGGCGAATAGAGGCGCGGGAAGATTTCCCCCTTGCCGCAAATAAAATGAGTTTTTTCGCACGATGTTTTTTTTTGTAAGATGAAGACAGCCGGAAAACTTATCTTTTGAAGGGACGATCGGGTGAGAGCGGCTCCTATATAAAATTCCTGGCAGGGCACGTCGGATCTCGGGTTCCCCATGATCCTCATCTGATCAAGACATAAGGAGTATCATCCCTTATTAGCCGTTTGTAGGCGCTCACCGATTAGACGACCGATTCGTACTGCTTCTTCCCATACTTCTTTCTGATCCTCAACCCGTGAGTATCCGAAATCGGATGTCCTGGCATCTGGACCGTACACTACTTTCACTGCGCTCATCTGACACCCATCCCCCTCGCCACATGTCAAGCAGGGAAGATTACCTTTAACTGTTAATTGCCCAACAAGATCCATTCGTTCATATTCCCTTAACTCGGCGGCCAATGATTGATTGACGTGATCCAACGCATCGGGCATCAGGCCGGTAAGAACCGTTGCGCACAATTTGCCCCTAAGTAGGTTGTTCACATGTCTCAGCGACCAAAATCTTTCTAAAAGTGCTTTTGTAAAGGCATCAACCTGTCCATAAGGGGTATAGGCGCCGATGACTATCGCTTTCGCCTTTTTGATCTTTTCAGCAAGTTCCTGGAAATCATCTTTCACTTTGCAGATGTTGTCCGGAACACATTTTTTACAGGCAAAGCAGGGTCTGACGTTAATTTTGCAGAGTTTCACAAATTCGGATTCAATCTCCGTTGCATTCAATACAGTTTTGACAAGTCGATCCGTGTTGCTGTTTTTTATTGGACTTCCGGAAATGCCCAATACCTGAATATTCATTAAGATTCTCCTTTCGATTTATTAAGCACATATAACTATGATTAAATGTTTTCTTCCTAACTGAGTCCCAAAGCAACGAGTTTCTCCTTCATGTGTTTACTGATCCGCTTAATTCGGTACTCTTCCTTAAATGCTTCTGATTTGCTCAATTCCCGAGACGACCAAATCAACCTGACAGGAAGCCTCGACCTCGTGTAATATGCTGCTGGACTCGCCGTTCCATGTCTGTAGTTGTCCGCAGTACAGGCTGTCGTCAGAGCATCGGAGCAGATAAACCTTCCAGGACGTCATTGAATTCCTAGTCTATCGATGAACGATACTCAATATCCGATTCAGACCGAGGCGCCGGTTCAATGCAATCCGGGTTGTCGTAGGTCGCTCTATTCACCTTTGGACTCACTGTAAAGCAGATCATTTCACTTGAAGGGTCCATAGAAACCATTAGCCGGGATGAGGCATCGTCTGTTTTTAAATGCCGCTCGGAAAGCAGGTTTTTGGCTCAAAGTTTCGCATCTGGCGTTAATTAGCATAGACCCGATGGACGTGTCCTTAGCCCAGAAAGGTACTAATCCCCACTTCAAATAGGTCAGCTTTTTGCCATTACTGTCGGGGTCCCGTCTTATTGCCGCAATTTCCTCCGTTGGGGCAATGTTGTAGCGGGGGCTCAGTTCTGGCTCCTCCTGAACTTCCGGCAAAGCGACAACGAAATGTTAGGATTTCCGCAAGTGTTATAGCTTCTCAATCTGTCGGCGCACAAGCGTTGATTCGCAATTGTAATGGACCTGTGTGTCAAATAAGGACAAATGAAAAACGAATTTATTCGATAACGCTAATCAGCAATGGAACACCACCAACTTTTGATTGTGGAAATGCCTGAAATGGCGCACAATTTTTGTTGGGAATTGTTTGCCAAATTACGTCTTGCTGGCTGTTTCGGATACCGGCCAAGGGATGGACAGGAAAACACTGTCTCACATATTTGAGCCATTCTTTACTACCAAGGAAACGGGAAAAGGGACCGGACTGGGACTTGCTACCGTCTATGGTATCGTTAAACAGCATGACGGTCACATCATATGTTACAGCGAACCAGTTTTCGGGACCACATTCAAGATCTATTTTCCAACTACAGGGAAAGGAAGCGATACAGAAACCTCAACGATTGAGAGACCAATTCCACGGGGGACCGAGACAATTCTTCTGGTAGATGATGAAGAGGTTCTCAGGGATCTTGGCGCAACACTTCTTAACGAATTTGGCTATAAGGTCATTACGGCCGTTAATGGAAAAGAGGCGCTGGAAATATACCACATGGAGAAGAATACGATTTCATTAATCCTGTTGGATCTGATCATGCCCGTTATTGATGGCAGGCAATGTCTAGGGGAGATTCTCCGGATCGACCCCAATGGCAAGGTTGTTATAACCAGCGGGTATTCTGAGTGCGGGCTGGCCGATGAAGTCATGGCGGGCGGAGCAAAAGGATTGGTGGAAAAACCGTACAACATGAGACAACTCTTGACTACAATTCGTGAGATCCTCGACAAGGATTGATTCGGTGTCATTTAGATGCAAGACCAAGACAAAACCAAGCAACAGCTTGTCGATGAATTGAGTGAAATGCGCCTCAAGGTCGCTGGACTACAGGCTTATCTTGCCACCTTAGATAACGAGCGCAAGTAGGTCGAGGATAAACTCAGAGAACATGCGGAAGAGATGAAAGATCTTTATGACAGTTCAATCTGGGGGAACGGAAACGATTCTGGTAGAAGATACGCTTCCCGTCGCTGAATTGGAGGAGAAGGTTCTGACAAACGCCGGTTACACTGTCATTGTGGCGGCCAATGGAAAGGAGGCGCTTGATATCTATCAGACGAGAAAAGAAGAGATATCGTTGGTAATTCTGGACCTCCTCATGCCGGAGATGTCCGGCAGAGACTGCTTGATGGAACTGGTAAAGATTGACCCGTCAGTAAAAGTGCTCATAGCGAGCGGTTATTCGCCAGAAGATGAGTTACACTTGGAGATCAGTCCCCTTGTTAAGGGATTTTTGCATAAGCCGTTTGCGATAGCTGAACTCTTGACTTCAGTACGTTCTGTTATGGTTACCGACTAGTACAGGTATTCCACATTAACACACGAACAATTGTCCTGATACTAGCGCTGATCTCGATGATAACTGCGGCCTCAGGCGGGTATCTCTATTATGACTCCG
Organism: Deltaproteobacteria bacterium; assembly: GCA_026388665.1. GTDB lineage: Bacteria > Desulfobacterota > Desulfomonilia > Desulfomonilales > Desulfomonilaceae > CAJBEZ01. Next base: position 10,455 of record JAPLJJ010000234.1, read on the forward strand.
CTCAGAAATCCACTTTCAAAGAAACTGAAAAGGAATTTGTCGAAAGAAGCAATGATTTAAGGAATGGCATTATTGGCCTCATCTCCGCGAATCAGAACATTGTTGCGGTTATGGCTCAGGTTGAACGGATTCAAAGGGCGTTACTGAACCAAGATCAGGCTACCTTTTCACGGGCCGACAAGATACTCGACGATTTAGCAAAAGCTTTTGCTGGCGATATATTCTATCTGATGGATAGATCAGGGAAAGTCATCGCTTCAAGCAACCGTAATGATCAGGACAGTTTTGTTGGTCATGACTATTCATTTCGCCCGTACTCTGTTGACGCCATCAAAGGAAGACCTGGGACCTATTTGGGTGTGGGAGCTACATCAGACTTGAGAGGGATTTATTTCAGCCATCCGGTGTATTCTACAGATGGTGGCAAACCGACAGGAACGGTGGTCATCAAGAAGTCGACCAGGGACCTGCTCTTTTCTGTTGACAGCCTTGAGTCAGGGACTTAGACTAGTTTTTTACTTTTCTCTACCGGAGTAAATAGCGTGAAAGGCCGTATTCTAATTGATCGAGAACGCTGTAAGGGATGCAGATTGTGCATCACTGTGTGCCCCAAGAAACAAATCGAAATTTCTCCAAAATTGAATACCAAAGGCTACTATCCCGCGAATTTCCTCGAAGAAGACATCCCTGACACCGGAAAAATTGAATGCACCGGATGCGCCTTGTGCGCAATAACATGTCCGGACGTGGCTATCGAGGTTTATCGTGAGGAAAAGAAGACATCGAAAGATGATACTGATTAAGAGGATATAAGAATGTCCGAAAAGACTCTCATGCGCGGCACTCATGTGCTGGGGGAGGCGGCGATAAGGGCTGGTTGTAGAGCATATTTCGGTTATCCTATTACACCCCAAAACGAACTGCCGGAATATATGGCTTCGGCTTTCGCTCGAATGGATGACGCTGTTTTTATCCAGGCAGAGAGCGAAATAGCTTCAATAAATATGGTTATCGGCGCGGCCGCCGCAGGCGCTCGAGTAATGACATCTTCGTCAAGCCCCGGGATCAGTCTGAAACAGGAAGGTATTTCGTACCTTGCGGCTATGGAACTTCCGGCCGTCATAGTGAACATGATGAGGGGCGGTCCAGGTTTAGGTAATATTGCCCCGGCTCAGGGCGACTACTTCCAGGCTACCCGCGGTGGCGGACACGGCGATTACCGTGTAATTGTTTTCGCCCCTGCGTATGGTCAGGAAATCGCGGACATGACCCGACAAGCTTTTGATCTGGCCGACTATTATAGAATTCCGGTCATGATTCTCGGTGATGGGATGATGGGCCAGATGATGGAGCCTGTTGTGTTTCCCGAACCTATAGATCCTGCGAAGTTACCGGAGAAAGAGTGGGTTGTGAATGGATCCAAGGGTCGATCCAGTCGCATAATACTGTCGTTATGGCTTGACCCCCCGAAAGAGGAAGAACTTAACTGGCGATTGGCCCGTAAGTATTCGGCTATTACCGAGGTTATCCCTGACCAGGAGATGTATCTTACCGACGACGCTGAACTGGTTCTTGTAGCTTATGGAACTGCTGCTAGAATAGCCAAAGGCGCTGTTCACAGGGCAAGGGAATCCGGCATGAAAGTAGGGCTATACAGGCCCAAGACTCTGTGGCCTTTCCCATCCAAAGCCCTGGCGAAACTATGTGATCATGTGCGCCACTTCATGGCCTTCGAGATGAGCACGGGGCAAATGGTTGAAGATGTTCGGCTAGCGGTTGAAGGGAGACGTGAGGTCTCTTTTTACGGTAGGCCAGGTGGAGTTGTTTCCACGCCCGAGGAAGTAGCCGCCATAGTGTCAAGCGCTTATCACGGTAAAGCCAATTAACCAGCCGCAATCTCCTCCAATGTCATTTTGACGAAGGTTGATTGTTTTCCCGGCCAAAAGCCTGAAATGGAGCAGGCAACGTGAAGAAAATATTCGGAAAACCAGACGCTTTAAAGGACAATCCATTCCACTACTGTCCAGGGTGTGGCCATAGCATCATCCACAGGTTGGTGGCGGAAGTGATTGATGAGTTAGGAATAAAGGATAGGACAATCGGTGTTCCTCCTGCCGGCTGTGCGGTTCTTGCTTACAACTACTTTGATGTGGATATGTGTGAAGCGCCTCATGGGCGAGCTGCAGCCGTCGCAACCGGAATGAAACGTATACTGAAAGATCGCGTGGTATTCACCTACCAGGGTGATGGTTACATTGCGGCTATCGGAACAGCCGAGACTATTCACGCTGCTAATCGCGGTGAAAGGATCACCGCAATCTTCGTGAACAATGCTGTTTACGGCATGACAGGCGGTCAAATGGCGCCTACGACATTGCTTGGGCAGGAGACCACTACTTCACCGGGAGGGCGGCTTCCCTTACGCGATGGATTCCCCCTTGACCTAAGCGAGATGCTGGCTCTGGCCGCAGGTAGCGTGTATATAGAGCGGACAAGTGTTTCAAATCCCAAGGGAATTATCCGAACAAAGAAGGCGATCAGAAAAGCCTTTGAAGTCCAACTTGAAGATAAGGGGTTTTCACTGGTTGAAATTTTGTCCGCATGTCCGACAAACTGGAAAATGAGCCCCAAAGACGCTGTCCGGTGGGTGGACGAGACCATGACAAAAATATTCCCACTCAAGGTAATCAAAGATGTCGCTTAAGATAGTTTTTTCAGGATTTGGTGGCCAGGGTGTCCTTATGATGGGGTACGTGCTTGCTGTCGCAGGGATGAAAGAAGACAAGCACGTAACATTTCTGCCCGCCTATGGCGCGGAGGTCCGTGGCGGGACAGCCAACTGCACGGTGGTTGTCTCAGACGAAGAAATCGCGTCGCCAATCGCATCCTCTCCCGAGTTCGTAGTTGCGATGAATTATCCTTCGATGATCAAATATCAGAATATGGTGAAGTCGAGTGGGACAATGTTTCTCAACTCCGATCTGATAACCGAAGCGCCTGCACGCGAGGACATAAAACTTGTCAGAGTGCCTGTGAATACACTGGCGCACGACATGGGAGCGGATCGCTCATTGAATATGGTTATGCTGGGCGCGGTGAGAGAAGTTACTGACATTGTCTCCGGTAAATCCATTCTCACTGCAATTGAGACCGTGCTTGCCGGCAAGAAGCAAAAGCTTATCGATATGAATCAAAAGGCAGTAAGTGTTGGCGCTGATTTTATTCGGGGCTCCAAATAGGAATCAGGGCTAGTGTCTTATTGCTGGAAAAACAAGAAAACTACGAAATTATGATGGCTCATAAATGTTGGAGGTTTTTATGAAAACGGTCAGAGAGGTCGCTATTCAGATTCCCAATAAGCCGGGCGCCTTATCGAACATTATAGAATTGCTGGGTTCGAACGGAATTTATGCGCTAGGGCTAAGTATAAGCGTGTCCGGTAATCACGGGAACCTGTGCCTCGTCACGAGCGACCCTTCGCGAACTCAGAATATTCTGGAATCTTCAGGCTTTTCGGTTTCAATGAACGACAGAATCGTCGCTGAAATACCTCAGCAGCCCGGTGGGTTGAATGCTGTGATCAAGCCGCTGAAACTGGCTGGTGTGAACCTTGAGAACATATATTACCTTCAGGGCTTGTTCGCGACTCTTAATAGGCCTTTGCTGGTTTTGGCGGTGGATGACAACAGCAAGGCTTTCGAAGCGCTATCTCAGGATTGGATTAAATTGGAAGGTGAAGAGGTCCTTGGTTATTAGGAACGGCCCCGACGAGAACTAGCCTCTACTCCCAATGTCCGTTTCAGGAAAGTCACCATTCTTTCAAACGCGTCGAGGAGAGCCGGCTTCATAAACCTATTTTCCGTCTTCAAATCATAATATATGTTGAACATGTGCTTTTGATCCGGGTAGATGTTCAACTCAAATGGCCGCATGCTCGTCTTGAGATTCATCGCCAACTCTTTCGCATACTTCACATTATAAACCTCATCATTCTCCCCGTGAAATATCTCTACCGGCGGTAATCTGAGCGGCTCGTACTGCATGATCCAAGGCCAGCCGCCGTAGTTCCAGACAACGGCTTTGATACGAGGATCCCTACAAGCGCAGGTTAGCGCTGCGTTAGCCGCTTGTGAAAAACCGCTCAAGACAATCTTTTCCCTATCCACGAGCGGCCAGGCGCACATGAAATCCGTCGCGGCACGAAAAGACTTGAAGTACCATTCCTTCCCGATTGCCAGTTTTGCACCGACATATCCCTGATTGAAACTGCCGAGCAGATACCCAAGGTCGTGGTCCCACGAATAAGGGCCGGGGGTCATGGACTCGGGGTAATTTGATGGATCAATCAGTATAACTGCAAAACCGCGATCAGCAAGATTTTGACAGTGATCGTGATATTGATAGATTTTGGTGGCTCCAACGCCCACCCCCACGATTACAGCAGGGAGCTGACGTCCAAGTTGTTGGTGAGGGAGAAAAACGTATCCCGGCAAGGGATTTTCTCTCCCCATAGGTATGAGGACGCGAGCGTAATAACCGATAGCCATGTCGCTGAGACAGGAAAGAAACAACAAAAGCGTGACCATACAAAAAAGAGAATATCGAGGAAGCTTCATACAAACCTGCCGGACGATCTATAACAATCGCAAATCTGTCTATTTTGTCTTCTGAATAATATTATACGAATGGCTAAGGTTATCATTATGTTAAATACATGTCAACAAGTTAATATGTCTTAAAGTATCAACTGATACTTGATAAAATAATAACAACAATTTGTGATAATGAATCTAATACAAAGTAGTCTTACTGTTTTCTCTCATAAGTTCGATCACGATGACTGTGCCCAGGTTTTCAACAATCGTACTTTGTCCGTATTCGTTCTATAATAGTTGAATTTGGCGTTTCCTTGGAATATCATGGAATCAGACCAAACGTGTCTTCCCTGTGCAAGCGATATAATGTCAAATGGAGGTTAGGGTGGCGCCCAAGATTACCTCAAGAGTTCTGATAGCCAAGCCGGGCCTTGACGGACACGACCGCGGCGCGAAGGTCATCGCTCATGCGCTTCGAGACGCCGGATTCGAAGTGATATACACCGGACTGCATCAGACGGTTGAAATGATAGTGCAAACAGCGATCCAGGAGGACGCTGATGTGATAGGACTTTCAATCATGTCCGGGGCTCATATGCCAATCTGTGAAAAGCTATTCACACTTCTTAAAGAACGGGGGGTTGACGATGTCATGGTCCTCGTAGGAGGGGTAATACCCAAGCGCGATATCCTACTGCTCAAACAAATGGGGGTGGCTGAGGTTTTTCCAGGTGGATCGGATATTGACGCTCCCGCAAAATTCATACGAGAACACAAACTCAAGTAAGTCGGACGATGTTCCGATTAAAATATATTTTGGCCGGAGTTAAGCATGAATCCTTCGTCTGCGCCTTACCAGCCCAGAAACCACATCAGAGTTGTCACAGCGGCTTCACTTTTTGATGGGCACGACGCCGCAATCAACATCATGCGCCGCATCCTCCAATCATCAGGGGCTGAGGTAATTCACCTCGGCCACAACAGGTCCGTCTCGGAAATCGTCAGCGCCGCTATCCAGGAAGATGCCCAAGCAATTGGAATCAGTTCCTATCAGGGCGGGCACATGGAATTCTTCAAGTACATCGTCGACCTCCTTCGGGAGCATAACAGCTTACAGATCAAGGTATTTGGGGGCGGCGGCGGCGTAATCGTTCCGGAAGAGATTTCAGAACTGGAATCCTACGGGGTTACAAAGATCTTCAGCCCGGATGACGGACGAAAACTCGGGCTCCAGGGAATGATAGATGTATTTATCAAGCTTTCTGATTTCCCAGTGTCGGATGGTCGTCTAAGCATTGATCCGTCAAGTCTTGAACCCAAGAATTGGACGGCTATCGCGAAGCTGATATCCACCGTGGAAGTGGCTAAGGAAAGTGGGAATGCTGAACTAGCCGAAATACGATCGCTCTTACGAGAAAGATTTTCAGATAGGATAGTTCCGGTACTCGGCATTACCGGCACTGGCGGAGCGGGTAAGTCGTCTCTCACCGACGAAATAACCCTGCGATTCCTGAACGATCAGCCTGATAAGACCGTCGGAATTATATCGGTAGACCCGACTCGCCGAAAGACAGGCGGGGCGCTACTTGGGGACCGAATCAGAATGAACTCGATCCATACGGACAGGGTCTATTATCGGTCCATGGCAACCAGAAATCAGGGCTTGGAAGTCCCATCCCACATTGAAGAATCTATAGAGGTGCTGAAGGCCGCAGGTTTTGATCTTATAATTGTTGAAACAGCGGGTATAGGGCAGGGGGACGCTGCCATAGTGCCTCTTGTAGATGTTTCTCTTTATGTGATGACATCCGAGTTTGGTTCACAAAGTCAGCTAGAGAAGATCGATATGCTCGATTTCGCCGATCTTATGGCCATTAACAAGTTTGACAGGCAGGGATCAGAAGACGCGCTACATGATGTCAGAAAACAGGTTCAGCGTAATCGGCTCCGATTTGACGTCCCTTTGGATGAATTGCCTGTTTACGGCACAATCGCCTCTCGATTCAATGACGATGGAGTCACATCTCTTTTTACGGGGATTATTGACGCCGTAAACCACAAGACAAGGTTGGGTTGGCAAACATCAATGACATCTACTCCCGACAAGAAACCATCATCCAGGACCATTATCATTCCGTCCGAAAGATCGGGGTATCTTTCCGAAATAGCCAATACCGTGCGGAAGTATCATGCGTGGGGGGCTGAACAGGAGCAATTGATTCGGCGGTTGTGGCGGTTGGACGCTGTAGAAAAAGAGTTCCGAACTGACAGTGTGAGCGAGGAATCAGAAGCCTTTTCCAGAATTAAAAAGCTGCAAGAGGAAATTGAAAAACAACTCGATTCACGGGCCCTGAGACTTGTTGGAGAATGGGACGACATCAAGGAAGCTTATTCCGGAGATGATTACGTTTTTTCCGTAAGAGGAAAAGACGTGCCGGTCAAACTTAAGACCCGCACACTAAGTGGAACTCTATTACCTCGAATAGTTCTCCCCAAGTACGAAGATCCGGGGCAATTGCTTAGATGGCGCTTGAAGGAGAACCTGCCGGGCATGTTCCCGTATACTGCCGGGGTGTTTCCATTTAAACGACAGGATGAAGACCCCACCCGCATGTTTGCCGGTGAAGGAGATCCTTTCAGGACAAACCGGAGATTTAAGTATCTATCGGCCAACAGTGTCGCAAAAAGGCTTTCCACAGCATTTGACTCAGTCACGCTTTATGGTCAGGATCCTGAAGAACGGCCCGACATTTACGGTAAGATCGGCACTTCGGGTGTTTCGATATGCACCCTGGATGATGTTAAAGAGCTGTACTCAGGCTTTGACCTGAGCGCGCCCAACACTTCCGTTTCGATGACGATAAATGGTCCGGCCCCGATCATGCTTGCCATGTTTTTCAATGCGGCTATTGATCAGAAACTAGCTCAAATCAGGCAGGAAACTGGATCAGAGCCAACCCCCGAAGTTGTCTCCAGAACTAAAGCAGATGTGTTATGCAACGTCAGAGGCACAGTGCAGGCGGACATTCTCAAAGAGGACCAGGGCCAAAACACATGCATCTTCTCAACCGACTTCTCATTAAGAATGATGGGTGACATTCAGGATTATTTCATTAGGAACAACGTCGGAAACTTTTATTCGGTTTCCATCTCGGGCTATCACATAGCGGAAGCCGGGGCTAATCCTATAACTCAGCTTGCGTTCACCCTGGCCAATGGGTTTACCTACGTCGAATACTATCTGTCCCGTGGTATGCATATCGACGATTTCGCTCCGAACCTGAGCTTCTTCTTCTCAAACGGACTTGAGCCTGAATATAGTGTCATCGGTAGAGTCGCCCGCAGGATCTGGGCGATCGCGATTCGAGATAAGTAGTCGGTCACTCCACGCTCAAGAGATTCAGTTTAACGATATCCGAACCACTCTTCAGGCGCTTATCGCTATCTACGACAACTGTAACTCGCTTCATACAAACTCCTATGACGAGGCTATTACAACCCCGAGCGAGGAGTCTGTCCGCCGCGCTCTGGCAATTCAACTGATAATCAACAAGGAGTGGGGCATTTCCAGAGTAGACAATATAAATCAGGGGTCTTTCTTAATGGAAGAACTCACTGATCTCGTGGAAAAAGCCGTGCTGCTGGAATTCGATCGCCTGTCTCAGCGTGGTGGTGTCCTCGGCGCTATGGAGACAGGGTACCAAAGAACCAAGATTCAAGATGAATCGCTGTATTACGAAACACTTAAGTCAACTGGGGATTACCCCATAATAGGAGTGAATACATTCCTCAATCCGGATACAAGTTATGTCGAGCAGTGTGCCATAGAGTTGGCAAGAGGAACTGAAGAAGAAAAACAATCCCAGTTGACGCGTCTGGCTCAATTCAAAGAACGGAACAAAGACAAAGCTCCGCAGGCTAAAGAATGCCTCTATCGAGTCGCTCAGGCGGACGCCAATATCTTTGAGGAACTAATGGAGACCGTCAAGTATTGTTCGTTAGGTGAGATCACTCAGACTCTTTACAGGACAGGGGGGCAATACCGCAGAAACATGTAACTACTGCCGGTTGCCAAGCCTGAATGCAGATACTACCGCTCTACGTCGTTCTTAGTAAGGGCGATGGCCGTCCTGGCGCTCCCTGCAAGCTACTCGCCGGAACGCGAATTCGTCTCTGAAGGCTCGCCGGGTTCCGTAACCACTATTGTTCTCGGTTCTGTCACTCGACCCGATGGCTTGTGGACTAGACGAACCTTACAGACCCCTGGTGGCAACGAAATGGCGCCATAATAGGTTCCCGTATCATCAGTGAGGACTTCGGAATAATCCTGCCAAGGGCTTTGCGAAATCTGAACGGTCAACGTGGAATAGGGTAGACGGGGGAATCCCCCTGTAAATGTGACCGTGTCCCCCATGACGGAGGCCATCAATGTGCTTCGTTGCTCAAGGCGATCTTCAGGAAGGTCATGTTTTCGCTTGACCCTGGAAAACAAGCTGTTACGAAGCTTACGATTATATCGGGTTTCTGAAAAAGTGTAGGGCGCTGAAAAAGGATTTTTCGAGTTTATCAGAGCATTCCAGTCAAAAGCCAGTTGAATGCCTGCCGTCACGCTATAATTCTGACCCCAACGGCTATCTCGCCCCTGTTCAAAATTCATATTGAACATGCCGTCGCGGGAATTAACCGACAAAGCTGTCCGGTAACCCGACGAGTTGGATGTTTGACCTATATATTGATGAGCGGACGCGTCTAACCTGAAGTCCAGCCAGGAAAAGACGGGCGGAAGAAGTAAGCTGATTTTCGCGTCCCCACCTCGTGGCAGGCTCTCCTTCATAAGAGAGATTCCGTTGTTTCTTATTTCTTCACGAGAATTGACTGGAAAATAGGCGTTAGCAGACAAAGTCAAGTCAGAGAAATAACCGGGTAAAGCTGAAAACTCGACGCCTACACCAGCCTCCCGTAAGAACTCTCCACCTGGACGTCTTGGGCGAGTCCAATCATAGAAAGCATGAAAACCTATCATGGTATCTGATGTGATCAGATGGCGAACCCCTGCTCCCACTGCATAGCTCTCTTTACGGCCGGTGAGGCAGACGCGAGGTGTGAAAAACACGCTCTTGTCATTCCATGCCTTGACAGGCATGAAGTAATCCGCCTTCAAAGTTGGTAATCCTTCCCATTTATCAAAACCCGCGTCAAAATCGAGGGTGTTCCTGAGAGGTGAGGGCAAAGCCATACGCAGGCCGTAATTTATAGTATAAGGTAAATAGCGTTCGGTATGAGACTGATCCCTTGCATTTTCTTTTCTTTGTTCAAATTGCTGTGCGATAAGAGGCGTTTCTACTTCTGAAGGGAATTGACGGTTCTTGAATGGGGTAGCGGACGCTGTTGCTCCGTAAACCGAAACAGCGGTAAGTATCATGGAAACATAAGAAGTTATAAAAGCAATGTATATTTTAAATGAGCTTTTCATTATAACAAACTGTTTTATTTGATATATAGACGCTAGTGATTTTAACCTGCATTGTCAAGGAAAATGATTTTGATATTGATTTTATAGATGAATCCGGACTGGTGAAAATTGACGCAATTTTTGTTTTCTCATCTAGTGATTATTAGCTCTGTTTCTCTGGTCATTATAGGCACTCAACATATAGTTGACCTCTTGGGATGCTTGAAGCTATAAGAATCATTCCGAGTTTAATTCGTAAGCTTACGAAGAGGCCCGGCGTCGTTGTCCCGCCATTGTGAAAGGTGAAAATATTCATGAGTTCAGAAATCCCTGACTGGGCGAAAAGGCGCATATCGCCTTACGTGCTGTCAATCCCTGAATACGTTCCAGGTAAGCCCATAGCTGAAGTGGAGCGGGAGCTTGGGATTTCAGGCGCGATTAAACTCGCTTCTAACGAAAATCCTTTAGGGCCATCCTCAAGAGCTATGGAGGCAATAATCAGGAATGTCGGAGCTGCACATATTTATCCGGAATCCTCAGGCCCTGAACTCCGCCAATCCCTCGCCGAAAGATACGGTGTGTCGCCTGATTGTGTTGTCCTGGGAAACGGCTCCGATGAAATCATGCAGATGCTTGCACATGTCTTTGTCGGCACGGACGACGAAGTGATATTTCCGGAAAACTCTTTTTCGATGTACAGGATTGTCACCAGGCTTTTCGGTGGCCGATGCGTAATGGTTCCATTGAAGAATTTCGGTCCTGATCTAAAGGTCATGGCCGCGGCCATAACCCCGCGAACCCGGCTTTTGTTCGTGTCAAATCCACACAGCCCCACGGGCACGATTATTGACAGGTCAGAGTTCGAAGACCTTCTGGACGCAACTCAAAATAAAGGTGTTTTGCTTATACTCGATGAAGCTTATCGCGAATATGTTGAGATGTCCGACTGCCCATCAGGAATAGATTACCTTGAAAAAACGGATCATCTAATTTTTCTCCGGACTTTTTCAAAGATATATGGTCTGGCTGGACTACGCATCGGATACGGCGTAGCAAAGCCCTGGCTGATCCGCTTAGTTAACAAGGTGAGGCCTCCGTTCAATGTGAACTTGTTGGCTCAAGCGTCTGCGATTGCTGCTCTTAACGATCAAGATCACGTTAGGAAATCTCGTGAGGTTAATTCTCGGGGAAAGATATTTTTATACGAGAACCTCAATGCTATGGGCTTTGACGCTATTGCATCCGAGGCCAATTTTATTGCGTTCAGACCTACATGTGACGCTGGTGAACTCTACTCTGAGTTACTAAAGGAAGGAATCATTGTCAGACATCTAAAGAGCTTTGGGCTTCCTGACTATATAAGGGTAACGGTCGGCTTGGACGATCAAAACACAAAATTTATTGAGGCGCTCAAGAGGGTTTCCTAATTCAGATTGATGTCAGATCCGAATGAGGTCGGTCCTTATCGATTCACGGGGTATCTGGAATTCTAATGAATGGTTCGACAAAAAGAAACAGAAAACAAAAAGAGTCTTTGATTGTTGTGACGATAGATGGCCCAGCCGGAGCCGGTAAGACCACTATCGCACGAAGACTGGCTGAAAGATTCGGCTTCTGTATGTTGGACAGCGGGGCCCTATATCGGGCTATCGCCCTCGCGTTATTAGGCGCTCAAGTTACTCCCGATGCGGAGGCCATACCGGAGGACCTACTGAGCACGATAAAGATATCGGTCCAACCTGGCGTAGGACGGATGAAGCTCCTGTTGGGAAATGAGGATGTGAGCGCGGAGCTAAGATCCGAAGAGGTCGGGCTCGCTGCATCTAAATTTTCAGCAAGGCCCGAGGTGAGAAAGGCATTACTTGGTGTACAGCGTTCAGTCGCGAAACAGCACAATATTGTAGCGGAGGGCCGTGACATGGGGGCCGTTGTCTTTCCGTTTGCGCAGGTGAAGTTTTTTCTGACAGCGGATTCCGAGGAAAGAGCAAAACGACGATACGCTGAACTACTGGAAAAAGGGGAACATCCATTTTATTCACAGGTATTTTCGGAAATGCGCGCACGGGATCACCGCGATGAGACCCGCGATCTGGCGCCTATGGTCCCTGCAGCCGACGCGATAGTAATTGACACGACATCATTAACCCCAGATGGTGTATTATCTATTATGTCGGATCATATAGGGGCAAAATTAGGGATTGTGACCTAATAATCACGTCGAAAAAACAACAACCTGCCTAAGTTTTTCTTGTAATGATTTTGGAAACCATATATATGTACTGGATTACGCAGCATAGTTGAAATACGGATGGCGCACAAAAGAGTCTGGGGGTACTTACTGGATGGAAAATTTGGAAACCCAAGCTATTGACAACTTAACTAACGAAGAAGAGGGGCAGGATACCACTAAAGAAGAAAATTTTGCTGAACTTGTCGAAAGTAGCTTTCACAAGGCCCAGGAAGGCCAGGTAGTTAAGGGCGTAGTCGTTCAAATCACGCCTGAACACGTGATGGTCGATGTTGGGTCAAAATCTGAAGGCCAGGTTCCTATTGATCAGTTCATGAACCCTGAAGGTCAACTGACGGTCGCTGTTGGCGACGAAGTCGAAGTATTCGTTGAAAATATGGGTGACAGCGGCGGTGTCAGAATTTCAAAGACCAAAGCCGATAAGATCAAGATATGGGACGAGATTGCTCAGATTTGTGAAACTGAACAGACGGTTAAAGGTAAGATAGTCGCGCGTGTTAAAGGCGGTATGCAAGTGGATATTGGTGTTCCAGCATTCCTGCCAGGCTCTCAGATTGATCTAAAGCCCGTTCGGAATTTCGATAAATTTATAGGCGAAACTTTTGAGTTTAACGTATTAAAATACAACCGTAAACGTGGGAATATAGTTTTGTCCAGACGACCGCTTTTGGACAAGACGCGTGATCAGCGCAAAGATTTCATTACTCATGCGCTTGAAAGTGGGGAGATATTCACAGGCGTCGTAAAGAACATTACCGACTATGGGGCCTTTGTTGACCTTGGCGGCATTGATGGTCTGCTTCACATAACCGATATGTCCTGGGGTCGCATAAATCATCCTGCCGACATGCTCAAGGTGGCAGACGAAATCCAGGTCAAAGTTCTCAAGTTCGATAACGATAAAGAAAGGGTATCGCTGGGTTTGAAACAGATCACCCCCGACCCCTGGGAAACCGTTGACCAAAAATATCCCATTAATTCAAAGTGGGCTGGCAGAGTTGTCAGCATCACGGACTACGGTGTTTTTATTGAGCTTGAAACAGGCGTTGAGGGACTTGTTCATGTTTCTGAAATGGCATGGACCAAGAAACCCCGGCATCCGTCCAAAATGGTTCATATTGGAGAAGAAGTTGATGTGATGGTCCTTAACGTGGATAAGGACCAGAAAAGAATCTCTCTAGGGATGAAGCAGTTGCGCTCCAACCCGTGGGATGTCATAGCCGAACGCTATCCGGAAGGCACCAAGATTGAAGGCAAGATCAGAAATGTGACTGATTTCGGAATATTCGTCGGAATTGACGAAGGAATAGACGGGCTTGTTCACATATCCGATATATCTTGGACCCAGAGAATAAAACATCCCGGAGAGCTTTACAAGAAAGGCCAGACGATTCAGGCGGTTGTCTTGAATATAGACAAAGATAATGAACGATTCTCCCTTGGCATAAAACAGATGAATGAAGACCCTTGGGAAACAGTGCCGGACAGGTATCCTCCTGGCGCCAAGGTAATAGGCAAGGTTTCGTCCATAACTGATTTCGGCGTTTTCCTTGAAATAGAGGAAGGCATTGAGGGAATGATTCATGTTTCTGAACTCTCCAAAGAGCGAGTCAGTTCCCCCCACGATTTCACGAAGGACGGAGCCGAGTTGACGGCTGTTGTGCTGAAAGTCAACAAGAAGGACAAAAAGATTGCGCTTTCAATCAAGAGCCTGGAAAAGACCGGCGATTATGAGCAAAAAGGCTATGTTAGCAGCCAGGATGTGGTCGCTTCCAATTTGGGCGATCTTCTAAAAGAGAATCTTGGGGCTTCTTTAGGTAAAGAGTAATACTTGGTAATTTGGTAGCCATTTTCTGACCTGCCCGGCTTTTAGTGGTTGACGAAAAAAAGTCACTGCGAAAATGCCGGGAGGTCAAATAAAGATTATCCTCCAGCAGTCTTCACCAAGAATGATATACAAGACGAGGGGTTTCCAAAGGAGTCACAAGGCCTTATGCTCGCTGTGGCCCGCGGTGTTGGTGATATATCGGCTTACGGCCTCTATAGCTTGCTGTCGAGTACAGACAACACCTAATTCCTGCTCGGTCATCAACCACTTAATGATCAAGCCAATCTGAGGACCTTCGTCAAGAGCAAAAAGAGACATAAGATCGAACCCGTCCAGGAGGGGCCTGACTGGGGATTCTTCTCGTTTGAAGGTGAGTTCAATAGCGTGTCGGGCCCCTAGCCTCGCCCTAGTGTATTCCATATCATTTCTGGCCGGGCCTCGGGCGGCAGTCAGGTCAGCAAGGTACAATAAAACTAGACCTACAAGGTTGACGCCAAAGCGCTGGCACAGCCTCATTACGGCCCTTTCAGACGGTTTTTCCGCAGTGAGTATTCCAGTCCGCATGTGCCCCTCTACCCACATGGAAACTTCCAACAGTTCTCTTGATGCCAATTTAATTCGCCCTGAAATCTGGGAAATTATCTGTTTTGAAAGACGTTCGTGCCCAATAAACCTCAGTTTCCCGCTACCATCGATGCTCGCCGACATCGGCTTGCCGGAATCGTGAAATAAAACCGCAAGCTTGAGCAGCCATATCCTTGGCCTATTAGTGACAGGTTCCTCATAGAGGTAGTCCTGAATGTTTCCTGATAGACCTTCGAAAAAGGAGGGCAGGCTTTCAACTATGTCTTCAAGCTTTCCAAGAGCTTCCAGCGTGTGTTCCCATACATCGAGGTGATGAAACGCATTTTGCCGAAACCCCTTCATAGCAAGAAGTTCCGGAAACAGCTCCCACAGCAAGGATGACTCCGCCATTTCGTGAACGGTTTCCGAGGATCGATTCGCTCCCAAGATCATGGCAAGTTCATCAGTGATGCGCTCTCCAGATACATTTTGAACCAGGTTTGCGGACTCCCGGATTCTGAAAAGTGTTTCATCATGGATCCTAAAACCAAGTTGAGCCTTGAACCTGAAGGCTCGAAGCATTCGAAGCGGATCGTCAGTCATCGAATTATCCGAGCACATTCGAATAATTCCATCTTCAAGATCATGCCGGGCAAGAAGTGGATCGATTATAGCTTCTGAAAAACGATCATTTATCGCATCGGCGATATTAACAGCCATAGCGTTGATAGTGAAATCTCGATTAAGAAGGTCCTCAGTTATAGTAGAACCCTTGAACGTAGAGATGTCGATAACAATTTGAGGAACTCGGAGGATAACGACCCGACCCGTGCGGCGCTCTCTATCAAGTGGCACGAAAGAGGCTCTAGCGCTAAGAGCGTCAGCCAATGCACGGGCTATTTCAAATCCATCAGCGTCTACAGCGATGTCCAAATCGTTAATTTGATGACTCCCCCTTAGAAAGTCGCGAATCGTCCCGCCAACCAAGTAACTCTCATCACAAAATTTAAGGGTTGTTCTGAAGATTTCTTGTAATAGGTCTTCATGGAAAATGGATTGCGAGCACATGTTGTAACTATTAAAATGGTGTGGGTGTAGTTACGGAGGCGAGAAAGAACGAGCTACATCTGTGACTGGACAAGCTCAAACCTGATGTTGCCTACAATTGGAGAAGATGTCAAAAGAAGGGGAATTTTGTTATCATCATTAGAAATCCAAAGTTTGCCTTTGGCAATTTCCTTTGATTCACGACCCAGTTTCTCGAGGCGCAAATCCATACGAAGCGCAGGAAGAGATCCGGCCTTTACATTAATCGTCTCGGCCCCATCAGGATAAACAAAAAGACGTGCTTTATCTTTTCCATCAAAAATGTCAACGAACATGGGTTTGGCGAAATCCTTCTGGTTCCTCAACAAGTAAACAGCGCTTATTGGATCACGAAGTCCCGATACCTTCTCCGAATGACTCTCTATCTCATCCCCTTTTTGTTTGTTGACCTGAACAGTCTGGGTCTTGTGATCAAAAGAAAGATCAACTACCTCCGAGCGGAGTAGGTTCGATTTGAGATGAAAACGATAGGACTCGGGCATGAATGTCTTAGTTGAAAATGTCGATTGAATACGACTCCAGATCTCCAGTATAGCTTTCAAAGCGCCATCGGAAACCGCTTGGGCTGTAACGCTTATCTTTTTCTCATCGCATTTCATGGAGATGTCACCGTGACCGGCCTTGTTTCCGTTCCAAGAAACCTCATACCGCAGTATTTCCGAGCGTTCCTTGGCAAACACTACAGGGCATACGGAAGCCGCCAAGACCAAACATAGCAGTAGCCCAAGACACCGTGAGGAGAGCGCTTTCAACGGATCCTCTTCCAATGAAATTTCTTGTTAACTTCCGGCATGGATACAATCAATGCGTCTGATGCGATTTGAAACGGCCACTTAACAGTGTTGCCGGCGTCGTCCGTAATGCTGATCTGATCTTTTTCGATAGAGTACTTGCCGGATCTGTTCTTTGCCGTGTCGGAACTCTCATTATCAAAGCGACTAAAAACGACCTGCCCGTTATCAGTAAACTCGATCTGCGTTTTTGTCTGATCCCTGGGGTTTTGTCTGTCGCCTTTGTCATTTACCTGATATAGGAGTTCCCATTTGCCGAGCAAGCTCTTTTCCGAGGCTATCAGTCCTGACGACGATTGACCTGAGTTGGTCTGCATGTCCCCATCAAGACGAGCGCTCTTCGGTAAGGACGCTGTCAGGCATGAAGCGCAGAACGCTGCGACACACAACAAAAGAGAAAAACTAAAAATTCGTGTGAAAAAGGTCATAGGTGAGTTACCTATTCCACCATCTAGAACCATTGGGATTCATAGTGACTAACTTCTCAATCGACGAACAACTACCAAAGATTAGGAAGCGGCCTGGGTTGCACGTTATTTACCGACTGTGACACACCAACTGCTTGTGGTGGAACCGGCTCAGCTCTGGCCGTTACAGTCGGTTGTTCTTCGGGCTTCTCGGGCTTTGCGGCAGGTTTCGGGACGGGAAATTCTCCTCGAGCCAACCTGGTTAAGAGTCCTGAGTCAGCAATTATGCAATATGACCCAACACTTAGCGTATGGAACACAGCCTCGGCATCCTGCCAGTCGAGTCCGAGACACCCGTGAGTCAATCGACCACCAGTTGCTTCCGCGTAATGAATGTACCGAGCGCCTTCAAAAACCAACTTGTATCTGAAAAACCCAGGGACTCTGCGGTCCTCCCACCTTGCGGGGATAGGTTCGCGTTCCTCTATGAAATACCAATCAGGTCTTACCCAGTCATCTACAGGAATCTTGCTCTTGATCGGGAATATCCCAACCGGAGTCTCAAAAGCTCCGATGTGAGTTTTTCCCTTGCCAATCGCAACCGGACCTATGCGGAGCAACCTGCCTTCCTTGTCATATAAATAAAACTGAAAGTTCCTTTTATCTATAATGATGAACGCTTTGCCGTTTTTGTTTCGTATCAGTCCGCCAATGTTTCGAGCATCCGCTATGACTCCCTGAATTTGACCTTCATCCTGCATACGGTGACCATAGTAGTCATCATACATTTGCGGTTGCTGTTGTTGATAGGATGTCGATCCTTCCGATTCAGCGGTACGCGCCATTTGTTCGCGCAAAATCCGTTCGGCGTCCCTTGAGTCATATTGCAGATTTGGGGAAGGGTAAGTATTGGGTTGACCGGAATACGGCTGTTGAGACTCTCTGTAATTATTCGGATCGTTCTGATAGTAACTCTGATCATAATATTGGCCGTGAGCTGGATAAACGATGCCCACACAAAGAATCATCCATAATCCATATTTTATTAGATTCCGCATGGTTAAGACCCTCTTCTCCATGATTACAGAGAAAACCACCTCATCAATTTGAAATCACATTTTCTATAAAGTAATTCATATATGGTGTCAACCCACCAGACGTTCCAATGTAAACTGTATCAAGCAAGAAGCCCATATTTTTTCATCTTGTACTGCAGATTACTTCTGGATATCCCAAGAATCTTAGCTGCCTGTGCCTGGACATGTCCGGCTTTTCTCAGAGCGTCACGGATCATTTTTTCTTCTATGGCGTCCAGGGCGTCCATGAGGCCGGCGCTCCCTTCGAGACCAACATCAGGACTAGCGGTCGATGCTGAATGTGATCTTATCTGATTTGGAAGGTCCTCAACTGTAATCGAATGACCTTTTGACATAAGGATACCGTATTCTACCGCGTTTTCCAATTCCCTCACGTTTCCCGGCCAAGAATAAGAGCAAAGAATCCTCATCGTTTCGGGTTGAATTTCCATTATTGGCCGACCCAAACGTTCACAGGATTTCTTCAGGAAATGCGATGTCAAAAGCGGTATGTCAGACATGCGCTCCCTTAACGGAGGCATGGGCACATGAACCACATCGAGGCGGAAAAAAAGATCAGACCTAAATAGACCTAACTCGACCTGTTGTCTAAGGTCCTTGTTAGTCGCGGCTATTAGGCGTACATCCACACGTATGTCACGGTTTCCCCCGACTCTCTGAAATTCTTGCTCTTGTAGAACACGTAGCAGTTTCACCTGCAAATTCAAGGACATCTCTCCAATCTCATCGAGGAATAGAACGCCACCATCAGCAAATTCAAATTTGCCCTGTTTGTTAGAGACTGCGCCGGTAAACGCGCCCTTTTCATAACCAAACAACTCTGATTCGAGCAGGGTTTCCGGTATGGCCGCGCAGTTGATCGAAACAAAGGGCGCCGCAGAGCGAGAAGAAGCTTTGTGCAAAACTTTGGCTATGACTTCTTTTCCTGTTCCCGACTCCCCGGAGATCAGGACCGTGGCGGGAGTGTCAGCTACCCTTTTAACGATCTGAAATACCTTATCCATAGCCTCGGATTCGCCGATGATGGATCCCCATACTGAGTCGGAACGAGAATGAATACGCCGCAGATTTCGGTCCAGGGTCCTTTTTTCAACCGCCCTTGCTACGGCGCGTTTTATGTCGTCATTATCAAATGGTTTTTGAATGTGATCGATCGCTCCCTTTTTCATAGCGGAAACAGCCTGATCTACCTCCGCAAAAGCGGTCATCAGGATTACAGGAAGCCCCGGGTCATTGGCGAAAACACGTTCGAGGAGCTCAATACCATTCATTCCCGGCATTTTGATATCCGATAGTATGGTGTCAACTTGTTCAACTTTCAATATATCGAGGGCTTCGGACCCGGACGAAGCAGTCAGAACACGATAGCCTTCGTCCGTGAGGAGATCCTCGAGAACGAACAGGTAATTTTTTTCGTCGTCTACGACCAGTACACTAGCCACAATAGGACCTCACGCAAAAAGAGCTAATCCCGGTGAGGGATTTCTCTTGGAAGGATAATTGTGAAAGCAGCGCCATTTCCTTCCCGGCTCGAGGCGGTTATCTCACCGTTATGGGCTGTGACAATGTTATGCACCACCGCGAGCCCTAGTCCTGTGCCCATTTGATTAGTGGTGAAAAAAGGCGTGAAGATCTTGTTCAGATTATCTTCCTTGATGCCGTGTCCATTATCGGTAAAAACGATTTTTACAATGGAGTCGTCGGGTTGAATAGAGATTTCGAAAGAACCGCCTTCCTCCATCGATTCGAAAGCGTTCATAGTAATATTCAAAAACGCTTGATAAAGCAGGTCCGAATCTCCACGAATTATCGGGTCGTACTCCGATTCATCAAAGGATTCAGACCATGCGATGTTTCGGGAGAGTATCTCATGTTCAAGAATATTTCTCACGCGATTCACCACGTCTCTAATATCTACCGGGTTGGACGCCGGTGATTTTGGTCGGGCAAAATCGAGGAAGTCCGTTAGAATTAGGCTCAGCCTAGAAGATTCCTCCAGAATGATGTCGGAAAATCTTCTAATTTTAGAGATGTCCGGATTTGCCTTATTAGCAAGGACCTCCGCCGACGATCTGATTATGCCCAATGGATTCCGGATTTCGTGAGCAATGGTAGCAACCATTTGTCCAATGGAAGCCAGCTTTTCAGACTGCTGAAGTTTTTCTTCAAGTCTTTTTTGTTCTTCAGCTCTCTCGATCAGAATCCGTTCGCCTCGGCGCACGATCAATGAGAGCGTAACAAAAAGAAACGCCATCAGACCGCTGGCCACAACCAGTATAATTATCACATAGCGCTGCACATTGACGTACTGATCCGTAACGTCCTGAGTTATCTGAATAACCCCGTAGATAGCTCCCAACATCCAATAATTGCCGGTGCCTTCACGTAACGGGTAGTAGGTATCGGCCAGCCATACGCCGTACCAATTTGTGGCGGATCTCTCTCCTCTCCTGATTTTCGTCTGGTCTTTTCCATTGAGTAGGGCTTCATCAACAGCGGAGTTTTCCGATTCATACTTCCCGATCAAGTCATAATCGGTGCTGTAGACTATTTTTCGACTCTTATCTATGATCTTGATCCGGTCTATGCGCAGTCCATACGTAAAGTCCTTTATCAATGAGTCCAGAGCCCCAAACTGATCCCATTTTCTTAAATCCATGGCAAGTCCACGCGTTTTTAACGGCGCATAAAATCCTGCGAAGATGTTGTAGTTCAAGTTCTCAGCCAGGAGACGAGCGTAATTTTCCGCGCCCTTGAGTAATGTGTCCACGCTACGAGTATAGAGGAAAGCGCCCAGCAAAAGAGTAACGACGGCAATGACCGCAAATCCCGATATGATAAAGTATTTCAATAGCCTGAATGGACCACCAATCGGAGCGGTCGATCCCTTATTGGCGGGTTTCTTTTCAGTAACCGACATGATATCTAGATTCTAAATAGATCAAATAGTTACCATTCAAGCGTTGCCAAGATCGTCCGGGTTCATTCTTTCCAAAATTTTGGTTAACTCTTCATCGGTTTTTTCAACATCTTCCCGGGTTAGCACTAGCTTAGTCTTAGGCTCATCAAGTTGATTCGCATTGGTCATCCCTTCTATGACTTCCTCGTTGACAAAAATCGGAACACCCGCCCATGTCGCCAACACGAGAGAATCCGAAGGCCTGGCGTCTATGGTCACCAATTTGGAATCGGCTGTTTTCACATAAATAGTGGCGTAAAATGTATGGTCCTTCAAATCGTCTATTTCTATGTGCTCAATGCGAGCGCCGGTTTTTTCAATGAAGTTCCGAAGCAATTCATGGGTGAGAGGACGTTGAAAAACTTCCTTGCCGATTGCTCGTTGCAAAGCCATAGCCTCAACTGGCCCTATCCAGATATACAGTTCTCGATCCCCACTTTTTTCTCTTAGGATGACGACTGGTTGCATGTTCCTGGAATCTGAAGCTATGCCCGTTATCGTCATCTCTTTGAAGCTTTTCTCCGGTTTCATTTGCTCACCTTTCGGAGTTTATTGGGTCCACCCATAAGTCCAGTTCATAGCCCTAGGTCCACACGAACGCGCTGAATGATGGTTTCGAGCCGCTGTCTGGATATTTCCAATTCGTGGCGTTTCAGTTCCAGGGTCATAGTGTTGTTATATCCTGAAGATAGGAGTGACTTAAGGATAGCTTCGAAATCGATAATACCATCTCCGATCGGCAAATGCAGGTCATCTTTTACTCCTGTGCCCCCTGAATTATCATGAAGATGAACATGTCGGATTCTTCCAGCAAGCCGCTTGATGATTTCAAATGATGTGTTGGATTTGGACAACAACTGACCGTGCCCAATGTCCAGAGTAATCGAGGCTTCAGGATTTTCAGACAGAGCATATTCCAGGTCGGAAGCTGATTCGGAGAGATTTTCCACACTCACGGTCACTCCTTTTTCTCGAGCATAGAGAAATAAATCCTTGAGAACCCTTCTCTTTATCAGGATCTGAGAACCTGTGACGTAACGAGAATCCATCCAGAGATGAACAGTCAGAAAATTGGCCCCAATCCGATTGGTTGTGTCAATGGTCTCCTTTAGAGATGGGTAATAGTTCTCCAATAGATTGCTCGAGCTATTGGGATCCCCTTCATGCGGCCCATGAGCTATCAACCAAAAGTGAGGCCCTATAAATGAATCAAGGTTCAGGTCCTGCCAGTATGAACGAGCATCCTGATCCTTGAGGACGACCTCCCCAAAACCAAACCCGTGTTTTTTCAAAAACACTATATCATCAGTATGGTGGACATGGCCTCCTATAAACATATTCTAGAATTCCTCATACAACCCAACACTATTGGTATAAAAACCTCGGCTCAGGAAGTGAACGGCAGTACAATCGCCTATGTGCACATACCGATTTCATCATCGGTTAGGTAGCAAGCTGGATCAGGCGCCCACAAGTCACCGAGAGCCGCTTCCGCCCGAACGCGGAAATTGCCGCCACAAATATCCAGCCATTTGCATGATGTGCAACGACCGTGAACAAATTTCTTTTTTTCTTTCAGCTTTTGCAGTAACTCATCGTTAGGATCCGTCCAGATTTCACTAAACCGTCGGTTTCTAACGTTTCCAAAGCTGTGATGTCGCCAAAACTGGTCCGCGTGTACAGATCCGTCCCAGGAAACGCACCCGATTCCGCGCCCTGAGTTGTTCCCTCCGTTCATCTTGAGAAGTTCGAGAACTTGCTCAGCCCGCTCGGGGTTCTCCTTCAGGAGTCTCAGGTATATATAGGGCCCGTCAGCGTGATTATCCACCGTAAGAGTCTCTACTGCCATACCTTTGTCGTGTAGAGTCAGGGTCCTTTCCATTATCAGATCAACTACTTCTCGCGTCTGCTCGTGGTCCAGGTCCTCTTTAATAAGATCCGCGCCTCTACCGGAATAGACGAGATGATAAAAACAGATTCTCGGTATTTGTTGTTCTTCAACCAGATCAAAGATCCCATCTATTTCTTGAAAATTTCTTTTGTTGATCGTGAATCTGAGTCCCACCTTGAGACCGACTTCCTTACAATTTCGAATTGCCCTTATAACTTTATCAAAAGTCCCGTTCACACCCCTGAAAGCGTCGTGAACCAGGGCAAGGCCATCCAGACTGATCCCAACGTAGGACAATCCAATATCTTTCAGTTTCGCTGCTATACGGTCATTAATCAATGTGCCATTGGTGGATAGTACTGCCCTCATGCCCGAGTTGGTCGCGTATCTGATCAAAGCTAGAATATCAGGTCGGATAAGAGGTTCCCCTCCCGAAAAGAGAACTACCGGTGATCCAAATTGCGCCAGATCATCAAGAAGTTGGATTCCTTCCTCCGTGCTTAGCTCGTTAGCGTGACTTTTGTCTTCTGAACGGGAATAACAGTGGACACATTTTAGGTTACATCGTTGCGTGACATTCCACACAACCACAGGCTTTTTGTCTCTGGAAAACTGAAGTAAATGAGATGGCAAGTCCTTGGACAGTCGTCCATACCGCAGAGGGTCTGAAGCCTCTACAGCGCCACAGTAAAGTTTCGATACACCAATCATCAGGTGACTCCTGCACATACAACACACAAGATATTAGACAGTGAAACCAAATCTTGCAACTTCCGAATTAAG
Source organism: Deltaproteobacteria bacterium (assembly GCA_026388665.1). GTDB lineage: Bacteria > Desulfobacterota > Desulfomonilia > Desulfomonilales > Desulfomonilaceae > CAJBEZ01. The sequence continues at coordinate 34,177 of JAPLJJ010000234.1, forward strand.
ACTTCCGAACTAAGATAGCAGGTTTCCGGTGGCCCCGGATCAACCAATCAAGAAGATTTCATAACGGAAAAAATCTTCGAGGATCTTACCATGATCGAAAGCCAATTCGGAAGGCAGGTTGTCTCTGTGAAAAACCTGAACTTCTGACGCATCATCGCCTGACTTCGGCGTCCCCATACTATCGACTATAAGAACAGTCGAAATGGTATGATGCCTTGGATCACGATCAGGGGCGGAATAAACCCCGAGTAATTTCAGATTGCACACATCTAAAGAGGTTTCTTCTCTAGCCTCTCTGACGGCCGCCTGCTCTACTGACTCTCCATAGTCGACAAACCCACCTGGTAAGGCCCAGCCGAAAGGTGGATTCTTTCTCCGTATCAGGACAATGCCCCCCTGATTTCTTATGACTATATCGACTGTGGGCAGCGGGTTCTTGTAAGTGAGCATGACTGAGCCACATTTTGGGCATAGCAGTTCTTTCTTCATGAAAACCTGCCTTAGTAATATTTCATGGTTCGAAGATTCGACCCAGTAGCGGGCATAGTCAACCCAAAAACAAATGGAATTTTGCGGCACGAAAACTTTTTTTATTTTGGGGAGGGTTGACAAATGAATTATTGATTGGCACTCATATGTATTGAGTGCTAACACGCGTCTAGCGCTCTTGCTATTCTCAAACAAAAAGTATCTGGAGGTTATGTCATGAAATTTCGTCCTCTTTATGATCGAATCCTTGTTGAGAGGGTGGAATCAGAGGAAGTCACCAAAGGCGGTATAATCCTGCCTGACTCCGCCAAGGAAAAACCGCAGCAAGGGAAAATCATCGCTGTTGGTAAAGGCAAGAAGACTGAAGAAGGCAAACTGATTCCGCTCGAACTCAAAGAAGGCGACACAATCCTGTTCGGCAAGTATTCCGGGTCTGAAATCAAAGTTGATGGCGTAGAATATCTCATTATGCGTGAAGATGACATACTTGGTCTGGTTGAGTCATAATCGGCGTTTCACAAAACCGTTGATTATTAGCTAATCTATTAACAAATAAACTATTTCTAAGGAGTGATTATATGGCCGCGAAGATAATTCTTTTTGAGCAGCAGGCTAGAGACAAGATCCTCAGGGGCGTTAACATCATGGCGGACGCCGTGAAATCAACTCTTGGCCCAAGGGGAAGAAACGCCATTCTGGAGAAATCCTGGGGTTCTCCCACTGTAACCAAAGACGGTGTCACCGTCGCTAAGGAAATCGAACTTGAAGACAGGTTCGAAAACCTGGGCGCTCAGATGCTTAAGGAAGTCGCTTCCAAGACTTCCGATGTCGCTGGCGATGGAACTACAACTGCAACAGTTTTGGCTCAGGCCATTTACCGCGAAGGCATCAAAATGGTCGCAGCGGGCGCTTCTCCGATGGACCTCAAGAGAGGTATCGACTTTGCTGTTGAAGCCGTTGTAACGAATCTGAAGAAATTGTCCAAACCGACCAAGGACAAGAAAGAGATCGCACAGGTCGGGACAATCTCCGCAAATAATGACGCAACAATCGGAAATATCATAGCCGAGGCTATGGAAAAAGTCGGCAAAGAGGGTGTTATAACGGTTGAAGAAGCCAAGGCGATGGAAACCTCTCTGGATATCGTCGAAGGTATGCAGTTTGATCGAGGTTACCTGTCCCCGTACTTCGTCAGCGATCCTGAGAGAATGGAAGTTGTCCTGGATGAGCCGTACATCCTGATTAACGAGAAAAAGATCTCCAACATGCGCGACATGCTCCCGTTATTGGAGCAGGTGGCCAAGATGGGCCGTCCCCTTCTGATAATCGCGGAAGATGTTGAAGGAGAGGCTCTTGCCACCCTAGTCGTCAACAAACTGCGCGGCACATTGACAGCGTGCGCGGTGAAAGCCCCCGGCTTTGGTGACCGAAGAAAGGCTATGCTTGAAGACATAGCGATCCTCACCGGTGGTCAGGTAATCTCTGAAGACCTGGGCCTCAAACTAGAAAATGTTAGCTTGAATGACCTTGGTCGTTGCAAAAGAGTGACCATTGACAAGGACAACACGACTATAATCGACGGCGCGGGCCCAAAAGAGAAGATCGAAGGCCGAGTCCGACAGATTCGTACCCAGATCGACGAAACCACTTCTGATTATGACCGTGAAAAACTGCAAGAGCGTTTAGCCAAGTTGGTCGGTGGCGTCGCCGTCATTAATGTGGGCGCTGCTACTGAAACTGAGATGAAAGAAAAGAAAGCCCGTGTTGAAGACGCTCTGAACGCGACCCGAGCAGCGGTGGAAGAGGGCATAGTCCCTGGTGGCGGTGTCGCTTATCTGAGGTGTCTCCAGTCCATCACAGACCTGAAGCTGGAAGGTGATGAAAAAGTCGGCGCGAAGATAGTGCTGAGGTCCCTCGAAGAGCCGAGCAGGCAGATAGCGGTTAACGCCGGTCATGACGGTTCCATAGTTGTGGACAAGATCAAGAACCAAAAAGGCGCATTCGGGTTCAACGCCTACAAAGAGGTTTACGAAGACCTTCTTGAGAATGGCATTATTGATCCTACCAAGGTGACCAGACTTGCTCTCCAGAACGCAGCTTCTGTGGCCGGTCTGATGCTGACGACCGAGGTTATGATCGCAGAGAAGCCGAAAGAAAAAGACGCGCCTGCAATGCCGGGTGGTGGTATGCCTCCGGGTGGAATGTATTAATAAGCATACGGTATCAGCTTAGACATGAAGAGGGCGTTCGGATATTCCGAACGCCCTCTTTTCGTTTCTAGGGGCTTATAATAGCCGGTTAGTTTCTTTCTTTATATCGAATGAGTGGTCCAAAGAATTCAGTTTCGCAGTAGTGACATTTCAATGTTAAAGGAGCGTTTTCGACTATCACAAATTTGCACGGTACCTGTTCGTGGTTGGTTATGCAGAAACGATCCGGACACACGACAACATCACCTACACGATCGGGGATCTCTACCTTATGTTTTTCAATTACCTTCCCATTTTCAATCCTGGTAATTGTCGCCATGGGGGCAATCAAGGCCACGACATTCAGCATGTTACGAGTCAAGCTCAAGTTTTCAACTTTGATAATGTCTTTTTTGTTCAAGGACTGGGATTCGAAATTTATTCCTATTGCGATAATGTCACCAGTTTTTCTTGCCAGAGCGTTTAGTCCCAGAACTTGCGAAATTAAGAAAGCCTTACCGGCCGGTATATGGTCTATGACAATTCCGGAGTCAATTTTTGCGATCGTTATTGGTCTATCTTTCATGTTATGGCTCCAAGTATAAGGGCAAGCAACGTTTCTCGAACCAATAGACCGTTTTTCGCCTGTTGGAAATAGTAGGCGTGGGGTGTTTGATCAACATCCTGAGCTATTTCCGTGACTCGCGGCAGAGGGTGCATTATCTTCATATTTAGTTTTGCATCGCCCAACATGGCGGCTTCCAACCTGTATATACTCCTGAACTTCTCTGCTAGCGCCCGTTCCTGAAGTCTTTCCATCTGGATCCTTGTCATGTAAAGAACATCAACTTGGCTTATGTGGTCTTCGATTCGACTCGCTTCAACGAATGATACCCCTCGTTCATTAGAGGCCCTGTTACATTTATCAATGATCGAGCGTGGCATGGCGAGGTCCCTCGGGGATATAAATATGAGATGACAGTTCTCGTATTTGAGTAGGGCCTCTGTGAGAGAATGCACAGTCCGTCCATTGATGAGATCTCCGACCATAGCGATGGAAATCCCGTCGAGTCGCCCTTGAGTCTCCTTTATGGAGTAAAGATCGAGCAAAGTCTGTGTAGGATGTTGGTTCGGGCCATCACCAGCGTTAATGACCGGAATATCGGCCGCCTCGGCCGCAACCCTGGCCGCGCCTTTTAACGGGTGTCGGATGACTATGACGTCAAATCCGTATCCGTCATGCATTTTGACCGTGTCCCACAAGGATTCTTCCTTGACGGCTGATGTGATATTCGCGTCATAGAATCCCCCTATCTTGCCTCCAAGGTTTCTCATCGCGACTTCAAACGATGTACGAGTCCTGGTGGAGGGTTCAAAAAATAACATCGCTGAAATCTTGTCCCGGCAGAGTATCCTTTTATTCGGATGATTCTTGATCTCAGGAACTCGTGAAAGAATATAATCAATTTCCTCCCGGGTCAGGTCATTCATTGAAATGATGTCGCGACCTTCAAAATTCATGATACTCACCTAATTTACCATTCTATGAGTCACTTGTGGTCAAGTTCACTGAGGATCGACCCCGTAATCGAGCGAAACACCGTTGATCACTGTCAACTTTACGTAGGCCGGTAACGAAATATTCTGAAATGGTGACCATCCGCAGCGAGTAAATAGCTTTCGGTTCGATGCGTGGCCATCAATAGTCACGACTTCGGTTGTTTTATCGAAATCCAACAGAGTCAAGGACGCTGAGTAACCCTTCTCGATGCGCCCGTGTTTCTTCTGAAGATTCGACGCCATGATGTTGGATGGTTCTTCTGATAGGATCTGAGCGATGCGCGTGGGTTCAAAACCGCAATTTTTGATAAGCCAGCCTACGAAAGGCCCTAAGGTGTCGAGGTGCGGTATTCCAGGCGCTCCTAGTCTCTTGTCTGCCAACAAATGCGGCGCATGGTCAGAGGCCAATACTTGAATTGTACCTGAGCGGAGCGCTTCTATCATGCTGCTTCTGTCACCTTCGGATCTTATCGGAGGATTGCAATTAAGAAGAAAGCCGGGTAGGTCAGTCCTCAGACCGTCGGCTAGATATCCATTTTCATCGACACTGAAAAAAAGGTGATGCGGTGTTACTTCGCACGTGACCCTTGTCGAGGAGCTATTATTGTATTCACCAATAAGTTTCACTGCTGACTCGGTCGAGACGTGACAAATATGAGAAAGCAAGTCGTATTTGTGCGTCAAATTCAGGATGTTTTCTACTGCGCGAACTTCAGCTTCTGGCGGGCGTTTTTTCCAGTGCTCGGAATATCCCGAATTATTTCTCAAAATTTCCGGATCTTCGGCGTGGAAAAACAATCTGCGTCTTCTATAACGTTTTATAACCTCCTCGAGGGTTTTCCAATCCGAAAATGAGACATGACTGGGTTCAGCATCCAAATAAACCTTGTATGGCAGATCAGCCCAAGGTTCCGAAGTTTCGGTGATCGCAGCGAACAATATCACAGGACACTGGGATTGCTCGGCCAGGGCAGCCTTTTGTCCATAACGACGCTCATTATCCGGTGGCATCGGGTCATTGGGCATCGCAGCGAAACAGGTTACACCACCGTTTATCGCTGCGTGTCCCGCGGATAAGAAAACCTCTTTATTACAAAGCAATTCCCATTTCTTGATCTGGTCTGCTATCTGATCAGGAGGTTTCACAAATTCTCTCGCATGGACATGAATGTCGATGAATCCGGGGAAAAGAAGGCAGGATTCGTCAATTGGCAGTGAGGTAGGATCCAAAGATTCGATGATTCCTGTCCGCAAATCCACAACTACGCGTGTCGGGACCACACCCTCGGGGAGCACCGCCATATGTGAAAACGTAGTACGTAACATAGTTCGTTAAGATCAAGACCTCTTTCGGATCGACCCTAAAGCCGGAAACTATCACGCGGACATAGCATGGACAAAGGCTTGACAATAATGTCGGCAAGTCTTTGGGAATTATTACATTCAGCTACTCGATTTCTATGGAAACAATGCGCATTTCGTCTTTGCCCTGAATGATGTTCAAGATCCCTGTCGAGCACTCGGGACAAAAAGGCGTGTAAGTTTCCATTACCGGTTCATGATGGCAATCCAGACACACTGCCTTAATGGGCAGGATTTTAATATCAAGTTCGGCTCCTTCGACAGGACTATCCTTGGTGAGAACCTGAAACGCGAATTCTATCGCGTTCGGCATGACCGCAGTCATTGCTCCAAATTCTAGGTCCACGCGGGAAACTTTCTTAGCTCCGTGAATTTCCATCTGTTGTTCTATTATTTCCAGTATGCTCTGGACTATTCCCAATTCATGCATAGCACATTCAGCCTATAAAGACTTCCCGTCTGAAGAACCAATACAATAACAGCCCATGTCAACAGGTTCCGTCAACGCGCCCAGGCGGGTATTTGCCACTGAACTCCAGGGCTAACTTCTTGAAACATCCGTTCACCTGTTGGATCGATAAATATTCTGTACGTTTTCTGAACATCGCTGTTAGAATGTACACTGAACGCGATTCTTCTGCCTTTGTATGAGTAGATTGTAACTATTTGTCCCTCAGGTGTTGAGTAAAAATCCATTGTTGTCTCTTTGCCTGGAATATCCGGGGCATGGTCTGACATCTGAGTGGTCAGCGATTTCAATTTTGAAATATCCGGCAGCGGAAATTTCTGCTGGGCTTGTACTGTCCATTGTCCCAAGAACATCACTAGGGCAATCGTCGAAAGAATTGTCCTTAACATTCGCGAACACCTCGGCTGTTTAACTCTTGCAATTCTATCACGCTGTTTCCGATTGTAAAGCGAAGGAATTTTTCACACGGCGTTGACTTATTGAAAACCATATTTCACAATCGCGTAGTTACCATGAATCCTTGAAAGGAGACCGTCTGAATGACTCCGGATTCGCTCGAAGGAGATGATCTAAGAAAATACCTGGAGTTTCTATTTTGGCATTACCGTGTTGTAGATTCTTTTTGGTACATATTTGTGGAACAGGACCATGGAACTGATGAAGCCAACCGCCTCAATGAGAAAGTGTGGAGGCGCGTGGCAGGCATGGCGGCCAAAGACATAATGAGTAGGTTTAAGATCACGGAAAGAGGACTGTCTGGTTTTGTCAGGGCCCTCGATTATTTCCCTTGGGCCATAATGGTAGGATACAAAATAGAAGCAAGTGACGGTGATGTAACTATATCCGTTCCCGATTGCCCGACACAAAAGGCTCGTCTAAAGAGAAACCTAGGGGAATACGACTGCAAGGAAATGCACCGGGGTGAGTTTGAGGGCTTTGCTCACGTGATTGATGCTAAAATTAGTGTGGAGTGTATCCATGCTCCCCTTGATCCTCACCCACCAGAAAGATTTTGTCAGTGGCGATTTACTATTCAATCATGAGGCCGGCATTTAACCAAGACTCGGGATTTTGAAGAAGGGGCCTAAATGTACCTCACCGGCATAAGACTATTAAATGACAAGTTTCCCGTTAATGATGTGTTCCCTTTCAACATAACCGCGTTTAAACTAACAGGTTATCTTGAAATCAACTCGCCGATTGTCTTATTTTGCGGGGAAAATGGAGCTGGGAAATCCGCTTTATTGGACGCGATAGCAAGAAAATGCGGCTTCCTGCCGTGGGGAGGGAGTAAAACGCATAGAGCGCATTTAAACCCCTATGAAACCCAACTGGCGAACTTTATAAGATTGGATTTTGCCGGAAGACCGAGATATGGTTTCCATTTCAGGGCCGAATCTTTTTTCAATTATGCTTCTTCACTTGATGACATTTTACTTGATGATCCTGCCAGGAGACAGTATTTCGGTGGAGGTTCGCTAAACGCACGGTCTCATGGTGAATCATTCCTCACCTTTTTTCGAAGTTATTCTTTTCAAATCGACGGGTTATATTTGATTGATGAGCCGGAATCAGCTCTATCTCCCCGGAGTCAAATTGAATTCGTAAGAGTTTTGCTCCGGAACACGGCGTCATCGAACAAGCAGTATCTCATAGCCACCTTGTCTCCCATAATATTAGGATGCCCCGGCGCTCAAATATTCAGTTTAGATGAATCGGAAATAAGGCCTATTAGTTTTCGTGAAACGAACGTATACAAACTATACAGTGATTTTATTGATGATCCCGAGGGATTTTACGGTCGATAAGGCAAATCTGCAGGGAATGGAGCCATAACATGGATCCAATGATCATAGGAAACATTCTAGATAGCATGAGCGACTGCCTTGTCGTGATCGATGGTGATGGGGATGTTGCATACGCGAATAAAAACACAAAAGAAATCTTGGGATATTCTTTCGAGGAATTGCGAGACAAGGGACTGGGGCTGACATTCTTGGTTCGAGAGGAAAATTACGATTTTAATCAGGTCATCATAAATGCTGTGTGGAACAAGACGGTCAATGATTACAGCGAGGTCGACTATTATCACCCTGAGGGGGGAATGAAACGTCTCGCAGCTACTACTTCCTATCTCCTCGAATCGAATCAGGAAGAAACCCGCTTCATCGGCTTTGTCGCAATTTTTAAGGATATTACTGAAGTCCACACGTTACGCCAGAAAGAGAAAAAGTTGTTGGAGGATAGAGACCGAATTTCGCGTGACAAAATGAGAAGTCTCAATCGACTCGCTATGGGAGTCGCTCACGAAATCAGGAATCCGGTAGTCATGATCGGGGGGTTTGCTTCTCGCATCATGAAAGGTCCGCATGTTGACGCGGAAACTAGGTCCTATGCGCAAAACATTTTGGGAGGCGCAAAGAGACTCGAATCATTAGTTGAGGAAGTTCAAAGCTGCGTGAATATGCCGGATATTCAACTCATCACCGGATCTATGACAAGCGTATTTCGAGAAATCGTCAAGGAAATGGAACCAGGAGCCGCTAGGAAAGGCATCAGGATAGTATTTCATAACCTCCAGTCACAATCCGAAAAATCAAGATTTGACCCCGATCTGATCAAAATTGCTCTTACCAACTTATTGAATAACGCTATAGATTTTTCTCATGATGGATCGCTGGTTGATGTGTTCTTATACGAAGGTGAACACGAGACAATCCTCGGTGTTAAGGACTATGGTATTGGGATCAGCGAAGCTGACAGTGAATTTTTGTTCGATCCGTTTTTTTCGACCAAGCCCCAAGGCACTGGAATGGGGTTGATGATCACAGAGAGAATTGTTCATGAACATGGAGGGAAAATACAGTTCGACTCTGTTCCCGGTAAGGGGACTCTCTTCCGAATTACCATTCCTAATGATGCCGTGTAAGATTATGCGCGAAAATGATAGGATAGCTTTCAATATACGTGATGGTATTACAAGGTTGTTTATCCATGAGACCGTATCCGGTTATGATGAATCTACAGGACAAGCGAGTGGTGGTTGTCGGGGGAGGGCGAGTCGCTTTACGGAAGATAGAGGGCCTTCTGGAATGCGAGGCCAGAGTCACGATGATCTCCCCGGATCTGATATCAGAGTTGGTTCAACTAAAAGAGCAAGGCAAGATTGACTGGATTGAAGCTTCTTTCGATGATGAAATTTTGGATCGTTTTCCTGACACTATTTTGATTTTCGGAACAACCAATGACCGTAAGGTGAATGTCGAGATTTTTGATTCTGCGAACAAGAGGAAATTGCCTTGCAACATAGCCGATGTCCCTGACCTATGCGCATTTATTGTTCCCGCTGTAATTTACCAAGGCGATCTAATGATCGCAGTCAGCACCGGAGGCTCTTCACCGGCCCTGGCAAGACGGATTCGAGAAGAACTTGAGAAGCAGTTCGGCCCTGAATACGGAACAATGACAAAACTCATGGGGGAACTCAGAAAACATGTCCTGAACGTAGGCGCTGATTCCGATGAGAACCGGAAACTTTTTTCAGAAATAGTAGATTCAGAATTGCTCGAGGCGCTTCGCGAAAGCAACATGGAGAAGGCCTTGGGAATTCTAAGAAACATATTACCAGGGGAAATAGACATCGAGGACGCAATCGGAAATCGGCCTCAATCCAACCCCTTATCAGGATCCTGAAGTGCATCTGATTTTTTTTAAAGTAGCCGCAATTTTCTATCTGATCTCGTCCGTCATATACGTGACGTTTCTGTTGAGATCCAAAGGAACTCGTTGTTTATCGGGTTTTTGGTTTGTTATTGGCGGTTTTCTAGCCCATACAATTTCTATTGTCCATCTATTTATCGCTCAGGGATTTCTCCCGATGGCCACGGCCTTTGACGCCTTGTCTCTTTTTGCTTGGTTGGTCGTGGCAATATTTACGGTGCTCCAATTTCGAGACCCCAATCCCGTGCTCGGGGCAATGGCCGCTCCAATTGCCGCAGTCCTGATGTTAACCGCTTCCACATTTTCTTATCAGATCACGCAGCCGATAGTTCCAGTTCTAAGAAGCTGGTGGCTGCCTATCCACGTCTCATTCGCCCTGGCCGGGAACGCTGTTTTTACAATTATGGCAATGGCTGGCGCCATGTATATTTTTCAGGAACGGCTGATAAAAAGGAAAAAGATCGGAAGATTTCATAGAATTCTCCCGTCATTGGAGACACTGGATACACTGAATCGGCGGGCACTCCCAATAGGCTTTTTTTTTCTTACACTCGGAATTATTTCGGGGGCCCTCTGGGCTAGTAGCGCATGGGGCTCTTACTGGAATTGGGACCCAAAAGAGACGTGGAGTCTCATTACGTGGTTCGCGTACGCAGCCATGGTTCATCAGAGGTTGGCGCTTGGCTGGCGGGGCAAGAAAGCCGCAATGCTGGCGCTGGTAGGGTTTGTGCTTGTCATGTTCACATTCGTTGGAGTCAGTCTATTGTTTAGTGGCCACCATTCTTTCGTAGGCGGTTCTATGAGGACGCCTCTCATATGATCCCCATCGTACATGATTTCTTGGTTCTGGGAATAAACCACAACACTGCGCCAGTGTTGATTAGAGAGAAAGTTACTTTCCCAGGAAATCAGGACGGAGCGGTCACCAGATTGGTGGCACAGGCCGAGGATATTCTCGAATGTATCATTGTCTCAACTTGTAACAGGGCCGAGATAATAGTTGTGACGAACGACCCGGATTTGTCGGCTGAAAACCTGATCGAGCTGGTATCTAAGATTCACGAGTTGGACGTAGAGTCGATTAGGCCTTATTTTTATATCAAGAAAGGCAAGGAAGCCGTTCGTCACGTATTTAGAGTAACATCCAGCCTTGACTCTATGGTTCTAGGAGAACCTCAAATTGTGGGACAGGTCAAAGAGGCGTTCAAGCGAGACGCTGCCGCAAATGCAACCGGCCCACTACTTAACAGGCTTATGCATAGGGCATTCTTCACTGCTAAGAGAGTTCGCACGGAGACTGGCGTGGCCCTCGCTGCTGTATCCATTGCCTACGTCGCTGTAGAACTGGCAAAGAAAATTCTAGGAGAACTCGAACAACGACAGGCCTTGTTGATAGGCGCTGGGGAAATGGCTGAACTCACGGCCAGGCATCTGGCAAGTAATGTAAAAAGGCCGATCAAAATCATAAACCGTACCCTTGAAAATGCGTGTGTCCTGGCCGCAGAGTTCGATGGCTCGGCCGAATCAATGGAGCAGCTTTATGATGCCCTTGCGGATGCGGATGTTGTCATAAGCTCGACCGGCAGTTGCGATCCCATAATTCGTTTTCGTGAAATGAAAACGGTCATGCATCGCAGGCGTCACAAACCGATTTTCATGATCGACATTGCGATCCCGAGGGACATTGAGCCGGAAGTCAATGATCTGGACGGTGTGTATTTGTACAACATCGATGATCTACGAGCTGTCGTCGAAGAAAATATCGGCGAAAGGCGTGCTGAGGCGGAAAAGGCGGATAAGATTGTAGACCAGGAAGTCGGCAAGTTTATAAACTGGACGAAATCTCTCGAGTGGGCCCCAACTATTGTGGCGCTAAAGGAAAGATTCGAAGAGATTCGAGCTAACGAAATCTCAAAAATGAACGGTAAATTCGGTAGCCTTGACGAGACTGAAAGAGAAGCGATTGACATATTGACCAAGGCAATAATCAACAAAATAGCTCATGGCCCCATATCGTTCATGAAGCAATCGATAAAGACCACCAGACGCGATCAGCATGTGGACTTTGTCCAAAGAGTTTTTGGTCTCGATACATTTGTTTCCGAGACGGAATCAGAGGAAGTAAAGACTTCAGATTATGAAACTGATTATAGGAACTAGAGGAAGCGCTCTGGCAATGTGGCAGGCTAGCCACGTAGCAAACCTATTGAAAGGAATAGATCCCGGAATCGATGTTGAGCTGAAAATAATCAAGACGCAGGGAGATAAAATCCTGGACGCCCCGTTGGCAAAGATTGGCGGAAAGGGTCTTTTTACTAAAGAAATCGAAGATGCTTTACTCGAAGGGTCTATCGATCTCGCAGTACATTCGATGAAGGATGTTCCGACAGAAACTCCTGAGGGATTGAGCCTGCCGGCTATGTTAAAACGGGAAGATCCTAGAGATGTCTTTATTTCGCGAGACGGTCGGGCCATCAATGAACTCAACGTCGGAGAAAAAATCGGCACCTCAAGTTTAAGGCGAAGAGCATTCCTGCTTCATAAATTCCCTGGTCTTGAAGTTGTTTCGATTCGTGGGAATGTCGACACTCGCGTTAAAAAAATAGAGACTGAAAACCTGGCAGGCGCACTGCTGGCGGCAGCCGGTATAATCAGAATGGGGTTCTCTAAGAGAATTAAACATTTCATGAGCGTCGATGACATGATACCGGCTATCGGACAAGGGGCTATAGGGATTGAAACGCGAACCGAAGATAGTAAGGTTGTTGAAATTGTAAGTCGGTTAAATGACAGGGAGACCGAGAAATGTGTGCTAGTTGAGCGGGCCTTTCTTATGCGTCTCGGAGGCGGTTGTCAGGTCCCTATGGCCGCATACTGTGAACCACTTGGGGACGACGTTAAACTTACCGGTGCGGTTACCCATCCTGACGGATCACCTATTTTTGTGGACACATATATCGGTCCTGCCGGAGATCATATGATCGGGGTGATGATGGCTGATCGATTGATTGACAGAGGCGCCGACATTGTCCTTAAATCGGTTCTTTCGTCTGACTGGAAGCCTGTTCCAGTGGAAAAAATCGCCCAAGCTTATAGTGCATAAAGAGTCTTTATTCGTAGAAAAAACCTGCATTCCGTTCATCGGTGGGTCATTCTGATGCGCACCGGCCCGAACGTTCGGCGTAGGAAATAGAGGTAATAGAAATAGAAAATGTCGAAGACTGACGAACAAAAAACACAAGGGGTCGTGTACCTAGTCGGATCCGGTCCAGGAGATCCCGGCCTCCTGACCTTGAAAGCCGCAGAAAAAATAGCCTCAGCTGATGTCATTGTCTATGACTATTTAGCAGGACACAATTTTGTTGAAAGGGCAAAGCCCGACGCTGAACTGCTTTACGTCGGCAAGAGCGGAAAGCGCCACACGGTTGAGCAGTTTGATATTAACCAGCTATTGGTTTCCAAAGCACGTGAAGGAAAGAACGTTGTTCGGCTCAAGGGCGGTGATCCTTATGTTTTTGGGAGAGGTGGCGAAGAGGCGGAAGAACTCGCGGAAGCGGGTATAACATTTGAAGTTATCCCAGGTATAACCTCTGCAATAGCCGCCCCGGCGTACGCGGGAATTCCGGTTACTCACAGAGATCACGCATCGTCAGTTACTTTTGTAACGGGCCATGAGGATCCCAACAAAGAGGAATCAGCCATAGATTGGTCAGTCCTTGCAAGGACGGCGGGCACTCTTGTTTTCTTGATGGGTGTCAAAAACATCGGGAAAATTTCCAGCGAATTGATTTCAAATGGAATGGCTGCCAGGACTCCCGCAGCGCTTGTCCGATGGGGAACCACTCCCAGCCAGGTCTGTGTTGCGTCTGATTTAGCCAATATTGCCTCTGAGTGTCGTCAACGCGGACTATCGGCCCCGGCTGTTCTGATTGTCGGCTCAGTGGTCAGTCTTAGAGACAGGCTCTCGTGGTATGAATCCAAACCTCTCTTTGGCAAGAGAATAGTCGTAACCAGATCCAAAGAGCAATCCAGAAAGATGGCCGACAAGATTGGGGATAATGGTGGGGAAGCGATTCTGTTTCCTACGATTGAGATTACGGCGCCGAGTGATTATGGCCCATTAGACCGGACAATTGCACGGATCACTGATTTCGATTGGGTCCTGTTCACGTCTGAGAACGGAGTTGATCATTTTTTTAAGCATTTCTTCGATCTGGGAAAAGATGTCAGACAACTTGCGGGCCCGAAATTCGGGGCTATTGGACCGGTGACGGCCAAGGCCATAAGATCACGGGGTATCAAGGTCGATATGCTTGCGAAGGAATTTGTGGCTGAGGGTATCCTGGAATTCTTTGAGTCCGAAAATCTGCGAGGGCAGCGTTTCCTGATACCAAGAGCGGAAAAGGCTCGCGATATCCTCCCGGAAGGTCTCATAAGAAAGGGGGCCATAGTGGAAGTGGTTCCAGTCTACCGGACCGTGCGTCCTTCAGGGCCGAACATAGACGCCATCAAGAAATCGCTTGAGGATAAATCAATTGACGCCGTGACCTTTACATCTTCATCTACGGTTACCCATTTTATGGAAATGTTTAGTGGGGCACGAATCAAGGACCTCCTGGACGGTGTGCTTCTTGCCTCAATAGGTCCGGTTACGTCGGACACGCTCGTGAGAAACGGTTATAGAGCTTCTGTTGAAGCTGAAGAATATACAGTCGATGGATTGATTAGAGCGTTAGTCGATCATTATCGTTCCGGTAAAAATACCGCCTGATTGAAAGGCCGCTCCAATATTGAATTCACCATCTTAGAACTCCAGTAGTTAAGGTCAAATCAAGAAACTGGGTCAATAATCTCGTCTTCATGCCGGATTTGACACCGCGCGTCCCCTGTGATAGACCAAGTTTTGCTTTTTGGGACACATGAATTGTTGGCCAAGGCGACTAATAATGCGGGTAGGATGACAAAATGTTTTCTTCGCTAGCTCGAAAGCTTTTCGGCAGTAAAAATGACCGAGAATTGAAACAAATTGATCCGATAGTCAAGGCAATCAATGAGCTTGAGCCCAGGATGAAGGACCTGAGAAACGAAGAGTTTCCAGTCAAGACCGTTGAACTGAAGGAACGACTCAAATCCGGCGAACAAACTCTGGATGACCTTGCCCCGGAAGCTTTCGCACTGGTTCGTGAAGCTTCGATCAGGACACTGGGAATGCGGCATTTTGATGTTCAGTTGATTGGTGGGCTCGTTCTACATCAGGGCAAAATAGCTGAAATGAAGACAGGAGAGGGCAAGACACTAGCCGCGACTCTGGCCGTTTATCTCAATTCGCTCACAGGAAAGGGTGTGCATGTCGTAACGGTAAACGATTATCTGGCCAAACGAGACTCTGAATGGATGGGCGCAATATACAAGTTTCTTGGTTTGTCCGTCGGGGTAATTGTGCATGATCTTAGCGATGACGAACGACGAATAGCTTACGGCTGTGATGTTACTTACGGCACCAACAATGAGTTTGGTTTTGATTACTTAAGAGATAACATGAAATTCTTGCTGGAGGATTTTGCTCAGCGGGAACTCCATTACGCTATAGTCGATGAAGTCGATAGCATCCTGATCGATGAAGCCAGGACCCCACTCATAATATCCGGCCCGACGCACGAGAATACGGACAGGTATTACAAAATAAACCGAGTCATACCCGGCATGCAGAAAGATACTCATTATACTCTTGACGAAAAGGCGAGAAGCGTTGTCTTGACCGAAGAGGGCGTAGCCCGCGTTGAACGTTCTCTTGGGGTTGGTAATTTATATGACCCTGCACAGATGGAGATACTCCATCATGTTAACCAGGGTATGAAAGCCCATACTCTCTTCAAGAAAGACGTAGACTACATAGTCAAGGATGGTCAGGTTATAATTGTTGATGAGTTCACGGGTAGATTAATGCCCGGTCGTCGTTACTCCGACGGTTTGCATCAAGCTCTGGAGGCTAAGGAGGGTGTCAAGATTGAAAACGAGAATCAGACCCTCGCAACCATAACCTTCCAGAACTACTTCCGTATGTACGAGAAGCTTGCTGGAATGACCGGCACAGCCGACACCGAGGCCGCTGAATTCCACAAAATTTATAAGCTCGAAGTTGTGATTATACCTACGAATCTTCCGATGATACGAAATGATTTCTCAGACCTCATTTTCAAGACCGAGGCTGAAAAATTCGATGCTGCGATAGCAGAGATCAGAGAACTCTATGAGAAGGGTCAGCCAGTACTTGTCGGCACGATTTCAATTGAGAAGTCGGAGCACCTCGCCATGCGACTTAAGAAACTGGGTGTTGCTCATAACGTTCTAAACGCCAAGAATCATACGTTGGAAGCTGAAATAGTGGCGCAGGCCGGTCGTTTCAGGGGTGTCACCATATCAACCAACATGGCTGGTCGTGGAACAGATATAATACTTGGTGGCAACCCTGTTTTTCTTGCTCGCTCCAGGTCAAAGAAAGGTCAAAATTCCGAAGAATTTGATCTACTCCTGCACGAACTTAGGGAAAAATGCGAACAAGAGAGATCCAATGTGCTGGAAGCGGGAGGATTGCATATTCTTGGCACTGAGCGCCACGAATCTCGGCGAATTGACAATCAGTTGCGAGGCCGCTCGGGCCGCCAGGGAGACCCCGGGTCAAGCCGCTTCTATCTAAGCCTTGAAGATGACCTTATGCGTATTTTTGGCGGGGATCGCGTGAAGATGATAATGGAGCGGGTTGGTATGCAGGATGGTGAGCCAATAGAGCATAAATACACATCCAAAGCCATTGAAAACGCTCAAAAGAAAGTGGAAGCCCACAACTTTGAAATTCGTAAACACCTTATCGAGTTCGACGATGTAATGAACAAGCAGCGAGAGGTAGTTTACTCACAGCGGAAGTTCATCCTGGCAAATTCTGATCTAAAATCGACGGCCCTTGAGATGATTGAGGACTTGGCGGATGAGATTGTCAGACGCTTCACCAACGAAAAGACACACTTTGAAGACTGGGAAATACCGGCGCTGGTCGAAGCCTTATACGGGCAGTTCGGTGTCAGGTTTGACTTCAGCCGACTTCCGGAATCCGAACAGACGGAAATCGGAATTGTTGATAATGTCATAGAACGTATGAAAGCACAGTATGACCAAAAGGAACAGGAAATAACCCCACAGATTATGCGTGAACTGGAAAAGTTCATGATGTTACAAGCCGTAGATTCTCAATGGAAAGACCACCTCCTGAGTATGGA
Source organism: Deltaproteobacteria bacterium (assembly GCA_026388665.1). Classification (GTDB taxonomy): domain Bacteria; phylum Desulfobacterota; class Desulfomonilia; order Desulfomonilales; family Desulfomonilaceae; genus CAJBEZ01. Next base: position 51,240 of record JAPLJJ010000234.1, read on the forward strand.
CCATCTTAAGGAGGGAATTGGTCTACGAGGCTATGGTCAACGAGACCCTCTTAAGGAGTATCAAAAAGAGGGCTACGAGCTTTTCCTGGATATGAGTTCAAGAATCAAGGAAGAAACTGTACGCAACTTATTGCTGGTAAAACTGGCGACAAAACGAGTTGGAAGAACTGAACGAGTCCCGCGAAAAAGAACTCGATGTTGTCCATTCCAATCTTAGAGGCTCGGGATCGAGTTCGACTTCGCGGCATGGAACCACTGAGAAGATTGGCCGGAATGCGCCGTGCCCCTGTGGTTCGGGCAAGAAATACAAGAAGTGTTGTGGAAAAGGCTCTTAAGAGAAAGTTAGAAACTCCGGAGAAGTAGAATGATCTCTTTTCAACGTGACCATTTCGTTAATACAGCAGATCTGGTTTTTCCATATAGTGACGATATAAGCGGAACGTTGCGCGGGTATCGTGTTTTTACCGCCTGTAGAACCGTTAACGGCAAGATTTTCAGGCTGGACGACCATCTGGATCGACTCTACAAATCCGCGTCGATCATTTACATGCAGCCACCACGATCGCGTCAGGAATTGAGAGAACTGCTGCTGGATGTTGTGGAGCGCAACCGGCTTGAAAACCCCGCAGATTTGCTGATTGACATTATTTTCAGCGGCGGCCTCCAAGCAGAGACCATGAAACAGTCAGGGAACGGAGCGCATCTGTATATTGCCGTCCAAAGGATGGTCGCTCCTCCGAAAGAGTGCTACGACAAAGGTGTGGGCCTGGCCACATTCACACATCAAAGGATGCTGCCGGATGTGAAGCTTCTTAACTATATAGGCGCAGTCATCGCGCATCAGACGGTTGTGCCTAAATATGACGCCTACGATACTCTTTTTCTGTGTCCTAGGGACAACAACACCATTCTGGAAGGATCCACCTTCACGGTTTTCTTTGTCGCAAAAGGGGGCGAGATAGTTACGCCTCCATTGGACGGACGCATTCTGGACAGTGTCACAAGGCGCGCGATCTTCGAGATAATTAGGCCACGTACTGACATGAAGATCATCGAGAAAACAGTAACTCTTGATAGGATAGATGATTTCGACGAGGCATTCCTTGCTTCGACGACCCGAAACATTTTGCCTGTGGTTCGCCTGGACGACAAGTTGATAGGCTCCGGTAAACCTGGACCAGTATCCCGGAAGGCTATGGCCCTACTTAATGAATTTGTCGGTTCCTATTGAATCACAAATTCCAACACATGGTTGCTGTTCGTTATGGTGAACAAGAGATTAGCTCACCTGGTTTTCATAAGCACTAAATAGATAAGAATAAATCAATAGTTACAGATTATCGGGACAAATTATGTCGTTTCCCGATTTTCGCTTGACAGAAGTCACTGCCAGGAAATATCTTAATCCCGTAGTTTGAATATTTTTCCCTCAACAAACACTGGTTATTCCTCTCAGGACGAATGACCAATATCCTACAGTAAGAATTAGGAGGTATTTACGTGGGCGTGCCGGATAAAATACTAACTTGGCAAATGGTTAAGGGGCCGACTTACGATGTTGAGGCCCGCAAGGTTACAGCACCAGGAGAATTGCAGAAGACCGAGATTCCTGTTCCTGAACTCGCCTCGGGTGAAGTTCTGGTTCAGATCGCGGGGTGTGGAGTCTGCCACACAGACATGTCCTATTTCTACGATGGCGTGCCGACCATCACAAAACCGCCATTGACACTGGGCCACGAAATTTCCGGAACAGTGGTAGCAGCGGGATCCGGAGCCGAATCGTGGATTGGGAAGAATGTTATTGTCCCCGCGGTCATGCCTTGTAATTCGTGCGACATCTGCTCCAAGGAGAGAGGTAATCGTTGTTTGGCTCAGAAGATGCCGGGCAACTCGCTTGGTATTTATGGGGGATTCTCGAGTCATATACCCGTTCCCGCTGCTGATCTATGCGTAGTTGATGACTTAAAGGGACGGCCACTGGAGAATTATGCCGTTATCGCGGATGCGGCTACTACCCCGTATCAGGCGGCCATACGTGCTGACCTTAAAGCTGGAGAACCGGTGTTGATCACTGGTGTAACAGGCGGTGTCGGCGTTTACATGGCTCAGGTGGCAAAGGCGTTAGGCGCTAGTCCTATAGTTGGGATGGCCCGCAATGAGGAAAAACTTAATAGAGCGCTCTCTCTTGGCGTGGACTATGTTATCAACATAAAGGACAAAGATTTCAAGGCTATTCAGGAAGAATTCAAGTCCATAGCCAAACAGGCGAAGGTGCGGCACAACATTGGATGGAAGATCTTTGAATGCACAGGGGTCGGGGCGGCCCAAGATATAGCCCTCGGACTGCTGGGTTTTGTCGGGAAGCTTATTGTGGTCGGATTTGGGATGCAGAAAAATACTTACAGTATTGCTCGACTTATGGCCTTTGACGCGGACATTATTGGCACATGGGGATGTCTGCCTAAATATTATCCGAAGGTTCTGGAGATGGTCCAAACGGGTCTTATAAAAATTGACCAATTGTTGGAGACTCGCCCAATGTCAACGATTAAACAGGCATTCGAAGAAGCACACAGCGGCGGACTCATGAAGAGGCTTGTATTGACGCCGGATTTCTAATCAGGATCTCTTGTTTGTAACAAGAGGCAAAATCTCGTTTAATTCAAAAACTAGCCCTCTCACGAGGGCTTTTTTATTACCTGCCCATATACATTCAGGTTCGTTCCCTGACCTTGATCACGCTACACTGACATGACTAAACGTAGCGGCCTGTAGCCGCCGGACAGATTGGTTTGAAAATTACGACAAGTTTCGTCTGTCACAGTCTGACTCAAATTTAACACGATTCCTGTTTCTACCCGTAGACTTACCCCGCGCAAGTTACAGGGTGGACTGTCCTGCCCATGATTCCGGGTAGTCCATCAAGGCGGCGCCGGCCGAAAAAATTCACAATGTGGGAAACGTATTCCTCTGGTTGTTCATCGTAAGTGTTGTGCCCACAATTGGGAAGCACGGCCAGTTCCCCTTGAGGAACCCCCTGTTCGACTTCAAAAAGAAAACTCCTATCTGGATAGAGCACAAGGGTTGGGCAAGTGACCTGTCTTAGAGTTGGCCTGAGGTCAAAAATATCCTTTCCGTAAGCTCCTCCAAACTGGCGAAATTGATCGTGAAACGGTCTGGTTTTTTCTCCGTGCCAGCTAATTAATTTGTTTCTTAGTTCGCGGTCTAATTCATCGAAACTTTTGGTAAATTTTGAAAGGTTGAATTCATGCATCCGACATTCGCTATAGCAAAGTGTGCTTGATATAACCATGTTCCTGACCCGATCAGGATGCTTAACGGCATAGTCTGCCGCAACTACCCCACCTTCGCATTGTCCTACTATATAAAATGAGTCAACACCGAGCCAATTGCGGAACGATTCCAAATCAATCACACTTTCGGCTAGGAATTGATCACGGACATAAAAATCCAAAAAATCTGGTCCTTCTTCAGATTGTCCAAAGCCTCTCCTGTCATAGCAGATAGGCTTGTAGCCGTTCTCAACCAAAGCCGGAATTATTTTGTCCCACATTCCGGTACATCCAAAACCGTGGTGCAGCATTAGAAGCGGGATTCCCTGGCCGTGGATCTCGTAGTACAAATTTATTCCGTTTATCTTGGTAAAAGGCATGATGCTGTTCCTGGCCTCCGTTTGTATAAGTGAAATTCTATCGTTCTAAAGGCAAAGTCTGATTTCCCTGGCATCTCTCAATGGTATCGACGTAAATTCCATTACCATCGCACCTCTTTGTGCCTACTTTCCCGTTGCCTCATTGAGGATGGTGTGCGTGTAACCAAGAGCTAGAGCTACTTCTTCGTGAGTCACCAAACCTTTGTAAAGATTCACGCCTTTGGCTAGGCGAGTATCCAGCCCCACGGCATTGTCAATCCCTTTGTCCGCAATGTCCAAGGCATAAGGAAGAGTAACATTGGTCAGAGCAAAAGTAGAAGTCCTGGCAACAGCGCCCGGCATGTTGGGAACGCAGTAATGAATAACGTCGTCCTGCACGAAGGTAGGATGTTTGTGAGTAGTTGGTCTAGACGTCTCTATGCAGCCTCCCTGATCTATGGCGACATCAACGATGACAGACCCTGCTTTCATGTGGTGTATCATATCCTTTGTAACGACCCGAGGCGCACGGGCCCCTGGAATTAATACAGCTCCTATCACCAGGTGTGAGTCT